>NZ_BIMR01000082.1 GCF_004306155.1 Cellulomonas biazotea
GTGGAAGGTCTGTCTCGCTGAGTGCGACAGACCTTCCACGCCGTCGGTGTGTCAGTGGATCGTCCGGCCCCGGGCGTCGGGGATGCCGCTGTGCCGGTGGACGTACGAGCGGAGCTGGTCGCTCCACTCGTGCGCGCTGCGGACCTGCTCGGCCAGCCGCTCCGTGACGCGTCCGTGCAGGTCGTCGGGGACCCTCCCGGCCACCCGCGCCCACCGCGCGGCGTTCGCCTCGGTGCGCGCGGCCCCGTCCGCGTGCGTGTCGTAGACGTGCTGCGCGACCGACACCCCGCTGTGCAGCACGTGCGACCACGGCACGTGGTGGAAGAACAGCAGGAGGTCGTCGGGGCACGTCGCGAGGTCCTCGTACACGTCCCGCCACGGCGCCGGGTACTGGCCCGTGAACCCGGTGCCCGTCGCGCGGGTGCGGTCGACGCCGATGCCGTCGCGGTCGGCGAAGTGGTACGTGCCCCACGGGGTGTACTCGTAGCCGTCGACGTCCGGGCCGTAGTGGTGGCCGGGACGGACCATGAAGCCCACGCCGAGCGGTGCGGTGTAGTCCTCGTACGTCCGCCACGAGTCGTCGAGGATCGCGTGCAGCGCGGCGCGGACCTCGTCGTCGGCCGACGGGAACGTCAGCGTCACCCACTCGTCGAGGAGCGCGAGCGGGTCGGCCTCGGGGTCCCAGGCGAGGCGGGCGAACGTGTAGAGGTTGGCCTGCGCGAGCGGGTGCCCGGTCCAGAAGGCGTCGTCGCCGACGTTCGACACGGCCACGAGCCCGGCACGCCGTGGCGCGCCGGCACCGGGGCCAGCGCCCGGGGCGGTGCCCGGGTCGGTGCCCGGGTCGGCCCCCGGGCGGTCGCCGAGACCTGCCGCCACGTCCGCGACCGTCCGCCCGCCCTCGCCCCACAACGGGAACCGCAGGATCTGCGACCACTGCGGCCCGAGCCACACGGCGTGCCGCTGCTGCCCCGTGTACTCCTGCGTGACCTGCAGCTCGACGGCCAGCCGGGTGCGGGGCATCGCGGCGATCACCGGCGAGACCGGCTCGCGCGCCTGGAAGTCCATCGGGCCGTACTTCACCTGCAGGACGACGTTGTCGTCGAACCGGCCGTCGAGCGGCGAGAAGTGGTCGAACGCCGCGCGGGCGCGGTCGGTCGAGCGGTCCCGCCAGTCCTGCCGGTGGTCGTAGACGAACGCCCGCCAGAACACCGTCCCGCCGAACGGCCTGAGCGCCCGGGCCAGCAGGTTGGCGCCGTCCGCGTGGTCGCGCCCGTACGCGAACGGTCCCGGCTGCCCCTCCGAGTCGGCCTTGACGACGAACCCGCCGAAGTCGGGAACCACGGCGTAGACGTCGGCGGCGCGCTGCGCCCACCACGCCTGCACGTCCGGGTCGAGCGGGTCGGACGTCGGCAGCCCGCCGACCGTGATCGGCGCCGCGAACGAGACCGACAGGAAGACGCGGATCCCGTGCGGGCGGAACAGTGCGGCGAGGCGCGCGACGTCGGGCAGGCCGTCGGTGAGCAGCCGCGCCTCCGTTCGGTGCACGTTGACGTTGTTCAGCCCCACGGCGTTGATCCCGACCGACCCGAGCAGCCGCGCGTACTGCGCGACCCGCGACAGGTCGTCGCGGACCCGCCCGTCGGCGTAGAAGATCGACCCACCGGCGTACCCCCGCTCGACCTGCCCCATCACCGGGTGCACGTCGACGTTGTCCCAGTGGTCGAGCATCCGGAGCTCGTTCACGGGCGCGACGTGGCGCTCCGCGAGGTCGTCGGCGAAGGCACGCTCGCCGAGCCGCACGACGTCGTGCAGCCCGTGAAGGAGAGCGCGCGCACCGGTCGCCCGCACCGTGGTCGTGCCGGCGCTGCGCGCGACGGTGTGGGTGTCGGGACCGTCGGCCGGCTCGACCGTCAGGACGAGGTCGGCGCGGTCGTCGGGACCGGCCAGCGTCCCTCCGAACCGGGTGACCGCCGCGGCGACCTCGTCGCGGACGGTGGCGAGGACCGGGTCGCCGGACGCGTCGGCATCGACGCGGACCGCGCGTCGACCGAGAGGCCGGAAGACGTCGTCAGGCAGCCACATCGGGTGCACGGCGCTCACCAGTCGTGCACCGTGCCGTCCTTGAGGCGGTTGAACGGCAGGTACGCGGGCTGGTACTCGAACCGGTCCGCGACCTCGTCGTCGTAGACGACCCCGAGCCCGTCCTGCTCGCCCGGGTGCAGGAACCCGTCGGTGAACGTGAACGACTGCCGGAACACCTCGTCGGTCCGCGCGCCGTGCTGCATGTACTCCTGGATCCCGAAGTTGTGGATCGCGAGGTCCAGGTGCAGCGCGGCGGCCATCCCGACGGGCGAGATGTCGGTCGGGCCGTGGATGCCGGACTTGATCTGGTACTGCGCGGCGAAGTCGAGGATCCGTCGCAGCGCGCTGATCCCGCCCGTGTGCGTGACGGCCGACCGCACGTAGTCGATGAGCTGCTCGCGGATGACCGTCTGGTAGTCCCACACGGTGTTGAAGACCTCGCCGATCGCGAGCGGCGTCGTCGTGTGCTGCCGGACGAGCCGCAGCGCCTCCTGGTTCTCGGCCGGGGTGCAGTCCTCGAGCCAGAACAGGTCGTACGGCTCGAGGTCCTTGCCGAGCCGCGCCGCCTGGATCGGCGTCATGCGGTGGTGGCCGTCGTGCAGCAGCGGCAGCTCGGGCCCGAACTCGTTCCGGACCGCCTCGAACACGGCCGGGATGTGCCGCAGGTAGGCGCGGGTGTCCCAGTCCTCCTCGGCGGGCAGCGGCGCGCGCTGCGCGGGCTCGTAGTCGTACCTGCCGCCGCTGCTCGGCTGGGCGGCGACCCCGTAGACCGCGTCGATGCCGGGGACCGACGTCTGCACGCGGATCGACCGGAACCCGAGGTCCTGGTGGCGGCGGATCGAGTCGAACAGCTCCGGCAGGTCGCGCCCGCTCGCGTGCCCGTACGCCATGATCCCGTTCCGGCTCGCGCCGCCGAGCAGCTGGTACAGCGGCATGCGCGCGTACCGGGCCTTGATGTCCCACAGCGCGACGTCGACCGCGGCGATCGCGGCCATCGTCACCGGGCCCCGCCGCCAGTACGCCGACCGGTAGAGGAACTGCCAGGTGTCCTCGATGCGGTGCGCGTCGCGGCCGACGAGCAGCGGCACGACGTGGTCGCGCAAGTAGGACACGACGGAGAGCTCGCGCCCGTTGAGCGTCGCGTCGCCGAGGCCGACGACGCCGTCCTCGGTCGTGATGCGCAGCGTGACGAAGTTGCGGTCGGGGCTCGTCACAAGGACCTCGGCCGACCGGATGGCGCTGCCGGGCCGCGCGGTCCGGGCAGGCGGCGCGGTGCGCGAGGCCGTCGAGGTCGTGGCGCTCGCTGGCCCCGGGCCGCGTGCGTCGACGTCGCGCGCGTCGACGTCGCGGGGGTCGGCTGCGCCCGTGGAGGCGTGCTCGGTCGAGGTGGGATGCTGCGTCGTCATCGGGGCTCCCGTCCTGCGCGGCATCGTCGCCGCATGCTCGTGCGTGCTCCCGCGAGCCTAGGCACGCCGACGGACGAACGGCAATCGTTTGCCAGGTGTTGCCACACGTCGGTCGCATGACCGACGATGGCCGCACCGCCGGCCGCCGCGCCGGGACGCGAGACAGGACCAGGCCGCATGACGACCACCCGCCCGACCCTGCGCGATGTCGCCGACGCCGCCGGGGTCGCCGTGTCCACCGCGTCGCGCGCCCTGACCCGGCCCGGCCGCATCACCGAGGACACCGCCGCCCGCGTCCGCGCCGCCGCCGACGCCCTCGGCTACACCGCCAGCCCGTCCGGCCGAGCCCTGAGCTCCGGCCGCACCGGCACCGTCGCGCTCGTCGTCCCCGACGTCACCAACCCGTTCTTCTTCGGCATCGTCCGCGGCGTCCAGAACCGCCTCCGCGCCGACGGCTACATGCACGTCCTCGTCGACACCGAGGAGTCCGTCCCCGCCGAGGAGCGTGCGCTGCGCATGCTCCGCGCGTCCGCCGACGGCGTCGTCCTGGCCGCACCCCGGGTCGAGGACGCCGACCTGGCCCGCTGGGCACGCGAGCAGCCCATCGTCACGATCAACCGCCCCGTCGACGGCGACGGCGTCGTGCTCGACACCCCCGGCGGGGCCGTGCAGGCCCTCGAGCACCTCGCGTCGCTCGGGCACCGCCGCGTCGCCTACGCGTCCGGCCCGCGCACGTCCTGGTCGGACCGGCACCGCCGCGTCGCCCTGCGCCCCGCCGCCCGTCGCCTCGGCGTCGACCTGGTCGTCCTCGGCCCCTACGCCCCCCAGCGGGAGGCCGGGGCCGCCGCCGCCGACGCCGCGTGCGGCGCCGACGTCACCGCCGTGCTCGCCTTCAACGACCTGCTCGCGTTCGGCGTCCTCGACCGGCTCACCGCGCGCGGTGTCGACGTCCCCGGTGCCATGAGCGTCGTCGGCTGCGACGACGTCTTCGGCGCCGACCTGGTCCGCCCCGGCCTGACGACCGTCGCCGCGCCCCTCGAACGCGCCGGCCACCGCGCCGCCGACCTGCTGCTGTCCCGCCTCGACCGCTCCGGCTCACGCGCGGGCGACTCCCGCGGCGCCCGCGGCCCCCTCCCGCCGTCCGTCGACCTCCTCCCGACGCACCTCGTCGTCCGCGGCACGACCGGCCCGGCCCCGGTCTAGGACCTCGCCGCGGCGCCCGAGGTGCCCTCCCGCCGTCGGTCGACCTCCTCCCGACTCTCCTCGTCGTCCGCGGCACGACTGGCCGGCCCTGGTCTGAGACCTCGCCCCGGACACCGCGCGGCCCGGGCGGCGTCCGAGCGCCGACGCCGGCGAAATGTGCTGCGCTCCCGGCGGGCTTGGCCCGTCCACGACAGGGCCGGGCACGCAGGTCCGACGACCTGAGCTGGCAGCCGCGCGCGACCTGAATCATGTGCGCCAGGTCGGCGCCCGCCGGGCAGGATCGCTGTCATGACGACCTCCGAGGTCCTGGCGCGCGCGGCCCACGCCGACGCCTGGCAGCAGCACGGCCTGCTCCGGGCGGGTCGCGGGGGAGCGGTCGCCGACCTGCCCGGCATCCGCCTCATGGCGAGCGGGCTGCCGCAGCCCCAGTGGAACAACGGCGACGTCACCGACCCTGACGTCGTCGACGTCGACGCGGTCCGCGCGTGGTACGCCCCGCACGGCGTGCCGTGGGGCGTCCGCGTCCCTGCAGGCACCGCCTGGCCGCACGGCACCTTCCTGTTCCGCAAGCGCCTCTTCGTCCTCCCGGCCCCGCCCTCGCCGCTCGCCGCTGATGCGCACCCGCACCCCGGCCCTGCGGCCCCCGCTGGCACGCACCCGGCCCCTCCCTCGAGACACCCCGCCGACTCGCACCCGGCCCCGCCGTCGAGACACCCCGCCGACACGCACTCGGCACGGGAGCGGGTCGTCCCCGGGCTCACGATCCGTGCCGCGACGCCGGACGACCTCGCCACCGTGGTCGAGGTCACCGCCGCCGCGTTCGACGGCGACCCGGTGCTGGAGTCGGCGTGGATCGCCCCGCACCTCGCCAACGACCGCGTGACCGTCGCCCTCGCGGAGCTCGACGGCCGTGCCGTCGCCACGGGGTACGTCCTGCGCTCCGACGGCCAGGCCGGGCCTGCGGCCTACGTCGCCGGGCTGGCCGTCGCCCCGGACGTCACGACCGTCGGCGTCGACGCGGCGGTGTGCGCGTGGCTCGTGCGCGGTGCCTTCGCCGGCGGCGCGCGGCTCGCGCACGTGCACCCGGACACCGACGAGGAGGCGGCGACCTACGCCGGCCTCGGCTTCACCGAGTCCGGCGCCCTCGACATCTACGTCGACCTCGCCTGACTCCCGCCGCCCCGCGCGCTCCCGCGCGCTCCCGTGGGCCCCGAGCCGCCGCCGCCGAGGCCGTCACCCGCAGCCGAGTTCGTCGGTCGCTGCCGAGTTCGTCACCTGCAACCGGCGAACTCGGCTCGGACTGACGACCTCGGCGGAGGCCGGGCGGTGGCTCAGCAGTCGGCGGGCTTCGGGACGTCGGTGCACAGGTCGTCGACCAGCCTGGAGCGGCGCTCGACGACCTCGAACGGGGCGCTCGTCGTCGAGGTCTGCGCGGTGCCGGTGACCGCGTGCCAGGTGTCGTCCCCGGCGACCCGGTAGCGGCCCGACCACTCGGTAGTCAGGGTGATCTGGAACGTGCCCGGCTGCTCGTACACCCGGTAGGTGTCGTGGTTCGGGTACGGGCTCCCCGCCGACGTCGTCCACAGGTCGGTCCCGTCGCCGAACTCGTAGTGGAACCGCTCCGGCGCGGCGACGACCTCGACGTCGCGCCCCAGCAGGTTCGTGACGAACGTCTGCTCGGTGCGCTCGGTCATCACGATCGTCTCCTTGTTGACCAGCACCCACCCCCGGTCGGGCTGCAACCGCAGCACCGGCGGCGCCAACGGCAACCGCCGGAACTCCTCCAACGTCAGAACTGGTAGCGCCTCACCACACCCGCCGACGTCAACCTGCTGCCACTGCGTCCAGCCGTCCTCGCCGACCGGGTAGCGCCGCCACAATGGCTGACGGAACTCCTCGTCTGCGCAGTCGAGGACCAACCCGTTGTCGATTCCCGGCGGGCAGGATCCGTCCTCGCCGCCCATCACCCAGACCCCAGCCGCATCACGACACGCTGCCGCGCGACGAAACTCCGGACGTCGCCCGGGGTCCTTGGCGGGGACCGCTGCTCGCTCCTCGGCAACCGCGCTTCCTCGCTGGGCCGAGGCATCGATCGCGTCGCCCGTCGGCGAGGTACTCGCGTGGTGGCCCACACCACGGCCTTCGGGCGGCACGGGCGTCGGAGCAGCGAGCAGCGCGATGGCCAGGGTGGCGCCCACCGCTCTCACGGCGCCGTCAGAGTTCCCGGCGCCAGCACGTCGACATCGTCGACGCGCCACCACTCGTCCGCCCAGCTCAGGGCAAAGTACAGGTCGTGCTCGGCCTCCGGGTCGTGCACGAGCACTTCCCCGTTCGCGTCACGACGCGTCGAGGCGTGCTGCGTGATCCGCAGCGTGGCTGAGTACCACTCGTGCGGTGAGATCTCGGTGCCGACTGCACTCGTCACCGTGCTGCCTCCACCTTCCTCGGTCGACGAGGCCGCGCGGCTCTGCCGGATGTCGTCGAGGACCGAGTGGCAGAAGTCGCAGTCGTCGTCGGACATCTGCTCGAAGCCCGCTGTGTCGCCGGTCGTGTAGGCGTACTCGTAGAGGCTCATGAAGTAGCTGGCCGCTGCGGCGGCACCGGTGGCGCTCGGCGCCTCCATCGCGGCGGGTCGCTCTGGTGGGATCGAGAGGTCCGCCGTGGGCGTGGGTGTGGGCGTCGATGCCGAATGTGTGCCGGAGGTCGTGGGAGCAGGGTCAGTGGTCTGCGGTCCGGGTCCCGTGCACGCGGAGAGGGCCAGCAGCCCGGTCAGCAGTGCCGCGGCGGCCGCCCCCTGCGCGGTTCGTCGGCGAAGCATGGCCGCGAACCTACCGATATCGGACACCTCGTGGGACGGTCCGGCCCGATCTGTGGACAACAGGTCGCCGGCCACGCTCCCGCCACCAGCCGGCCCACGACGGCGGGCCCATCCCGTGACGCCGGCCCACGCGCCCTCCCGCCGCGTTCAGAGCGTCGAGGTCGTCACTTCAGGCCGAGGTCGTCACCTGGAGGTAGCGAACTCGGCACGAACTGACGACCTCGGGGGCGGCGGAGTCACCTGGGCGCTGGAGCCGTCAGGCGGGGGTGTCGTCCGACAAGGCCGACAGGACGCCCTCGCCGTAGCGGTCGAGCTTGGTGGCGCCGACGCCGCTGATGCTGCCCAGCGCCTCGATGGACGTGGGGACCCGTGTGGCGATCTCCCGCAGGGTCGCGTCGTGGAAGACGACGTAGGCGGGCACGCCCTGCTCCTTGGCAGCCCCGGCGCGCCAGGCGCGCAGGCGCTCGAACCGCTCGGTGGCGTCGTCGGAGAGGTCGGCGGCCACGGACGCGCGGCGCTCGCGCCCGGAGGACCCGCCGCGGGACCGGCCGGTGCGCTCGGGCTCCCGGCGCAGGCGGACCTCCCGGTCGCCGCGCAGGACCTCGCTGCTCAGGGGCGACAGGCGCAGGGTGCCGTAGCCGTCGGTGTCGACCGCGAGGAGCTCCATCGCGAGGAGCTGGCGGACGACGCCGCGCCACTCGCCGTCGGACAGGTCGGTGCCGACGCCGAAGGTGCTGAGCGTGGCGTGACCGAGCTGCTGGACGCGCGGTGTCGTCTTGCCGCGGAGGATGTCGACGAGGTGGCCGACGCCGTACCTCTGGTTGCGCTGGTCGAGCCGGACGATCGTCGACAGGAGCTTCTGCGCGGCGACGGTCCCGTCCCACGACTCGGGGGGCGTGAGGCAGGTGTCGCAGTTGCCGCACGGCTCGCCGGACTGGCCGAAGTAGTTGAGCAGCTGGACGCGCCGGCACGTCACGGTCTCGCAGAGCGCGAGCATCGCGTCGAGGTGCTGGGTGAGGCGGCGGCGGTGCGCGGCGTCGCCGTCGGACGTGTCGATCATGCGGCGCTGCTGCACGACGTCGGCCAGCCCGTAGGCGAGCCAGGCGGTCGACGGCAGGCCGTCGCGGCCCGCGCGCCCGGTCTCCTGGTAGTAGCCCTCGACGGACTTCGGCAGGTCGAGGTGCGCGACGAACCGCACGTCGGGCTTGTCGATGCCCATGCCGAACGCGATGGTCGCGACCATCACGAGACCGTCCTCACGCAGGAACCGGGCCTGGTTGCGCGCACGGACCTGCCGGTCGAGGCCCGCGTGGTACGGCAGCGCAGGGATGCCGGCCGCGACGAGGTGATCGGCGGTCTGCTCGACGGACGCGCGCGACAGGCAGTAGACGATGCCGGCGTCGCCGGGGTGCTCGCTGCGCAGCAGGTCGACGAGCTGGGCGCGCGGGTTGTCCTTCGGCGCGATGCGGTACTGGATGTTCGGGCGGTCGAAGCTCGCGACGAAGTGCTTCGCGTCCTCGAGCTGCAGGCGGGACGCGATCTCCGCGTGCGTCGCGGCGGTCGCCGTCGCGGTGAGGGCGATGCGCGGCACGTCGGGCCAGCGCTCGTGCACCATCGACAGCTGCAGGTAGTCGGGCCGGAAGTCGTGCCCCCACTGGGACACGCAGTGGGCCTCGTCGATCGCGAACAGCGCGATGCGCCCCTGGTCGAGCAGGTCGACGGTGTCGGGCACGCGCAGGCGCTCGGGGGCCAGGTAGAGCAGGTCGAGCTCGCTGTCGAGGAACGCCTGCTCGACGGCCCGGCGCTCGTGCGGCTGCTGCGTGGAGTTGAGGAACCCGGCGCGCACGCCGAGCGCGGACAGCGCGTCGACCTGGTCCTGCATGAGGGCGATGAGCGGCGACACGACGATGCCGGTGCCGGGCCGCACGAGCGAGGGCACCTGGTAGCAGAGCGACTTGCCGCCGCCGGTCGGCATGAGGACGAGCGCGTCGCCGCCGGCGACGAGCGTGTCGATGATCTCCGCCTGGTCGCCGCGGAACGCGTCGTAGCCCCAGACGCGCTGCAGGACCTCCTGCGGCGTCGGGCGCGGACCGTCGTCGGGCTCGGGGACGGCCCGGGGGCGGGCGCGGCCGGGGACGGGTGCGCCGTGGGCGGCCTCGTACCGGACGGTCTGCGCGTCGGGCTCCCGGTGTCCGCGCGCGGAGGTGCGGGTGCCGCTCGACGCGGACCGGCCCGGCCGGGCACCGCCGGACCGGCCACCGCGGGACTCGCCCGGGTCGTCAGGGGGGACGTCGTCGTACGCGGGGTCGAACGGCGGCTCGTCGTACGCGGCGTCGAACGGGGGCTCGTCGTACGCCGGGTCGTACGGCGGCTCGTCGAGGGGCGGGGCGTCGTCCGCCCACGACGCCGACGCGGCGGCGCGGGACGCGGGGCGGGCGGGTCCGGGAGGCACCCGCTCACCCTACGAGGCGCGGCCCACACCGGAGGCCGTCGTCGCCAGGTGTGGACGGCGCGACGCGACGCGCGACCTGGGGACGCCTCGCGCGAAGCCGTGCGACAGGACGTCGGCGGTCCGTAGGGTGGCCGCATGGGAACCGCACTCGTCACCGGCGCCAGCGCCGGCCTCGGCCTGGAGTTCGCCTGGCAGCTCGCCACCGCCAAGCACGACGTCGTCCTCGTCGCCCGCGACGAGGATCGCCTGACCCGCCTCGCCGCCCAGCTCCAGGCGGCCGCCGGCATCCACGCGGAGGTGCTCGTCGCCGACCTGGCGACGGACGAGGGGATCGGCCGCGTCGCCGACCGCCTGCGCAGCGACGAGAAGCCGGTGGGCCTGCTCGTCAACAACGCCGGTCTCGGCCTCAACCAGCGGTTCGTCGGCGGCGACGTCGACGCGGAGGTCAAGGCCCTCGACGTCATGGTCAAGGCCGTCCTGGTCCTGTCGCACGCGGCGGCCGGCGCGATGGTCGGGCGAGGCCGCGGCGCGATCCTCAACGTCGCGTCGGTGTCCGCGCTGCTCGCGTCGGGCACGTACTCGGCGCACAAGGCGTGGGTGCGGACGTTCACCGAGGGCCTCGCGGTCGAGCTCAAGGACACCGGCGTCACCGCGACGGTCCTCAACCCGGGCTTCACGCACACCGAGTTCCACGAGCGTGGCCGCATCGACATGAGCGGCTACCCGGAGATCGTCTGGCTCAACGCGGAGGACGTGGTCGCGACCGCGCTCGCGGACGTGCGCCGGGGCGTCGTCATCTCGACGCCGAGCGCCCGCTACCGCGCAGCCTCGGCCATCGCCCGGCTGGCCCCGCGCAGCGCGATCCGCGCGATCGGCCGCTACCGCAAGGCCCTCGACGAGCCCGCGGACGCCGACGCGGGCGTCTGACCGACCCGCCGACGGCGTCGGTCGGGGCCGCTCGACGCGCCCGCCAGGACGACGTCCGGCGGGGCGGGTCGGGCCGAAGGTCCGGCTCGCCGTCCGGACCGCCGAACGCGCGCGACGCCCGCCCGGGTAGCCTGGTCGGCCGTGACCCACGACCTCTCGCCGACGCCCCGCGAGCAGCTGCTCGCCCTCATCCAGGACCTCGCGGTCGTGCACGGGAAGGTCACGCTGTCGTCGGGCCTCGAGGCCGACTACTACGTGGACCTGCGCCGCGCGACGCTGCACCACCGCGCAGCCCCGCTGATCGGCCACCTGCTGCTGGACCGGCTGGAGGAGGTCGGGCTCGGCACGGCGGAGATCGACGCCGTCGGCGGTCTGACGCTCGGCGCCGACCCGGTCGCGACGTCCCTGCTGCACGCGGCGGCGTCGCGCGGTCAGGACCTCGACGCGTTCGTCGTCCGCAAGGAGGCGAAGGCGCACGGCATGCAGCGCCGCATCGAGGGCCCGGACATCGCGGGTCGCAAGGTGGTCGTGGTCGAGGACACGTCGACGACGGGCGGCTCGCCGATCACCGCGATCGAGGCGGCGCGCGAGGCGGGTGCCGAGGTCGTCGGCGTCGCGGTCATCGTGGACCGTGCGACGGGCGCGCAGCAGAAGATCGAGGCGCTGGGCGTCCCGTACCACTACCTCTTCTCGCTCGCGGACCTCGGTCTCGCGTGACGAGGTCGTGACGTCGCGCCGAGGTCGTGAGTCCTGACGCACGACCTCGGCGGCAGCTCACGACCTCGGCGGCGCAGCGCCCGCGTCAGACGACCGCGAGCACGACGACCATGACGACGACCGTCGCCGCCGTCTCCCCGAGCCCGATCGCCTTCGCCGACGGCCACGGACGTCGCCGGGGGACGAGCACGGCGCGCGCGAGCAGGGCCGCGGCGACCGCGACGAGCAGGATCGACCCGCCGAGGCCGCGCACGCCCCAGCCCTCGGGGACGGCCAGGACGGCCCCCGCGACGGCCCCCACGAGCAGCGCCGCGTGGAAGACGACGGACACCGCGAGCACCCGCGGGTCGTCGCGGTCGCGGATGAGCGACTTCACGTACGGGACGGTGCCGAGGAAGTAGGCCGCGAGCAGCCCGGTCGCGGCCCAGGCACGCGGGTCGTCGGCGCCGGGCAGCGGCCCGGACGACCCCAGACCCGCGGAGACGACCGTCATGAGCATCGCGGCGACGACCGTGACGCCGTCGTTGAGCCACGACCGGTCCGCCCGCCGCGCGGAGCACAGGAGGCTCACCGCGAGCAGCGCGCCGTAGATCGGCGCCCACCACAGCAGGCCGGGTGACGACGCGACGAGGGCGACGCCGAGGATGCCGGTGAGCGCCCCGTAGGCGCGGACGGGCGGCAGGTAGCGAGGGCGTCGTGACGCCTTGAGCCACAGCCCGGCGGCGTGGAACGCGAGGTAGGCGACGAGCCAGGCGACGAGCAGCAGCGCGTGCCGCCACGTCGGTCCCGCGAGGGCGGCCCCGACGACCACAGGGACGGCGAGCATCGCCCACGCCCCGTGCTGCTTCGGGACCCAGCCGGGTCCGCGGCGGCCTCGGGCGGTCGGCGCGGTGCGGCGCGGGACGGTCGTCGGCACGGCGCGAGCATCGCCCCCACGGCGACGAGGGGCCCGGGACCTACGTCCCGACCGGGTGCGGCCCGACGGGCGCGCACGGGGGGCGCGGAACGGCACGGTGCGGTGGACGGGGGCGATCCGCGCGCGTGGCAGCCCCCTCGCGCGCGACGGCACTCCGGCCGCGGGAGCGCGGTGGAGCCGGTCGTCGCCTCAGCGCGCCCGTCGGACGCGAGCGGCGCGGGTCAGGGCGGTCCCGACCGCGACGGCGAGGACGGCGGCGACGAGCAGCTCGAGGGTCGCGCCGGTCGCGGCGAGCTCCGCGCCGCGCACCGGGGTGGCAGTGGCGACCGTCGTCCCCACGGTGGCGCCTGTCGCGTCGACGCCGGCCACGGGACCGGCGACGGGCGCGACGCTCGCCGACGGGGTGGGGTCGGGCGAGGGCGTGGGCGTGGGCGTGGGCGTGGGCGTGGGCGTGGCCGTGACCGTGGGCGTCGGGACCGGTGCGGCGGCCGTCGTGACGGCGAGCGTCGCGGAGAGCGGCAGGTCGACGACCTGGATGCGCACGGTGAGGGTGGACGCGGAGGGGAGCCCGGTGAGCACGACGGAGGCCGCGGAGGTCGCGACCGGCGTGGACCACGTGACGCCGTCGGCGGACCACGCGACCTCGTAACCGGCGGGTGCGCCGGCCTGCGCGGTCCACGAGACGGTCGCGCTGGTCGCGTCGACGGCGGAGGCCGTGGGCGCGAGGGGGTCCGTGAGGCGCAGGACCAGGTGGAGCGTCGACTCCTTCTGGACGTTGTAGTCGGCGAGCGTGCGGCCGTCGTCGAGCTGCTTCCCGGCGAAGACGAGCGTCTGCTGGTCGGGCGGCACCCCCTCCTTGTCCTGGATCTTCTGCTTGACCGCCTCGACGGTGTCGTTGGCCTCGACCTCGAGGGCGATGGTCTTACCGGTCGTCGTCTTGACGAAGATCTGCATGCGCGAGGGCTCCTGACCTGCGAGGGAGGCGGTCAGTATCACCTGGGCGGTGTGGTGCGGCGGCTGCGGCGCGCGGCCCGACGGTCGGCGCCGCCCGAGAGGGGGGGCGGGCGGCGCCGCCGAGCCCGGGTGTGCCCGGGAGGCGTGTCGTCGCCGGGTGCGTCGGCCCCTGGCGCGTCGAGCTCGCCAGGGACGATCCTCCGCCGCGTGCCGCCGGACCCGCAGGACCTAGGTCCCGGCGCGGGGGAGCCGTCGACGGACACGCGGCGTGTCGGGGCGGACGCGCCCGACGCCCCCGCTCGGACGCTCCCGACGTGCGGGTCAGACGCGCGCGACGAGGTCTGCGACGGAGTCCGTGATCTCGCTCGGGCGGAACGGGAACCGCTCGACGTCCTCGCGCCGGGTCGACCCGGACAGGACGAGCACGGTGTGCAGCCCGGCCTCGATGCCCGCGACGACGTCGGTGTCCATCCGGTCTCCGACCATGACGGTCGTCTCGGAGTGCGCGCCGATCCGGTTGAGCGCGGACCGCATCATCACGGGGTTGGGCTTGCCGACGAAGTACGGCTGGCGCCCGGTCGCGGCGGAGATCATCGCGGCGACGGCCCCGGTCGCGGGCAGGTCGCCGTCGGCGGACGGCCCGGTGACGTCGGGGTTCGTCGCGATGAACCGCGCGCCGCCCTGGATGAGCCGGATGGCCTGCGTGATGGCCTCGAACGAGTAGGTGCGCGTCTCGCCGAGCACCACGAAGTCGGGCGAGCTCGACGTGAGCGTGTAGCCGGCCTCGTACAGGGCCGTCGTGAGCCCGGCCTCGCCGATCGTGTACGCGGACCCGCCGGGCATCTGGTCGGTGAGGAACTGCGCGGTGGCCAGCGCGGACGTCCAGATGGCGTGCTCGGGGACGTCGAGGCCGCTGGTGCGCAGGCGGGCGGCGAGGTCGCGCGGCGTGAAGATCGAGTTGTTCGTGAGGACGAGGAACGGCCGCTCGGCGTCGCGCAGGGCGGTGACGAACTCGGCGGCGCCCGGCAGGGCGGTGCCCTCGTGCACGAGGACGCCGTCCATGTCGGACAGCCAGGAGCGGATCTCCCGCGTCACTCGCCGAAGGCCTTGCGCTCGACGGCCTCGCGCTCGTGCTGCTCGTCGTAGCGCGGGTCGCGGCCCTCGGCGTCGAGGGGGGCCTTGGCGCGCTCACGCCGGGCACGCCACATCTCGACGGCGATCGGGATGACGGAGACCAGCACGATGAGCACGAGCAGCGGCTCGATGTTCTCGCGGACGAACGGGATGTTGCCCAGCAGGTAGCCGAGCAGCGTCACCCCGACGCCCCACAGCAGCGCGCCGATGAAGTTGTACGTGACGAAGTGGCGGTACTTCATGTTGCCGACGCCCGCGGCGACGGGGGCGTAGGTGCGCACGATGGGCACGAAGCGCGCGACGATGATCGTCCGGCCGCCGTACTTGTCGAAGTAGGCGTAGGTCTGGTCGATGTAGGACTTCTTGAAGAACCGCGAGTCCGGCTTGTTGAAGACGCGCGGGCCGAGGCGTCGGCCGATGAAGAACGCGGTCTGGTCGCCGAGGAACGCGGCGAGGAACAGCAGCCCGCACAGCGCCCAGATGTTGATGTTCACCGGGAACGAGTCCTGCGCGACGAGCGCGCCCGCGGTGAACAGCAGGGAGTCGCCGGGCAGGATCGGGAACAGCAGGCCGGTCTCGATGAAGATCACGGCGACGATGCCGATGACGACGGCGGTCCCGAACGACGAGATCATGTGGTCCGGGTCGAGGAAGTCCGGCCCGAGGGCGGGCACCGGGCCGGCGGCGTGCAGCGCCGTCAGGACGTGCGGGGCGGCCTCGAGGGTCGACGTGAGCATGGCGTCCAGGGTACGGGGCGTCCTGTGCCCCGGCCGTGGGTCCCTGTGTGGGAACCGTGTGGACCTGGGCGTCGGGCGTCGTCAGAATGGGCGCTCACCTGCGGTCGAGGAGGGGTCCGGGGATGCGGTCCACCGTGAAGGACGTCGCCACGCGGGCGGGCGTCTCCCCGAAGACGGTCTCGAACGTCATCAACGGCACGGCGTTCGTGCGGCCGGACACGCGGGCGCGGGTCGAGCAGGCGCTCGCGGACCTCGACTACGTGCCGAACCTGGGGGCCCGGGGGCTGCGCAACGGCCGGTACGGGCTGATCGCCCTCGCGCTGCCGGACCTGTCGACGGCGTACTCGGCGGAGCTCGCGCACCACTTCGTCGAGGAGGGGCACGCGCGCGGGTGGAGCGTGCAGATCGAGGAGACGGCCGCGGAGCCGCGTCGCGAGCAGGCGCTGCTGTCCCGGGCGCGCTCGCACCTGGTCGACGGGCTCGTGCTCAACCCGGTGTCCCTCGCCGACTCGGTGGTCGACGAGCACGTGGCGCGCGGCCCGCTGCCGCCGACGGTCCTCATCGGTGAGGTCGAGCAGGACCGGACGGACCAGGTCGGGGTGGACAGCGTCGCGGGGGCGCGGGACCTGACCGAGCACCTGCTGGCGACGGGTCGGCGGCGGATCGCGGTCGTCGGGTCGCCGGGCGTGCCGGAGACGGCGGCGGCGCGGCAGCGCACGGAGGGGTACCGGCAGGCGCTGGCGGCGGCGGGCGTGCCGCACGACCCGGCCCTGGAGGTCCCGACGCCGCGGTGGACGTCGGACGAGGCCGCGGGCGCGCTGCGGGCGTTCCTCGACGCGCACCCGCTGCCCGACGCGTTCTTCTGCTTCACGGACTCGATGGCGCTCGCGGTGGTGCACGTGC
>NZ_BIMR01000083.1 GCF_004306155.1 Cellulomonas biazotea
CGCCCGGGCCGGGCGGGGCGGGTGCCGCCGCGCCTGCGCGCAACGGGTCGCCGGCGGGCCGTCCGCCCGCGATGAGCGACGTCGCCGCGCGGGCGGGGGTGTCGCACCAGACCGTGTCGCGCGTGCTCAACGACCACCCGTCGGTCCGCCCGGAGACCCGCGACCGGGTGCTGGAGGCGATCGCCGCGCTCGGCTACCGCCGCAACAGCGCCGCGCGCGCCCTGGTGACACGCCGGACGGGGACCGTCGGGGTCGTCACGCCGGCGACGGCGCTGTACGGGCCGACGAGCACGCTGGTCGGTGTCGAGGAGGCGGCCCGGGTCGCGGGCTGGTTCGTGTCGGTCGCGACGCTGCGGCAGTTCGACGGCGACGCGATGCACCGGGCGTTCGAGCACTTCCTGGGTCAGGGCGTCGACGGGGTCGCGATCATCGCGCCGACGGTCCGGGCGGTCGACGTGCTCGCGGCGCTCGACTCGCCGGTGCCGGTGGTCGTGGTGTCGTCGGCGGCGGACGTCCCGTCGGTCCCGCACCTGCACGCGGTCGGGGTGGACCAGCAGCAGGGGGCGCGGCTCGCGACGGGTCACCTGCTGGGGTCGGGTGCGTCATCGGTGCTCCACGTGGCGGGTCCGCAGGACTGGTTCGACGCGCAGGACCGGCTCGTGGGGTGGCGCGCGGAGTGCGCCGCGGCGGGTGTCGACGTGCCGGAGCCGGTGGTCGTCGGCTGGGCGGCGTCGGACGGCTACGCGGTGGGTCGCCGGCTGGTGCGGGACGGTCTGCCGCCGGCGGTGTTCGCGGCGAACGACCAGCTCGCGCTGGGTCTGCTGCACGCGTTCTGGGAGGCGGGCGTGCGGGTGCCGGAGGACGTCGCGGTCGTGGGCTTCGACGACGAGGTCGGCTCGGCGCACTACGTGCCGCCGCTGACGACGGTCCGGCAGGACTTCGGTGCGCTGGGCGGCCTGGCGATCGACACGCTGGAGGTCGCGATGGCGGGCGGCGACCCGGGGCACCGGCACCTGCCGGCGGAGCTGGTGGTCCGCGCGAGCTCGCGCCGCCCGTGACCGGGGCGGGCCGACCGACCGGCCGGGGCCCTGACCTCGGGAGGTCGGCGACCTAGGACCGACGGTGGACCGGACGCCCGATGTGAGCGCTAACATTGGCTCGGTCCCGGCGATCGTCGGGCCGTCCCAGACAGCCTCCGGAGCCCCGGAGGGCAGCGCAGCGACGAAGGAGCCGCGACGATGACGGTCGACCCCACCCAGGTCCGTGAGGCGATCACCGCGGGCCGCACGACCCTCGGCATCGAGCTCGGCTCGACCCGCATCAAGGCCTGCCTCATCGGCCCCGACGGCGCCCCCGTCGCGGGCGGCAGCCACGAGTGGGAGAACCAGTTCGTCGACCGCACGTGGACGTACTCGCTCGACGCGGTGTGGGCGGGGCTGCAGGCCTCGTACGCCGACCTGCTGGCCGACGTCCAGCAGAAGTACGGCGTGCAGCCCACGACGTTCACCGCGGTCGGCGTCTCGGCGATGATGCACGGCTACCTCGCGTTCGACGCGGACGGCGAGCTCCTCGTCCCGTTCCGCACGTGGCGCAACACGAGCACCGAGCGCGCCGCGACCGCGCTGACCGGCCTGTTCGGCCACAACATCCCGCTGCGCTGGTCGATCGCGCACCTCTACCAGGCCGTCCTCGACGACGAGCCCCACGTCCCGCAGGTCGCGTTCCTCACGACGCTCGCCGGGTACGTGCACTGGCGCCTCACGGGCAGCAAGGTGCTCGGCGTCGGCGACGCGTCGGGCGTCTTCCCCATCGACCCCGCGACGCGCGACTACGACGCGCGCATGGTCGCCCAGTTCGACGAGCTCGTCGGCGAGAGCCGGCCCGGGCTGCGCCTCGCCGACGTCCTGCCCGAGGTGCTCGTCGCCGGCCGCGAGGCCGGACGGCTCACCGACGAGGGCGCCGCGCTGCTCGACCCGTCGGGCACGCTGCGCCCCGGCATCCCGTTCTGCCCGCCCGAGGGCGACGCCGGTACCGGCATGGTCGCGACCAACGCCGTCGCCCCGCGCACCGGCAACGTCAGCGTCGGGACCAGCATCTTCGCGATGATCGTGCTCGAGAAGGCGCTCGAGCGCGTGCACACGGAGATCGACCTCGTGACGACCCCCGCGGGCGACCTCGTCGCGATGGTGCACTGCAACAACGGCGCCAGCGAGCTCGGCACGTGGGCCGGCGTGTTCCACCAGTTCGCGACCGCGCTGGGCAGCGACGCCGACGCCGACGCCGTGTTCGGCGTGCTCCTGCGGTCCGCGCTCGAGGGCGACGCCGACGGCGGCGGCCTGCTCGCCTACAACTACCTGTCGGGCGAGCCCATCACCGGCCTGGCCGAGGGGCGGCCGCTGTTCGTCCGCACCCCCGACAGCCGCCTCACGCTCGCCAACTTCGTCCGCACGCAGGTCTACGGCGCGTTCGGCACGCTCAGCCTCGGCATGCGGCTGCTCGCCGAGGAGGGCGTCGAGGTCGACGCGCTGTTCGCGCACGGCGGCCTGTTCCGCACCGCGGGCGTCGCGCAGCGCCTGCTCGCCGCCGCCGTGGGCGCGCCCGTCGCCGTCGGGAGCGCCGCGAGCGAGGGCGGCGCGTGGGGCATCGCGGTGCTCGCCGCGTACCTCGACGCCGCCGACGAGCTCGACCTCGGCACCTACCTGTCGACGCGCGTCTTCGGCGACGCGCAGGTCGACGCCGTCGAGCCCGACGCGGACGACGTCGCCGGGTTCGGCACCTGGCTCCAGCGGTACACCGCGGGCCTCGCCGTCGAGCAGGCCGCGGCCGACGCCGTCTGACGCCCCACCACACACCCGTACACCCGTTCACCCGCACACCCGCACGCACGACGACCGGAGCAGGAGCGACACCCGATGACCACGACCCTCGACGAGTACCCGGACGAGGTCCGCGCCGCCGTCGCCGCCACGCGCGAGGTCGTCGCGCGCCTGCACGCCGAGCTGCCCCGCTGGGGCCTGGTCGTGTGGACCGCCGGCAACGTCTCGCAGCGCGTCGTCGTCGACCCGCAGGCCGGTCCGGGGGCGGGCGACCTGTTCGTCATCAAGCCGTCGGGCGTGACGTACGACGAGCTCACCCCGGAGTCGATGGTCGTCTGCGACCTCGACGGGAACCTCGTCGACGGCACCCGTGCCCCGTCGTCCGACACCGCGGCGCACGCCTACGTCTACACGCACATGAGCGAGGTCGGCGGCGTCGTGCACACGCACTCGACGTACGCGACCGCCTGGGCGGCGCGCGCCGAGCCGGTGCCCTGCGTGCTGACGATGATGGCCGACGAGTTCGGCGGCGACATCCCGATCGGCCCGTTCGCGCTCATCGGCGACGACTCCATCGGGCGGGGGATCGTCGAGACGCTGCGCGAGTCGCGCAGCCCCGCCGTCCTCATGCGCAACCACGGGCCCTTCACGATCGGCCGCGACGGGAAGTCCGCCGTCAAGGCGGCCGTCATGGTCGAGGAGGTCGCACGGACCGTGCACATCTCCCGCCAGCTCGGCGAGCCGCTGCCCATCGCGCAGCACCACGTCGACTCGCTCTACGACCGCTACCAGAACGTCTACGGCCAGGGCACAGCCGCCCCGGCCACCCCCACCGACGACGAGAACGAGCAGGAGAACGCCCGATGACCAAGCCGTACGCCGACCGCGAGATCTGGTTCTTCACCGGCAGCCAGGACCTGTACGGGGAGGAGACCCTCCGCCAGGTCGCCGAGCAGTCGCAGGAGGTCGCGCGCCTGCTCGACGA
This sequence comes from Cellulomonas biazotea, assembly GCF_004306155.1. GTDB lineage: Bacteria > Actinomycetota > Actinomycetes > Actinomycetales > Cellulomonadaceae > Cellulomonas > Cellulomonas biazotea. The sequence continues at coordinate 3,802 of NZ_BIMR01000083.1, forward strand.
GTCCGCCGCGGTGCCCGCGAAGGTCGTCTGGAAGCCCGTCCTCAAGGACTCCGCGGCGATCCGTCGCGCGGCCCTGGACGCGAACTCCGCCGACCACGTGCTCGGCGTCGTCGTCTGGATGCACACCTTCTCCCCGGCGAAGATGTGGATCGCGGGCCTGGACGCCCTGCGCAAGCCGCTCCTGCACCTGCACACGCAGGCCGACGTGGAGCTGCCGTGGGACACCATCGACATGGACTTCATGAACCTCAACCAGGCCGCCCACGGCGACCGCGAGTTCGGGTACATCGCGACGCGCCTCGGCACCGCGCGCAAGACGGTCGTCGGCCACGCGTCGAACCCGGCCGTGCAGGCGTCGGTCGGCACCTGGGCACGCGCCGCCGCGGGCTGGGCCGCGACGCACGAGCTGCGCCTCGCCCGGTTCGGCGACAACATGCGCAACGTCGCCGTGACCGAGGGCGACAAGACCGAGGCCGAGCTGCGGTTCGGCGTCTCCGTCAACACGTGGGGCGTGAACGACCTGGTCGCGGCCGTGGACGCCGTCGACGACGCCGCGGTCGACGCGCTCGTCGCCGAGTACGAGGACCTCTACGACGTCGTGCCCGAGCTCCGCGCGGGCGGCGACCGGCACGAGTCGCTGCGCTACGGCGCCCGCCAGGAGATCGCGCTCCGCACCTTCCTGGAGTCCGTCGGCGCGAAGGCGTTCACGACGAACTTCGAGGACCTCGGCGCGCTCAAGCAGCTCCCGGGCCTCGCCGTCCAGCGGCTCATGGCCGACGGCTACGGCTTCGGCGCCGAGGGCGACTGGAAGACCGCCGTCCTCGTCCGCGCCGCGAAGGTCATGGGCGAGGGGCTGCCCGGCGGGGCCTCGCTCATGGAGGACTACACCTACGACCTGACGCCCGGCGACGAGCGGATCCTCGGCGCGCACATGCTCGAGATCTGCCCGACGCTCACCACGTCGAAGCCGAAGCTCGAGATCCACCCGCTGGGCATCGGCGGCAAGGAGGACCCGGTCCGCCTGGTGTTCGACACCGACCCGGGCGTCGGCGTCGTCGTGTCGCTCGCCGACATGCGCGACCGGTTCCGCCTGACGGCGAACGTCGTCGACATCGTGCCGCCGACCGCCGCCCTGCCGAACCTGCCCGTCGCGCGTGCCGTCTGGCAGCCCCGCCCCGACTTCCGCACCTCCGCGGAGGCGTGGCTGACCGCGGGCGGCGCGCACCACACGGTGCTCTCGACCGCCGTCGGCATCGAGGTGTTCGAGGACTTCGCCGAGATCGCCCGCACCGAGCTCCTCGTCATCGACGAGGCGACGACCCGCCGCGGCTTCCGCGAGCAGGTCCGCTGGAACCAGGCGTACTGGCGGCTCGCGCAGGGGCTGTGACTCCCACCCCCTGACGCCCCGCCGGCGCCGGACGTCGGACGGCGCGCGGCTCCGCACCGCGCGCCGACCCGGCAGCGTCCCCGCGAGGACGCCCCACGGACGGGCCCGACACTCCACGGTCGGGCCCGTCCGTGCGCGTCCCGGGGTGGAACACCGGCGCGGACCGCGGTGTTCTCCGAGTGACGGGCCCGGCGTGAAGGCGCGGGCCGCGACCGAGCGGAGGGTGCACCCATGGGCGAGGCAGAGGTCACGACGACGGTGGACCTCGACGACCCCCGCACGCTGATCGAGTTCAGCGTCCTGCTGGCGAGCGGACGCCTCGCGGGCCGGAAGTTCGCCTCGCGCGCCGACGCCGAGGCGTGGGCCCGCGCCGACGAGGGCGACCAGGTCGTCGAGTACAACCTCGTCTGCGAGTGCGCGGTCTGACCTGGCTCGGGCCCGTGCGCGTCGCGACCCGGGCGGACCGGCCTCGCCGGCGCCGGACCGGCCGCCCGGGCGGTGGAGCGCGCGGGTAGGGTCGCGGCCCGTGACGACGACGCTCTCCGCCGGCGCGGTGCTCCGGCCGGCCCGACCGGGTGACGAGCCCGGCATCCTCGCCTGCATCCGCGAGCTCGCGGAGTACGAGCGCGAGCCCGACGCGGTCGAGACGACCGAGGCGGACCTCACGGCGGCCTTGTTCGGCGACGCCCCGGCCGTGTTCGCGCACGTCGTCGAGCGGGACGGCGCAGTCGTCGGCATCGCGGTGTGGTTCCTCAGCTACTCCACGTGGACCGGCCGGCACGGGATCTACCTGGAGGACCTGTACGTCCGAGCCGACCAGCGCGGCCACGGCTACGGCCAGGCCCTGCTGCGGAACCTGGCGGCGACCGCCGTGGAGCGCGGGTACGCCCGCGTCGACTGGGCGGTCCTCGACTGGAACGCGCCGTCGATCGCGTTCTACCGCTCGCTCGGCGCGTCGCCGATGGACGACTGGACGGGCTACCGGCTCACCGGCGACGCGCTGGCGACCGTCGGTGCCCGGGCCGGCACGGACGGCGCCACCGGCCGCTGACGCGCGGCACGCCCGAGCGGATTCGCGTCGCACGTGCGGTCGCGGCGGGCGTAGGTTCCCGACGTGCTCCCCGACGTCCCGACCCTCGCCGCGCGCCTGCGCGCCGCCGGCTGCGTGTTCGCGGAGGAGGAGGCGGCCCTGCTGCTCGACGCCGCCGCCGACGCGGCCGCCCTCGAGCCGCTGGTGGTCCGCCGGGTGGCGGGGGAGCCGTTGGAGCAGGTGCTCGGCTGGGCGGAGTTCTGCGGGCTGCGAGTGCTGGTCGCGCCGACGGTGTTCGTCCCGCGCCGCCGCACGGAGGTCCTGGTGCGGGAGGCCGTGGCGCTCGCGCCGGGTCGTGGGGCGGTCGTCGTGGACCTGTGCTGCGGGACGGGCGCGGTGGGGCTCGCGGTGGTGTCGTCGCTGGTGGACGCGGTCCTGGTCGCGGTCGACGTGGACCCGGCGGCGGTGGACGTCGCGCGTCGCAACCTCGACCCGGTGGGCGGGGTGGCGCTGGTGGGCGACGTGGACGCGCCGCTGCCGGAGCACCTGCGGGGCCGGGTGGACGTGCTGACGGCCAACGCGCCGTACGTGCCGTCGGACGAGGTGCGGCTCATGCCGCCGGAGGCCCGGGACCACGAGGCGCTGGTGGCGCTCGACGGGGGTGCGGACGGGTTGGACGTGCAGCGGCGCGTGGCTGCTGCCGCGCCGCGGTGGCTGCGGCCGGGCGGGCACCTGCTGATCGAGACGAGCGTGCGTCAGGCGCCGGCGACGGCGGACGCGATGACGGCGGCGGGGCTGCGGCCCCGGGTCGTCGAGGACGACGAGGTCGGGGCGACGGTCGTTGTCGGCCGCTGGGACGGGGCAGTCGACGGCCGCACGTGAGGCGGCGCCGGCGGCCGGGACTACCGCCGCACCGACCGCTCCGCCGACCGGCTGACGGCGACCGCCCAGGCGACGAGCGGCACCTGCAGCGGCAGGCGCCCCCACGCGACGGCGGGCTTCCGTGACCAGTGGCGTGCCCCGTGGTGCGACCGTAGGGCCATCGTGACGTTGCCGGGGAAGACGCCGACGAGCAGCGCGGCGGATGCGAGGCCGCCGACGCGGCGCGTGGCGGGGACGGTGAGGGCTGCGGCGCACGCGAGCTCGGCGACGCCGCTGCCGAGGACCCAGGGCTCGGGGTCGCCGAGCGCGCGGGGGATCAGCGGCGTGAAGATCGCGGGCCGGCGCAGGTGCAGGACGCCCGCGGTCCCGAGCACGGCGGCGAGGGCGAGGGCGGGTCCGTGGCGGCGGACGGCGGCGGGCAGCATGGCGTCACGGTAGGCCTCGGGGGGCGTCGTCGCCGCGCGCGCGACCGTACGAGGGGGTGGGAGCGCGTGCACCGTCGCATCGATGCGCAACTGTGATCCACGCCACTTGACTACGTAGTCATGCAGTGGTTTGACTACGTAGTCATCGGGCAGAGCCGACCGAAGGGACGAACCGTGGCCGTGGACCGAGCCGTCGTGGCGATGGATGTCGCCCGCGTCGCAGGCGTCTCCCAGAAGACCGTCTCCCGCGTCATCAACGGCGACCCTCACGTCCGCCCCGAGGTCCGCGAGCGCGTCCGCGCCGCCGCCACCCAGCTCGGCTACCGGCCCAACCGCGCCGCCCGTCAGCTCGTCTCCGGGCGCAGCCGCACGATCGGCGTCCTGTCCGTCGGGTCGACCGACTTCGGGCCCGCGTCGCTCATGGTCGGGATCGAGCACGCGATCCGGTCCGCCGGGTACGCGATGTCGGTCGTCAACACCCTGGAGGGCGACCCCGAGAGCATCACGGGCTCGCTGCAGGACCTCGTCGACCAGGGCGTCGACGGCGTCGCGGTCAACGAGCCGGTCGGCGTCTTCACGCTCGACCCCGCCGTGATCGGCGACCTGCCGATCCTCAGCCTGTCCGGCCGGTACGGGATCTCGACGAACGAGATCATGGTCGACGCCGACCAGGCGACCGGCGCGCGCGCCGCGACCGAGCACCTGCTCGGGCTCGGCCACCGCACCGTCCACCACGTCGCGGGTCCGTCGGGCTGGCGCTCGGCCGGGCTGCGCGTCGACGGCTGGCGCGACGCGCTCGTGCGAGCGGGCGCCCCCGTGCCCGAGCCGCTGTTCGGCGACTGGAGCGCCCCCTCGGGCTACGCGCAGGGGCAGCGCCTCGCGGCCGACCCGGACGTCACGGCGGTCTTCGTCGCGAACGACCACATGGCGATCGGCGTCCTGCGGGCCTTCGCCGACGCGGGCCGTCAGGTCCCGGGCGACGTGTCGGTCGTCGGCTTCGACGACATCCCCGAGTCGGCGTACCTCACGAGCGCCCTCACGACGATCCGCCAGGACCTCGGCCACCTGGCGTCCTTCGGCGTCCGGCTCCTCGTCGACGCCATCGAGAACCCGCGGCGGCAGGACCGTCGCGAGCACGTCCCGGTCGAGCTCGTGGTCCGGGAGACGACCGCAGCACCCCGCGGGAGGCGATGACCCCCCACCTGCACGCCGACGGGCCCTCCAGCGGCCCGCCCGGGCGACCCGCACCGATCGCGGCGGGTCGCGACGCACCCACCGGAGCAGCACGACCCTCTACGAAGGAGTGGAGCATGTCGAGGACGATCACGTGGCGGCGCAAGGCCGCCGCACTCACCGCAGGCGTCGGCGTGGCAGCGCTGGCCCTGACCGCCTGCAGCGGAGGCGGTGGCGACACCGCCGAGGAGACCACCGGGCCCGTCAGCCAGGCCGACATCGACGAGGCGATGCAGACGCCGACCGAGCTCGTGTTCTGGACCTGGGTCCCGGACATCGAGAAGGAGGTCGCGCTGTTCGAGGCGGCCTACCCGGCGATCGACGTCAAGGTCGTCAACGTCGGCCAGGGCGCCGACCACTACCAGAAGATGCGCAGCGCGCTGGAGGCCGGCGAGGGCGCGCCCGACGTCGCGCAGGTCGAGTTCCAGCACCTGCAGTCGTTCGCGCTGGGCGACAACCTGCTCGACCTCACGTCGTACCTCCCCGAGGACGTCAGCGGCGACTACGTCGACTGGATCTGGGAGCAGGTGCTGTCGACCGACGGCGAGAAGGTGTGGGGCGTCCCGCAGGACTCGGGCCCGATGGGTCTGCTGTACCGCGACGACATCCTCGCCGCGCACGGCATCGAGGTCCCGACGACGTGGGACGCGTTCGCGCAGGCCGCGACGGACCTGCACGCGGCCGACCCGAACGTGTACCTGACGAACCTGCCCGGCAACGACATGGGCCAGTTCACGGCGCTGCTGTGGCAGGCCGGTGCGCGGCCGTTCGGGTTCGACGGCGACCAGACGGTCACGATCGACCTCATGTCGGACGAGGCCACCCAGGTCGCGCAGTACTGGGGCGACCTCATCGCGGCGGACGCCGTCTCGGTCGACCCCGACTTCACCGACCCCTGGTACCAGGGCCTCGCGAACGGCAAGTACGCGTCGTGGGTCGCGGCCGCGTGGGGACCGGTCTTCCTGCAGGGCACGGCGGAGAACACGTCGGGCCTGTGGCGGGCCGCGAAGAGCCCGCAGTGGGCCGAGGGCGACGACGTGTCGGCCAACTGGGGCGGGTCGTCGGACGCCGTCATGGCGAGCACCAAGAACCCGATCGCCGCGTCGCAGCTCGCGCTGTGGATCAACAACGACAAGGAGTCGGCGATGACCATGGCGACCGAGCAGTTCCTGTTCCCGACGACGAACGAGGTGCTCGAGGACCCGGCCTGGGCCGACGAGGCGTCCGAGTTCTACGGCGGCCAGCAGGTGAACAAGCTGTTCGCGGAGATCTCCGGGACGGTCGAGGCCGACTTCGGCTGGCTGCCGTTCATGGACTACGCGTACTCCGCGGGTGAGCAGACCGTCGGCAAGGCCATCGCCGACAAGACCGACCTCGTCGAGGCCATGCAGGCCTGGCAGGACGCGCTCGTCACGTACGCCGAGCAGCAGGGCTTCACCGTCGCCGACTGAGGACCGCCGCCCCCGCGGTGCTCCGCACACCGCGGGGGCGGCGCCTCCCCGAACCCGGGAGTCCACCATGACCACCGACGTCTCGACCTCGCGCGCGCCGACCCCGGCCCGCCCGCACCGGCGCCCGTCGCCGATGCGCCGCAAGGAGAACGCGACGGCGTACCTGCTCATCTCGCCGTTCGTCGTGATCTTCCTGCTGTTCCTCATCGTCCCGCTCGTGTACGCGGGCTACCTCAGCATGTTCCGCGAGCAGCTCGTCGGCGGGACGACGTTCATCGGGCTCGACAACTACGTGCGCGCCCTGCAGGACTCGTCGTTCCTGTCCGGTGTGGGCCGCATGACGATCGTGCTCGTCATCCAGGTGCCGATCATGCTCGGCCTGGCGCTGCTGTTCGCGCTGCTCCTCGACGCGGGCGTGCTGTACCTGCAGCGCTTCATCCGGCTCGGCATCTTCATCCCGTACGCCGTGCCGGGCGTCATCGCCGCCCTCATGTGGGGCTACCTGTACGGCCCGGACTTCGGGCCCACCGCGCAGATCGCGGACCGGCTCGGGACGACCGCGCCGCAGTTCCTGTCCTCGGACTGGATGCTCTTCTCGATCATGAACATCGTCACGTGGGAGTTCGTCGGCTACAACATGATCATCATGTACGCCGCCCTGCGGGCGGTCCCGGCCGAGCTGTACGACGCCGCGTCGGTCGACGGTGCGGGCCCGGTCCGCACGGCGTGGAGCATCAAGATCCCCGCGATCCGCGCGGCGATCCTGCTGACGCTGATCTTCTCGGTCATCGGCACGTTCCAGCTGTTCACCGAGCCGAACCTGCTGGCGAACCTCGCGCCGAACGTCATCGGCGTCGACTACACGCCGAACCTCTACGCGTACAACCTCTCGTTCATCAACCGTGACCTCAACTACGCCGCGGCCATCGCGTTCCTGCTGGGCATCGTCATCATGACGGTCTCCTACGTGGTCCAGCTCTCCGCGCAGCGCAAGGAGCGTGCCCGATGACGACCACGACCCCCGACGTCCGGGCCGCCGCCGGTCCCGACCCCGTCGTCCCTGCCGTGCCGCGGCGACGCGGGAGGGCTCGCACGCACTCGAGCGACCAGCCGCGGCGCAGCCGGCTGCTCACCGTCGTCATGCTGCTCGTGCTGCTGTACTTCCTGCTGCCGCTGTTCTGGCTGTTCGTCGCGTCGACCAAGTCGAACGCCGACCTGTTCTCGACGTTCGGCCTGTGGTTCGCCGACTCGTCGTCGCTGTGGGCCAACATCACGACGGTCTTCACGACGCAGGACGGCATCTACCTGGTGTGGCTGCGGAACACGGTCGTGTACGCGCTGTCGAGCGCGATCGGTGCGGCGCTGCTCGCCACCATGGCGGGGTACGCGTTCGCGAAGTACCGGTTCCCGGGCGGCAACGCGATCTTCGGCGGCATCCTCGGGTCGATCATGGTCCCGACGACGGCCCTCGCGATCCCGACCTACCTGCTGTTCGCCAAGGCGGGCCTGGTCAACACCCCGTGGGCGGTCATCCTGCCGTCGCTCGTCAGCCCGTTCGGCGTGTACCTCATGCGCGTGTACGCGGCCGACGCGGTCGACGACACCCTCATCGAGGCGGCCCGCGTCGACGGCGCGGGGGAGCTGCGGATCTTCTTCCAGGTCGCGATGCGGCTGCTCGTGCCCGGCATGGTCACGGTGCTGCTGTTCACGCTGGTCGCGACGTGGAACAACTACTTCCTGCCGCTCATCGTGCTCAACAGCACCGACCTGTTCCCGCTGACCGTCGGCCTCGCGCAGTGGCAGGCGACCGCGGCGGGCGGCTCGGGCTCGCGCCCGCTGTTCTCCGCGATCATCACCGGCTCGGCGATCTCGATCATCCCGCTGGTCATCGCGTTCCTGTTCCTGCAGCGCTACTGGCAGTCCGGCCTGGCCACGGGCTCCGTGAAGGGCTGACCACCGCCCGCGCGCCCCCTCGCACGACCCGCCCGACCCCTGCCGAGGAGATCCTCATGCCCGTCCAGCACGCCCGTGTGCGCTTCGGCGCCGCGTACTACCACGAGTACCACGGCCCCGGCGCCGACCCCACCCCCGACGACCTCGAGCGTGACCTCGACCTCATGGTGGCCGCCGGCTTCTCGGTGATCCGCGTCGGGGAGTCCGTGTGGTCGACGTGGGAGCCGTCCGACGGCGTCTTCGACCTCGACTGGCTGCAGCCGGTGCTCGACGGCGCGCACGCCCGCGGCATCGACGTCGTGCTCGGCACCCCGACGTACGCGGTGCCGCCGTGGCTGGTCCGCCGGTACCCGGAGATCGCGGGCGAGAACGCGACGGGCCGGCCGATGGGGTGGGGCGCGCGGCAGGAGGCCGACTTCACGCACCCGGTGTTCCGCTGGTACGCGGAGCGCGTGCTGCGCCGGATCGTCGAGCGCTACCGCGACCACCCGGCCGTCGTCGGCTGGCAGGTCGACAACGAGCCGGGCCTGCACCTGCTGCACAACCGCGGCGTGTTCGAGCGGTTCGTCGACCACCTGAAGGACACGTACGGCGACGTCGAGACGCTCAACCGCGAGTGGGGCCTCGTCTACTGGTCGCACCGCCTGTCGACGTGGGCGGACCTGTGGACCCCCGACGGCAACGCCCAGCCGCAGTACGACCTGGCGTGGCGCCGGTTCCAGGCGTCGCTGACGACCGAGATGATCGACTGGCAGGCCCGCGCCGTGCGCGCGCTCGCGCGGCCCGAGCAGTGGGTGACGACGTGCATCGCCTACGAGCGGCCCGCCCTGGAGGACGCCGACCTGGCCTCCGTCCTCGACGTGACCAGCGGCAACGCGTACTACACGATGCAGGACGGCCTCGCGCACCCGTCGTCGGACGTCGTGCCGCAGTCGTGGACCGCGACCGGCACGTGGGCGCTGTTCCAGGTCGCCGACGTCATGTGGTCGAGCCGTGACGAGCCGTTCCTCGTCACCGAGACCGACGCGCAGGCCATCGGCGGCCCGTCGACGAACCTGCCCGCCTACCCGGGGCAGTGGCGGCAGTCCGCCTGGGCGCTCGTGGCGCGCGGCGCCCGGATGGTCGAGTACTGGCACTGGCGCACGCTGCACTACGGAGCCGAGACGTACTGGGGCGGCGTCCTGCCGCACAGCGGCGTCCCGGGCCGCGCGTACCGGGAGATCGCCGGGCTCGGTGCCGAGCTCGCGCGCGCCGGCGACGTCCTGGCCGACGCGACGCCCGACGCCGACGTCGCGATCTGGCACGCCGGGTCGAGCCGCTGGGCGCTCGCGGGACAGCCGCCGCTGCAGACCGCGTCCGGCGACGGCGACCCGCTGTCGTACCCGCGCATCGTCGCGGCGTTCTATCGCGGGGCGTTCGACGCGGGGCTGCAGGTGCGGGTCGTCCGGCCGCAGCACCTCGCGTCCGAGGACCCCGCGGCCGCGGCCGCGCGCCTGCCCGTGCTGGTCGCCGCCGCGTTCTACGCCGCGTCCGACGACGAGCTCGACTGGCTGCGGCGCTACGCCGAGGCCGGCGGGCACCTGGTCGTCGGCCCGCGCACCGGGTACGCCGACACGGAGGCGCGTCCCCGCACGACCCCGCAGCCCGGCGGCCTGTCGGACGCCGCGGGCGCCTGGTACGACGAGATCGCCAACCTGCCCGCCCCGGTCCCGGTGGTCGCCCCCGACGGCTCCCCGCTCGACCTGGCCGACGACGCCACGGCCACGGCCTGGGCGGAGAGCCTGACCACCGGCGCGCCCCCCGCGAGGTCGGTACTCCCGTCCGAGATCGGTACCTCCAGGTCACGATCTCGGACGGACGTCACGACCTCGGCGCCGGACGCCGCCGCGACGGTGCTCGCCGCGTACGACCATCCCCACCACGGCCGATGGGCCGCCGCGACGACGCGGGCGTACGGCGACGGGCGGGTGACCGTCGTCGGGACCGTGCCGGGGCCGTCGTTCGCCCGGTCGCTGTCCCGCTGGCTCGTGCCGCAGCCGCTCGCGGGCTGGGCCGACCTGCCGCTCTCGGTCACGGTGCACACCTCGACCCGCCCCGACGGGTCTCGCGTCCACGTCCTGCACAACTGGTCGTGGGAGCCCGTGGACGTCGTCGCCCCGGTGGACCTCGACGTGCTGGTCACGGCCCGGGGTGACCGCCCGGCCGACCCGCCGCCCGCCGACGCCCCGGGCGACCCGCTCGACGCGGGGACGACGGTCCACCTCGGCCCGTGGGACGTCCTGGTGGCGACCACCCGCTGACCGCCGGGCCCGGCGGCTCACACGTCCCTGCCAAGACCGTCGACCCCGTCATGACGACCGGCTCCACCGCTGAGCGGTCGTCATGACGGGGTCGACGTGCTGATGACGGGCGTCGAGCGCGCGGCGGTGACGGACGGCAGGGCGGGGGCGGGGCTCGGCGAGGGCCCGGCGGGGGCCGAAAGTTCTTTCGGGCGTGACCGGATCGCAACCAAACAGGTGTCCCACTCGTCCGATGTGAACGCTAACATCGCGCTTGACCGTTGGGTCGGGAACCTCCCGGAAGGGGTGTTCCCGCCCCGTCCCAGCGAGACCGGGACGTGCACGACCGCGGTCCGGCCACCGGCGGCCGGTCCACGTGAGGTGGGTTTCTCAAGGAGGAGAAGCATGGCCAGCACGACGTTCCACAAGCGCGCGATCACGGCAGGCATCGCCGCCCTGGTGCTCGGGCTGTCGGCCTGCGCCGGCGGCGACGGGGACAGCACGGGCGACTCGACGGGCGACAGCGGCGGCGGGGGCGGCGACCTCATCAGCGTCGGCTTCGCGCAGGTCGGCGCAGAGTCCGGGTGGCGCACCGCCAACACCACGTCCATCAAGGACGCGCTCACGCAGGAGAACGGGTTCGACCTCAAGTTCTCCGACGCCCAGCAGAAGCAGGAGAACCAGATCCAGGCGATCCGCTCCTACATCGCCCAGGGCGTCGACTACATCGCGTTCTCGCCCGTCGTCGAGTCCGGCTGGGACGCCGTGCTCGAGGAGGCCAAGACCGCGAACATCCCCGTCATCCTCACCGACCGCGCGGTCGACACGGAGGACGAGTCGCTCTACGTGACGTTCATCGGGTCGGACTTCGTCGAGGAGGGCCGCCGCATCGGGGCGTACGTCTCCGAGACGCTCGGCACCGAGCCGATCAAGGTCGTCGAGCTGCAGGGCACCACGGGCTCGGCCCCCGCGATCGACCGCAAGACGGGCTTCGAGGACGCGACGAAGGACAACCCGAACGTCGAGATCATCGCCTCGCAGACCGGCAACTTCACGCGGGCCGAGGGCAAGACGGTCATGGAGGGCTTCCTGCAGGCCTACCCGGACATCGACGTCGTGTACGCCCACAACGACGACATGGGCCTCGGCGCGATCGAGGCGATCGAGGCGGCCGGCAAGGTGCCCGGCCAGGACATCAAGGTCGTGACGATCGACGGCGTCAAGGACGGCATGCAGGCGCTCGCCGACGGCAAGATCACCTACATCGTCGAGTGCAACCCGCTGCTCGGCCCGGACCTCGCCGACATCATCAAGACGCTCGACGAGGGCGGCACGGTCGAGAAGCGCATCGTCACGAAGGACGAGGAGTTCGACCAGGAGGCGGCCATCGCGGCGCTGCCGGACCGGCAGTACTGATCCGACGCCCCCAGCCCGCTCCCGGGTCCACGACGCCGTCGCACCGTCGGCGCCGTGACCCGGGAGCGGGTGCCGCTCGCCGGTACCGTGAGGTCACCGGCAGGTAGAGAGGTCGACGATGACCGACACCCAGACGGCGACAGGGACGGTGACCCTCGACGAGGCCCGTCCGGTCGTCACCATGACGGGGATCTCCATCGGTTTCCCCGGAGTCAAGGCGCTCGACGGGGTGGACTTCCGCCTCTTCCCGGGCGAGGTGCACGCCCTCATGGGCGAGAACGGCGCCGGCAAGTCCACGCTCATCAAGGCGCTGACCGGCGTGTACCAGGTCGACGCGGGGACGGTCGAGGTCGACGGTGCGCCCGTGACGTTCACCGGGCCCGCGCAGGCGCAGGCCGCGGGCATCAGCACCGTGTACCAAGAGGTCAACCTCTGCGACAACCTGTCGGTCGCGGAGAACATCATGCTCGGCCACGAGGTGCGCCGGTTCGGCGTCGTCGACTGGCCCGCGACGCGGCGCGCGGCGCGCGAGCACCTGCGCACGCTCGACCTGGACCTCGACCCGCGCTCGCAGCTCTCGTCGCACTCGCTCGCGGTGCAGCAGCTCGTGGCGATCTCCCGCGCGATGGTCGTCGACGCGCGCGTCCTCGTCCTCGACGAGCCGACGTCGAGCCTCGACGCCGACGAGGTCGCGCGCCTGTTCGACGTCGTGCGCGGCCTGCGGGACCGGGGCGTCGCGATCCTGTTCGTGTCGCACTTCCTCGAGCAGGTGTACGCGCTGTCGGACCGCATGACGGTCCTGCGCAACGGCACGCTCGTGGGGGAGTACCGCACGGCGGACCTGCCGCGCGTCGAGCTCGTGCAGAAGATGATCGGCCGCTCGCTCGAGGTCCTGGAGCGGCTGGAGGAGTCGCCGAAGCCGGTCATCGCGGCGCGCGACGACACCCGCCCGTACCTGCAGGCCCTCGGCCTGGGGCGCAAGGGGTCGATCGAGCCGTTCGACCTCGACGTGTACGCGGGGGAGGTCGTCGGCCTCGCCGGGCTGCTGGGCTCGGGCCGCACCGAGCTCGCCCGCCTGCTGTACGGCGCGGACCACGCGGACCGCGGCGAGGTGCGCGTCGAGGGGAAGCCCGTCCGGCTGCGCACGCCCCGCGCGGCGCTGGGGCACAAGATCGTCTACTCCTCGGAGAGCCGCAAGACCGAGGGGATCATCGCCGACCTGACGGTCCGGGAGAACATCGTCCTGGGCCTGCAGGCCGAGCGCGGGTGGCTGCGGCGCGTGCCGCGGCGCAAGGCCGACGAGGTCGTCGCGACGTACGTCGAGGCGCTCGGCATCCGCCCCGCGAACCCCGACGCGATGGCGGGCAACCTGTCGGGCGGCAACCAGCAGAAGGTGCTGCTGGCGCGCTGGCTCGCGACCCAGCCGCGGCTGCTGCTGCTCGACGAGCCGACGCGCGGCATCGACGTCGGCGCGAAGGCCGAGATCCAGCGGCTCGTCGCCGACCTCGCCGCGCAGGGCATGGCGGTCGTCTTCATCTCCGCCGAGCTCGAGGAGGTCCTGCGCCTGTCGCACCGGATCGCGGTGCTGCGGGACCGGCGCAAGGTCGCCGAGCTCGTCAACACCGACGACGTCACGACCGACGACGTCGTCGACCTCATCGCGAGCGCCGTCCCGGCCGACGCCCTGGCCGACGGCCCGGGCGCGGGCGGCACAGCAGCGACGACGGCCGACGTCGTCACGACCGAGGACGTCGACGTCCTGCGCAAGGGGGACCGCGCATGAACGCGCTGCAGACCGTCGTGCGGCACAGGCTGTTCTGGCCGCTCGTCGCGCTCCTCGTGCTCGTCGTCGCGAGCGCCCTGAAGTCCCCGACGTTCCTCGAGATCACGGTCCGCGACGGGCACCTGTTCGGCGGGCCGATCGACATCCTGCGGCGCAGCAGCGTGCTGCTGCTCGTGGCGCTCGGCATGACGCTCGTCATCGCGACGCGCGGCATCGACCTGTCGGTCGGCGCGGTCATGGCGATCGCCGGGGCCGTCGCGCTCACGCAGATCGCGGCCGCGCCCGACCCGGGCTCGCTCACGACGGTCGTCTCCGCGATCGGTGCCGCGCTGGTGATCGCGCTGCTCATCGGCCTGTTCAACGGGTTCCTGGTAGCCGTGGTCGGGATCCAGCCCATCATCGCGACGCTCGTGCTCATGACGGCCGGGCGGGGCATCGCGATGCTCATCACGGGCGGCAACATCACGACCGTCACGAGCCAGCCGTTCAAGACGCTCGCGTCGGGCTACTGGCTCTCGCTGCCCGTGGCCGCGCTCATCGCGGGCGCGTTCTTCGTGGCGACGGCGCTGGTCACGCGGCGCACGGCGCTCGGGGTGCTCATCGAGTCGGTCGGCATCAACCCGTCGGCGAGCCGGCTGGCGGGGGTGCGGGCCCGGACGATCATCTGGACCGTCTACGTGGTGTGCGCGCTGTTCGCGTGCGTCGCGGGGTTCATCCGCAGCGCCGACACGATGGCGGCCGACGCGAACAACATCGGCCTGTTCATCGAGCTCGACGCGATCCTCGCCGTCGTCATCGGCGGCACGTCGCTCGCGGGCGGCAAGTTCTCGCTCACGGGGACGCTCGTCGGGACGCTCGTCATCACGACGCTCACGCTGTCGATCACGATCCTCGGCATCCCGGCCAACGCGGTGTCGCTGTTCAAGGCCCTCGTCGTCATCGCGGTCTGCCTGCTGCAGTCGCCGGTCGTGCAGCACAGGATGCGCGCCCGACGACGCCGGACCGCTCCCGTCCCGGTGGAGGTGCCCGCCTGATGGCCACGGACCAGCTCACGCACGAGGTGCGCGGCGCGACCGCGACCGGCGGCCGGACCTCGCGCCGGTGGCGGCTCGACGACCGGTACCTGCCGGTCCTCGGCACGCTCGTCGTGCTCGTCGCGATGCTCGCGATCGGCGGCAGCCGCTACGAGAACTTCCTCACGGGGCGGGTCCTCGCGAACCTGCTCATCAACAACTCGTTCCTCGTCGTCCTCGCGGTCGGCATGACGTTCGTCATCCTCACGGGCGGCATCGACCTGTCGGTCGGCGCGGTCGTGGCGCTGTCGACGTGCGTGTCGGCGTGGATGCTCACGCACGGCTGGCCGGCGGTCGTCGCGATCCCCGCGGCGGTGCTGGTCGGGACGGTGATCGGGCTCGCGGTCGGCGTCATGGTCCACGTGTTCGAGATACAACCGTTCATCGCGACGCTGGCCGCGATGTTCCTCGCGCGCGGCCTGTGCTACCTGGTCGCGCCGGAGTCGATCCCGATCACGGACCCGACGATCGTCGCGCTCGCCCGCACGCGGTGGGGCACGGAGGACGGCCTCGTCCTGACGCCGAGCGGCCTCATCGCGCTCGTCGTGGTCGCGGCCGCGTTCGTGCTGCTGCACTACACGCGGTTCGGGCGCACGGTGTACGCGATCGGTGGCGGCGAGCAGTCGGCGCGGCTCATGGGCCTGCCCGTGGCCCGCACCAAGGTGCTCGTGTACGTCATCAGCGGCACGTGCGCGGGGCTCGGCGGGCTGCTGTTCTCGATCTTCTCCCGGTCGGGCTACGCGCTGACGGGCGTCGGCATGGAGCTCGACGCGATCGCCGCGGTCGTCATCGGCGGCACGCTGCTCACGGGCGGGTCCGGCTTCGTGCTCGGGTCGGTGCTGGGCGTGCTCGTGCTCGGCCTCATCCAGACGGCCATCACCTTCGAGGGCACCCTCTCGTCGTGGTGGACGAAGATCGTGATCGGCGGGCTGCTGCTCGTCTTCGTCGTCCTCCAGCGCCTGCTGGCGCTGCGTCGCACCTGACGGTCGCGCCCCCGCGGGGCACCCGGTGGCAGCCGGGTCCGCGGGGGCGCGCCGTCGTGCCCGGACCCGTACGGAAGGAGACCTCCCGCACGACGCCCGCACCACGGGCCCCACCCCTCTTCGGTTCGCACCCGCAGGATGGAGCACTCGTGATCGTCGCACCGTCGCGACCCCTCGGTCGCTCGAACGCCCGGCACTTCACCCGACGTCATCCGGTCGCCGCCGTCGCGGTCACCGCTCTCGCGCTCCTGGCCACGGGCCTGGTCGCCGTCCCGTCGCAAGCCGCCCCCGAGGCGGTCGAGACCTGGACCGACGACTTCGCGGACGCGACGCTCGACGCCCGCTGGGACGTCGTCAACCCGTCGCCCGACCACTGGTCGCTGACCCGCAACCCGGGGGGTCTGACGCTCGCGGCGCAGCCGGGCGACACGTGGCAGACCGCCAACAGCGCGAAGAACGTCTTCCTCGTCGGCGTGCCCGACGGCGACTTCACGGTGTCCGCGACGGTCGACGCGACGGTCGCGAAGGTCTACCAGGGCGCGGGCCTGGTCGCGTGGCAGGACATGGACAACTACGTCCGGTCGGGCCTGACGTTCGTCGGCGGGCTGACGCCGTCGGGCGTCGCGGTCGAGAACGACGTGGAGACCGCCGGGTCGTTCCGGGCCGCGGACTTCGAGGACCGGCCCGGGTCGACGGGGGAGCGGCTTCGGCTGGCCCGCACGGGCGACACGGTCACGACGAGCGTGTGGGACGGCGCCGCGTGGGCGGTGACGAGCAGCGTCGACGTGACCTTCCCGATGACGCACGTGGGCCTGTACGCGCTGGCCGCGCAGGACGGCACGTCGTTCGACGCGGTGTTCGACGACGTCGAGGTGACGCACCCGCCGGGCGCGGACGTCGTGCCCGAGGGGACGTTCACGCTGCGCGCGCCGGGAGACGCCCGGTACCTGGTGGTCGACGACGAGCACCGGCTCGCGGTCGCGGAGCAGCGGCCCCCGAGCACGCTCGCGCTGACGGCCACGGCGGTCGGGGACGGCACGGTGACGCTCGCGGCCGGGGACGCCCCGGTCGTCGTGCGCGGCGGCGTGCTGGCGGTGGGCGACGCGTCCGACGAGCCCGCGGTGCTGCGGCTGACCGACGCGGGCGGCGGGGCCGTCGTGCTGAGGTCCGGCGACGCGTTCACGGGGGTCGTCGACGGCGTCCTCACGCTGGGCGGCGAGGCCGCGGCGACGCGGTTCGTCGTCGAGCCGGTGTCGCTCACCGAGGGGTCGAGCCTGACGGTCGACGGCGACGCGACGTCGGTGGAGATGTCGGACGACCTGTACGGGATCTTCTACGAGGACATCAACTACGCCGCGGACGGCGGCCTGTACGCCGAGCTCGTGCGCAACCGGTCCTTCGAGTTCAGCACCGCGGACAACGCGTCCTTCACGGCCCTGACGGCGTGGGACGTCCTGGACCGCAGCGGCGCCGGGACGACCGTGACCACCTCGGCCGACGACGGCCGGCTCAACCCGTCCAACCGCACCTACGCGCGCCTGACCGCCGCCGCAGCCGGTGACGGCCTGCGCAACGCGGGCTACGCGACCGGCATCGCGGTGGCCGACGGCGCCACGTACGACGCGTCGGTGTGGGCCGCGACGGCCACGCCGCAGACGCTGACCGTCGCGCTCGAGCGGGCCGACGGCACGCGGATCGGGTCCGGGACGCTCGACGTCCCCGGCGACGACACGTGGGCCGAGCACACCGTCCGGATCACCGCGACGGCGACCACCGACGCGGCACGCCTGGTCGTCCTCGCCGGCGCCCCGTCGACCGTCCGACTCGACCAGGTGTCCCTGTTCCCGACCGACACGTGGGTGGGCCCGGTCAACGGCCCGTCCGTGCTGCGCAAGGACCTCGCGGAGAAGATCGCGGCGCTGGAGCCGCAGTTCCTGCGGTTCCCCGGCGGCTGCGTGACGAACGTCGGCACGTTCCGCACCTACGAGGAGTCCGGGTACACCGACCGGCGCCGCACGTACCAGTGGAAGGAGACGCTCGGGCCGGTCGAGGAGCGCGCGACCAACTGGAACTTCTGGGGCTACAACCAGTCGTACGGCATCGGCTACCTGGAGTACTTCCTGTTCGCGGAGGACCTCGGCGCGACCGCGCTGCCGGTCCTGTCCGTCGGCGCCAACGGGTGCGGCTCGACGATCCCCGAGATGACGGACCCGGCGATGATCGACCGCTGGGTCGACGACACGGTCGACCTCATCGAGTTCGCCAACGGCGACGTCACGACCGAGTGGGGCGCCGTGCGCGCGTCGCTCGGCCACCCCGAGCCGTTCGGGCTGCGGTACATCGGCCTCGGCAACGAGGAGAACACGACGACGTTCGAGGCGAACTTCCCGGTGTTCCGCGACGCGATCGAGGCGCGGTACCCCGACGTCACGGTCATCTCGAACTCCGGCCCCGACGACACGGGCGCGCGGTTCGACGCCCTGTGGCAGTTCAACCGCGAGCAGGGCGTCGCGATGGTCGACGAGCACTACTACAACGACCCGTCGTGGTTCCTCACGAACACCGACCGGTACGACTCGTACGACCGCAACGGGCCGCACGTGTTCCTCGGCGAGTACGCGTCGCGCGGCAACGCGTGGTGGAACGCGCTCGCGGAGGCCGCGTACATGACGGGCCTGGAACGCAACTCCGACCTCGTCGAGCTCGCGTCGTACGCGCCGCTGCTGGCCAACGACTCGTACGTGCAGTGGTCGCCCGACGCGATCTGGTTCGACAACGACCAGTCGTGGGGCTCGCCGTCGTACTACGTGCAGCAGCTCTTCTCGACGAACGTCGGCGACCAGGTCGTCCCGTCGACGTTCGCCGGACCCGTCGTCGTCCCGCCGGACCTGTCGGGCGGCGTCTTCCTGTCGACGTGGGCCACCGCGGCCGCGTACGACGACGTCACGGTCACCGCGGCGGACGGGGACGTCCTGTTCGAGGACGACTTCGCCGACGCCGACGGCTGGGAGCCGCAGGCCGGCACGTGGGCCGCCACCGGCGGCGAGTACGTGCAGACCAGCACGACCGCGACCGACGCCCGGACGGTGCCCACGGGCGCGTACGACGTCGACTGGTCGAACTACACGCTCGAGCTCGACGCCCGCAAGACCGCCGGCTCCGAGGGCTTCCTCGTCGGGTTCGCCGCGGGGGCGCCGGACAGCTTCCTGTGGTGGAACCTGGGCGGCTGGAACAACACCCGGCAGGCCCTGGAGAAGGCCGACGGCGGCCGTCAGGGCGAGGTCAAGGCCGTCGAGGGCCACAGCATCGAGACGGGCCGCGACTACCACCTGACGATCGAGGTGCGGGGCCGGACCGTGCGGCTGCTGCTCGACGGCGTGCTCCAGATGGAGTACACCGACGACGTCGCGACGACCGACGTCCACCAGGTCGTCACGCGCGACGCCGGCACGGGCGACCTGGTCGCCAAGCTCGTCAACACCTCGGCGTCCACGCACCGCACCGCGGTGCACGTCGACGACGTCGGCATCGAGCCGACGGGCACGGCCACGGAGATCGTCGCGCGGCCCGCCGACACCAACACCAAGTCGGCCCCGCGGGCCGTCGTGCCCGTCGAGCGTGAGCTCACCGGGCTGTCGTCGGACTTCACGTACGACCTGCCGCCGTACTCGGTGACGTTCCTGCGGCTGCACCCGGCCGACGCGACACCGCCGGGCATCGACACCGTCACGGTCACGCCCGAGCCCGTGAACGGCTGGCACGCGCAGCCCGTCACGGTCACGGCGACCGCGTCCGACGACCGCGGCGTGACGCTGCTGGAGACGTCCGTCGACGGCGGTCCGTGGACCCCGTCGCCCGACCCGGCGACGGTGACCGTGCAGGTCAGCGGGGACGGTCAGCACGAGGTGCGGGTCCGGGCGACCGACGCCGCGGGCAATGTCTCGGCCGTCCGGCCGGTGACGTTCGGCATCGACGCGACGGCCCCGGTCACCACCGCGGCCGTCGACGCCGCCGCCCGCACCGTCACCCTCACCGCGACCGACGTCGGGGCAGGCGTCGACCGCACCGAGGTCCGGGTCGGCGACGGCGCGTGGACGCCCTACACCGCGCCCGTCACCGTCGGCGCCGGGGCGACGGCCGTCGCGTTCCGCTCGGTCGACCGCCTCGGCAACGTCGAGGCGGACCGGTCGGTGACCGTCCCCGCCGCGCTGCGGGCCAGCCGGACGACCGCCGTCGCGGTGCCGCCCGTCGTGCCGAAGGGCGTCACGCCGTACGTCCTCGCGGCCGTCACTCCCGCCGCACCGCCATGGCTGACCGGACCGCCGCCCGGCGGCACGGTCACGGTGCTGCGCGGCACCCAGACCGTCGGCACCGCGACCCTGACCCTGGGCACCGCCCTGGTCCGCGTCACGGGCGCCCTGCCGGCGGGCAAGCACGAGCTGACCGTCCGCTACGGCGGCGACGCACGGTTCGCGCCGTCGTCGACCACGGTCCGCGTGACCGTCGTCGGGAGAAGCTGACCCGACGACCTCGGCCGGCTCCCTGCACCGGCCATCC
>NZ_BIMR01000084.1 GCF_004306155.1 Cellulomonas biazotea
CCGCGCCTCCCGGAGCAGGCGGCCGTGGATGCCGCGTCCCGCTCCCCCGTAGCCGACCAGTCCGACGCGCAGGTGCTCCATGCGCCTCACTCTACGGTCGGGCCGCACCCTCCGGCCCGGTCGCGGCGGGGGCGGTGACGGCCTGAGCAGGCTCGTCGGACGACACCGGGACCGAGGGTGCGTGCGCACCGTGGGCGTGCGGCCGGGAGAGCCGCGACGGCCACCAGGTGCGGTCGCCGATGTCGTGCACGAGGGCCGGGACGAGCAGGGACCGCACCACGGTGGTGTCGAGCAGGACCCCGAACGCGACGATCACGGCGAGCTGGGCGAGGAACAGCAGCGGGATGACGCCCAGTGCGGCGAACGTCACCGCGAGCACGACGCCCGCGGACGTGATGACGCCGCCGGTCACCGCCAGCCCTCGGACGACGCCTGCGCGCGTCCCCACGCGCAGCGACTCCTCACGCACCCGGGTCATGAGGAAGATCGTGTAGTCGACGCCGAGCGCGACGAGGAACACGAAGCCGTAGAGCGGCACGGCCGGGTCGGCGGGCGGCAGGTCGAGCACGTGGTTGAACAGCACCGCGGAGATCCCCAGCGCGGCCGCGAACGACAGCACGTTGGCGGCGAGCAGCAGGAGGGCGGCCGCGACGGAGCGCAGCAGCAGCATGAGGATCAGCGCGATGACGGCGAGCACGACGGGCACGATGACCCGCAGGTCGTGCTCGGCGGCGGCCTGCGCGTCGAGCGTCTCGGCGGCCGCGCCCCCGACGAGCGCGTCGGGGTCGACCGCGTGCGCGGCGGTGCGGACGTCCGCGGCGACGTCGACCGCCGCCTGCGAGTCGGACGGTGCGGTGGTGGTCACGTCGAGCCGCACGGTGCCGTCGACGACGACGGGCTCGCCGACGCCGGCCGGGGCACCCGCGGCGGCGCCGGTGTAGGGGGCGACGGTCTCGACGCCGTCGAGGTCCTCGACGGCCGCGGCGACCTCGTCGGCGGAGTCCTGCGCGGTGATGACGGTGATGGGCTGGACGGCGCCCGCGGGGAAGTGCTCGGCGAGGACCTCCTGGCCGCTGACGGCGTCGACCTCGGTGAGGAAGACGTCGGCCTGGTCGGTCCCACCGGCGCGGAAGGTGGGCAGGAACGCGGCGCCGACGGCGAGCAGCAGCACGGTGACGACCCACACGGGGCGGGCGTGCCGGGCCACGAACCGGGCGAGGCGGCCCCAGCCGCCGGGGGCGTCGGTCGGGTCGGTCGACGCCGCGGCGTGCGTGCCGTGCGCGGCGGGCTCGGTGGCCGCGACGGGGCGCGGCACCCGCGGCCAGAAGAAGGCGCGGGACCGGCGGCCGAGGACGAGCAGGAGCGCGGGCAGCAGCGTGAGCGCGGCGAGGAACGACGACGCGATGCCGATCGCGGCGACGGGGCCGAGGGACCGGTTCGACGCGAGGTCGGACAGCAGGAGGCACAGCACGCCGGCAGCGACGGTGCCCGCGGACGCGGCGATCGGCTCGACGCACGCACGCAGGGCGCGGCGCATCGCGGTCGCGGGGTGCTCGGCGGTGCGCAGCTCCTCGCGGTAGCGGGCGACGAGCAGCAGCGCGTAGTCGACGCTCGCGCCGACCACGAGGATCGACAGGATGCCCTGCGACTGCCCGTTGAGGACGAGGACGTCGTTGGCGGCGAGCTGGTAGACGACGAGGCCGGCGAGGCAGAGCGCGAAGACGGCCGTGAGGATGACGACGAACGGAAGGAACGGCGAGCGGTAGACGAGCACGAGGATCACGAGCACGGCGCCGAGCGCGACGAGCAGCAGGACGCCGTCGATCCCGCCGAACGCGGTGACGAGGTCGGCGACGAACCCGGCGGGCCCGGTGACCCAGGCGTTGAGGCCGGTGTCGCCGGCGTCGGTCGCGGTGGCGCCGAGGTCCTGCTCGAGGGACGTGCGCAGGTCGGTGACGAAGAGGTCGGTGATGGACTCCTCGGCGACCTGCTCGTCGGCGCGGTCACCGTCGAGGGAGAAGATCGCGAGCAGCGCGAGGCCGTCCTCGGAGGGCACGACGACGGGGTCGCCGAGCAGGTACTCGGACCACGTGGCGCCGTCGCCGTCGGGGACGTCGCGGCCGGGGACGTCCTGCGCCCAGGCGGTGGTGGCCTCCTGCTGCTCCGGGGTGACGTCGGTGTCGTCGGACGGCTGGAGGACGACGAGCGCCGGTAGGGTCGGCGTGTCGACGAACGCACGGCCCGCCTCGGCGGCGCGCGTGGACTCGGCCGACGACGGCAGGAACGCGGCCGAGTCGTTCGTCTGGACCTGACCGAGCTTGCCCTGCGCCATGCCTCCGAAGGCACCGATGGCGAGCCAGGCGACCAGGGCTACGGCGACGGCGAGGGAACGGACGAGGACCGCCCGGCGATTGCTCAGCATGCTGAGTATCATGGGTGGATCAGCGCCCGACGGCAAACGAAGGGGATCGACGCGGTGCACGACGGCCTGGACGACCCGGCTGCCCTGCGGGGCGGCGGCCCCGGCGACGACGACTTCGACCCCGCGTCGGCCGACCCCGCGCAGTGGCCCGTCGGCCGCCTCCTCTCGGCCGCGGCGCGGCGCGTCGAGCGGGAGTGGAACGCCCACCTGGCCGGCTGGGACCTCAACC
>NZ_BIMR01000085.1:0-9800 GCF_004306155.1 Cellulomonas biazotea
CCCGCCCGCCCCGGCCCCACCCGTCACCCGCGCCGCGCTCGACCCCGCGCTCGTCGCCGGGCGCGGGGCCGACGTGCCGTTCCTCGAGCAGGAGGCCGAGCACGCCCGGACCGACGGCACGGTCATCGGCCCCGACCGCACGGCCTACACGCTGCCGTCGGAGGCGTCGGGGCGGTCGGCCGTCCGCCTGGCGCGCGGCCAGCACGTCGAGCTCACGCTCCCCCGCGCCGCGAACGCCCTCACCCTCCGCTACGCCATCCCCGACTCCCCCACGGGCGGCGGGATCACGTCGCCGCTGCGGGTCACCACAGGCCGCGACAGCCGCACGATCACCCTGACGTCGCAGTACGCGTGGCTCTACAACCAGTACCCCTTCAGCAACGACCCCGCCGCCGACCTGCTGCACCCCGACTGGTGGATCACGGAATGCGGCTGCGTCCCGGCCGCCACCACCCCGGCGCCCGTCGTCACGAAGCCCTTCCGGCCGTCGCACTTCTACGACGAGCGGCGTGTCCTCCTCGGCCGGACGTACCGCGCGGGCGAGACCGTCCGCCTCACCGTGCCGCCCGGCGCGACCGCCGAGTGGACCGTCGTCGACGTCGTGGGCTCCGAGCTGGTCGGGCCTCCGCACGTCCGGCTGCGGGCGGCCAACGCGCTGCTGTTCGGCGCCGACCCGACGGGCCGCCGCGACTCCGCCGACGCGCTCGACCGCGCCATCGCGTTCGCGCAGCGCCACGACCTGCCCGTGTACGTCCCGCCCGGCACGTACCAGGTGAACCGGCACGTCCTGGTCGACGACGTGACGATCGAGGGTGCCGGCTCCTGGTACACGGTGTTCCGCGGACGCGAGGTCGCGCTGCCGACGCCCGCGCCCGACGGCTCGGTGCACACCGGCGTCGGCTTCTACGGTCGCCCGGCCGCCGAAGGCGGCAGCCACGACGTGCACCTGTCGGGCTTCG
This sequence comes from Cellulomonas biazotea, assembly GCF_004306155.1. Lineage (GTDB taxonomy): Bacteria > Actinomycetota > Actinomycetes > Actinomycetales > Cellulomonadaceae > Cellulomonas > Cellulomonas biazotea. Next base: position 960 of record NZ_BIMR01000085.1, read on the forward strand.
CGATCCGCGGCGACGTCCGCGAGCGCGTCGACACCGACCAGGTCAACGGCATCGGCGGCGCGCTCAACGACTCGACCGTCCGCGGCCTGCACATCCAGCACACGAAGGTCGGCGTCTGGCTCGACGGGCCGCTGAGCGGCTTCGTGCTGGAGGACTCCATGATCGTCGACCAGGTCGCCGACGCGGTGAACCTCCACACCGGGGTCACCGGGTCGGTCGTGCGGAACACGTTCGTCCGCAACACCGGCGACGACGGCCTCGCGATGTGGTCCGAGGGCGTCGACGACGCGGGCAACGTCGTCGAGCGGAACACCGTGCAGTCCCCCGTGCTGGCCAACGGCATCGCGCTGTACGGCGGCCGGGACCTGACCGTGCGCGGCAACCTCGTCGCGGACCCGGTCCGGGAGGGCAGCGGCCTGCACGCGGGCGCACGGTTCGGGGCGACGCCGTTCGCCGGGACGATCGCGTTCACCGACAACACGACCGTGCGCGCGGGCACCTACGAGCAGAACTGGAACATCGGCCTCGGCGCGATCTGGCTGTACGCCCTCGACCGCTCGATCGCGGCCGACGTCCGGGTCACCGGGGACCACTACCTCGACAGCACCTACAACGCGGTCCTGCTCGTCTCGGAGTTCGGGGTCCGCGACGACGTGTCGATCACCGGCGTCACGTTCCGCGGCGTCCGCGTCGACGGCACGGGCACGTCGGTCGTCAGCGCCCGTACCGCGGGCGGCGCGTCGTTCGAGGACGTCGACGTGCGCGGCGTCGGAGCCGTGGGCGTCAACAGCTGCGGGGCGTTCCACTTCCCGCCCACCGGCTCGGAGTTCGTGCTGACCGACCTCGGCGGCAACGACGGGACGGACAACAACCCGTGGCGCCCGGGCACGAACTGGCTCGCGCCGTTCGTCCCGAACACGCTCACGTGCGACGACCGCCCGCCGGTCGTGCCGCCCCCGCCGCCGTCACCCTGGTGACCGTGGTCCACGGGTGCTGCGCCCTGCCACCGGCCGACGCCGGCCGTCGCGGGGTCAGCGGCGCAGCACCCGGGCGGCCACGAGGACCCGCTCGGTGAGGTCGTCCAGGGTCGGAGTCCGCAGCGCCCAGTGCTGCCAGTACAGCGGCACGTCGAGCACCTTCCCGGGCGCGACCTCGACGAGCGAGCCGTCCGCGAGCGCGGGCGCGGCGGCCTGCTCGGGCACCATCCCCCACCCGAGCCCCGCACGGAGCAGCGCGACGAACGCCCCCTGCTCGGGCGCGTAGTGCACCGGCAGGACGGGGACGCTGCCGGCGAGGCGACGGACGAAGCCGTGCTGGAGCGCGTCGGCGCGGTTGAACGCGACGGCCGGTGCCTGCGCGAACGCGGCGGCGTCCGTCGCCCGGCCGAACCACGCGTCGCGGAACGCGGGCGCCGCGAGCGCGCGGTACCGCATCGCGCCGAGCGCCCGGACGCGGCAGCCCTGCACGGCGCGGCGCTCGGCCGTGACCGCGGCGGTCACGGTCCCCTCCCGCAGGAGCTGCGCGGACAGGTCCTGGTCCTCGCGCCGCAGGTCGACGAGGACGTCGTCGGGCAGCCCGGCGAGCGCAGCCGGGAACCAGGTCGAGAGCGAGTCGGCGTTGACGGCGACCGCGATCCGCCGCCGTCCGCCGGGCTGCTCCCCGGCCACCGCGCCGAGCTCGGCGGTCGCGTCCCGCCCGAGCAGCTCGACCTGGCCGGCGAGCCGGACGAGCACCTCACCGGCGGCCGTCGGGCGGCACGGCCGGGTGCGCTGCACCACGACGGTGCCGACCTGCTGCTCGAGGGCCCGGATGCGCTGGCTGACCGCGGACGCGGTGACGTGCAGCGAGCGGGCCGCGGCCTCGAAGCTGCCCTCGTCGACGATCGCGGCCAGCGTCCGCAGGTGCTCGGCGTCCCAGGTCATGATGAGCGATGCTAAAGGGTCATGACGAACATGAGCTGGTCTTCAGGAGCGTGTCGCGCCTAGCGTCGACGACGTGCTCCCCGCCGCCCTCACCGGCTTCCTCACCGGCCTGTCGCTCATCGTCGCCATCGGCGCGCAGAACGCCTTCGTCCTGCGCCAGGGCCTGCGTCGCGAGCACGTGCTGCCCGTCGTCCTGCTCTGCGCCGGCGCCGACGCCCTGCTCATCGCCCTCGGCATCGCGGGCCTCGGCAGCCTGGTCACGGGTCGCCCCGCCGTCCTGCAGGTCGTCCGGTTCGCCGGCGCCGCGTTCCTGCTGGTCCTCGCCGTCGGGGCCGCGCGCCGCGCCCGGCATCCCGAGCACCTCGACCCCACGGCCGACGGCCCCGGGCGGCGTTCGGCCGTGCTCCTCACGTGCCTCGCGCTGACGTTCCTCAACCCGCACGTCTACCTGGACACGGTCGTGCTGCTCGGCGGGCTCGCCCACCAGCACCCCGCCGCGGGCGGCTGGGCGTTCGGCGCCGGAGCCGTCACCGCGAGCCTCACGTGGTTCACCGTGCTCGGCTTCGGTGCCGGACGCCTGCGTCCGCTCTTCGCCCGCCCACGGGCCTGGCAGGTGCTCGACGTCGTCGTCGCCGTCGTCATGACGACGCTCGCCGTCACGCTCCTCGTGGGCGGCTGACTACTCCGCGCCTGCCGGACGCTGCGGCACGGGGCGCGGCAGCAGCCCCTGCAGGTCCGAGACGTGGACGACGTTCGCGTGCCGTCCGCGGCGGGCTCGCGCCCGGTGGACGAGCTCCCCGAGCGCGTCCTGCAGCGCGGTCCGCTGCGCCTCGGACACCCGGTGCCGCTCGTCGGCGAGCAGGTGGTCGCTGAAGTCGCAGCGATCCAGCGACAGGTCGCCGAGCTGACGCATGAGGACGCCCGACGCGAGCGCGATGCGGTCGAGCGCCGCCGCGCAGCGCTCGAGCTCCTCCTGGTCGTTCGAGCTGTCGAGCTGGACGTTGGTGAGCCACTCGGCAAGGGTGCTCAGCGCCGACGCGTCGTCGATACGCGCGGAGCGGTGCACCCACGGGACGCTGGTGTTCGACATGCCCGTCATTCTGCGCCCGCGTCCCCCGCGTGGGCGGGTGAGAAACGTGGAATCGCAGGTCGCGCCGCGACGTCGTACTGCAACCGGGTGACACGAGTCGGTCCCGACCATGGACGGGCGTCCAGGGAAGCGCTCGCCCGCGGTGCGCGGTGCGTCGCGGGCCGCGGGCGAGCAGTCGTCAGCGGGCCCGCTCGACGCGGGCCGTGTCCCAGACCGGCTCGGGCGTCTCGACGACCGAGCCGTCCGCCGCGAACACGAGGAACCGGTCGAAGGTGCGCGTGAACCAGCGGTCGTGCGTGACCGCGAGCACCGTCCCCTCGAACGCCGCGAGCCCTGCCTCGAGCGCCTCCGCCGAGTGCAGGTCGAGGTTGTCCGTCGGCTCGTCCAGGAGCAGCAGCGTCGCGCCGCCCAGCTCCAGCAGCAGGATCTGCAGCCGCGCCTGCTGACCGCCCGACAACGTCTCGTACGTCTGCTCCGCCTGCTCGACGAGCTCGTACCGGTCGAGCGCCCGGCTCGCCTGCTCGCGCCCCAGCCCGGACCGGTGTGCGTCGCCGCGGTGCAGGATCTCCAGCAGCGTCCGGCCGACCAGCTCGGGGTGGGCGTGGCTCTGCGCGAACCAGCCGGGCCGCACGCGCGAGCCGAGGACCACGGACCCCGTGTGGCGGACCGGCGCGACAGCCGTCTCCCCCGCCGGCACGTGCTCCGGACCCGGGTCCGACCCGCCCGCCGCGAGCAGCCGCAGGAAGTGCGACTTGCCCGAGCCGTTCGACCCCAGCACCGCGACGCGCTCCCCGAACCACACCTCCAGGTCGAACGGGCGCATGAGGCCCGTGAGCTCCAGCCCGGTCGCGACCACCGCCCGCTTCGCCGTGCGCCCGCCCCGCAGCCGCACCCGCACCGACTGCTCGCGGACCCGCACCATCGGCGGCCCCGCCTCCTCGAACTTGCGCAGCCGGGTCTGCGCCGCCTGGTACCGCGACGCGAGGCCGTCGTTGAACGCCGCCTTCGTCTTCAGGGTGAGCACGAGCTCGCGCAGCTTCGCGTGCTCCTCCTCCCAGCGCCGCATGAGCTCCTCCAGGCGCGACCGCCGGTCCTCGCGCGCCTGGTGGTACGTCGCGAACCCGCCGCCGTGCACCCACGCCGACGCCCCCACGACCGTCGGCTCGAGCGTCGCGACGTGCGTCGCCACCCGGGCCAGCAGCTCGCGGTCGTGGCTCACCAGCAGCACCGACTTCGGCGACGCCAGGAGCCGGTCCTCGAGCCAGCGCTTCGTCGGGACGTCGAGCGCGTTGTCCGGCTCGTCGAGCAGCAGCACCTCGTCCGGGCCGCGCAGCAGCGCCTCCAGCACCAGGCGCTTCTGCTCGCCGCCCGACAGCGACCGGACCTCCCGGTGCTGCGCCCGCTCGAACGGGATCGACAGCACCGCGTCCGTCACGCGGTCCCAGCCCGCCTCGGCCTCGTACCCGCCGACGTCCGCCCAGTCGACGAGCGCCTGCGCGTACCGCATCTGCGCCGGCTCGTCGTCGACCTCCATGATCCCGAGCTCCGCCGCCGCGAGCTCGACCGCCGCGTCGCGCACCGCGGGCGTCGCGAGGGACGCCAGCAGGTCGCGGATCGAGCGGTCGTCGTCGATGCGCCCCACGTCCTGCCGCATGACCCCCAGGCCGCCGCTGCGGCCCACCGAGCCCGCGTGCGGCTGCTCGTCGCCCGCGACGATCCGCAGCAGGGTCGACTTGCCGACCCCGTTGGGCCCGACGAGCGCGACGCGCGCGCCCTCGCCCACGCGGAACGTCACGTCGTCGAGCAGGGGACGGCCGTCCGGCAGCACGTAGCCGACGCCGCCGATGTCGAGATGACCCATGCGACCAGTGTCGCCGCACAGGCCCTCCCCGCCGAACCTCATTCCGTCCTCCTGGCATGGCGCCACCCCGCAGGTCGCCGCACCGCCGACCGGGTCGTCCTCCCCTGGCGCGCCGTGCGACGCGGTGCGAGGGTCGGAGCATGAGCGACGAGACACCGGCGACCCGCACCGACCTGGCGCTGGGCAGCGAGGGCGACACCGACCAGCTGCCCGAGGAGGACACGCTCGTCGAGCGCGGCGTCAGCGACCTGCTCGACGAGGGGTACTCCCCGCCCGAGCGTGAGCGCCCGCGGTCCTCGCACTACGGCGAGACGCCGTGGGAGGAGCAGCACCGCGAGACGATCGACCAGCGGATCGCGCAGGAGGAGCCCGAGGTCTGGGAGGCGCGGCCCCGCGTGAGCGGCCACCGCGAGGAGCTCCGGGCCGGACGGCTCGTCGCGGACGGCGACGCCGTCGAGGCGGGCGCGACCGACACGTTCGCGGTCGACGCCGGCGTCTCGGGCGGCGCCGCGAGCGCCGAGGAGGCGGCGGTGCACCTCGTCGAGGAGGAGTTCGTGGACGACCGCCGCTACCACGACGACGACGAGGACACGTACTGACGGGCTCGGCCCCGCCCGGGCGCTGACCGGGGGTCCCGCTCCTGCCGCCCGCGCGGGTGGGCAGCCGGCGTCGTCGGCCGGGTGCCGGCTGCGCGCCGCCGGAGCGGTCAGCAGCAGCCGGTGACAGGGTGCGGGTCGACGTCGTGCGCCTCACGGCGTGCCCGCGTCCGCCCCGCACGCTCGGCCAGCTCGTCGTCGGGCGGGTACCCGACCTCCTCGAGCGTCAGGCCGTGCGCCGCCACGACGTGCGCCGCCGCGTCACGACGCCGGCCCGCCAGCAGCTCCGCCGGCCACCTCACGGGTCGTCGGCCCTCGCCGACCGCGACGCTCGCGCCGACCAGCGCCCGCACCATCGAGTGGCAGAACGCGTCCGCCTGCACGCGTGCCACGACGGTCCCCGCGTCCGCGCCCGCCGTCGGGCGCTCCCACGCGAACGCCTCGAGCGTGCGGATCGTCGTCGCCCCCTCGCGCGGCTTGCAGTACGCGGCGAAGTCGTGCCGACCGAGCAGCGTGCGCGCGGCCGCGTCCATCGCCTCGACGTCGAGCGGCCGCCGGTGCCACAGGACGTGCGCGCGGCTCAGCGGGTCGCGCGCCCCCGCGTCGTCGCAGATCCGGTACGCGTAGCGGCGGCGCAGCGCCGAGAACCGCGCGTCGAACCCCTCGGGCGCCCGCCCCACCCGGTGCACGACGACGTCGGCGGGCAGCACCCCGGCGAGCCGCTGGACCAGCGCGTCCGTCGGGGCCCGGTCCGAGCGGCCGCGCACCGCCTCCAGCACGTCCGGCCAGACGTCGACGTGCGCGACCTGCCCCCGCGCGTGCACGCCCGCGTCCGTCCGGCCCGCCACGGTGACGTGCGGCGCGGCCTCCCCGTGCGCGGCCGTCCGCAGCACGACCGCCAGGGCGTCCTCCAGCACCCCCTGCACCGTCCGCAGCCCGGGCTGCCGCGCCCACCCGGAGAACGCGGTGCCGTCGTACGCGAGGTCGAGCCGCAGGCGGACGACGCCGGCCGCCGCCTGCTCGGGGGGCTGCGGCACGTCGTCGCCGCGGAGGTCGTCGGTCACGGGCCACCACGCTAGCCGGGCGCGGCAGCCTCCCCGTCCACGCCCCGCTAGCGTGGGAGCGTGCCGAGCACGCCGTCCCGACCGTTCACGCTCGCCGTCGACTGCGGCGGCGGCGGCATCAAGGCGTCGGTCCTCGACGCCGCCGGCACCCTGCACGCGCCCGCCGTCCGGGTCCCGACCCCGTACCCCCTCCCCCCGGGCCGGCTGGTCGACACCATCGCCGGCATCGCGGCCGACCTGCCCCCCGCCGACCGCGCGACCGTCGGGATGCCCGGGATGATCCGCCACGGCGTCGTCGTCGCGACCCCGCACTACGTCACCCGCTCCGGCCCGCGCACCGCCGTCGACCCGGCGCTCGTCACCGCGTGGGCGGGGTGCGACATCCGCGCGGCGCTGCAGTCGCGGCTCGCGATGCCGACGCTCGTGCTCAACGACGCCGAGGTGCACGGCGCCGGCGTGGTGTCCGGCACCGGCGTCGAGCTGGTCCTCACGCTCGGCACGGGCCTCGGGTCCGCGCTGTTCGACGGCGGGACCCTCGCGCCGCACCTCGAGCTGTCGCACGCGCCCGTGCGCTGGGGCACGACGTACGACGCCTACGTCGGGCAGGTCGAGCGCGCGCGGCTCGGCGACGGCCTGTGGTCGCGTCGCGTCCGGAGGGTCGTCGACGGCCTGCGGCCGGTGTTCCACTGGGACCGCCTGTACCTGGGCGGCGGCAACCCCCGGCAGGTCACCCCGCAGGTCCTCGAGCGGCTCGGCGACGACGTCGTGGTGGTGCCCAACCAGGCGGGCATCGTCGGCGGGGTCCGCGCCTGGTCGCTGCAGGCCTGACGCACCACCGCGTGCGCGGCCCGGGCCCACGTCCGGCCGTGCGAGGGCCTGCGCGTCTCGTGGTTCGGCGCCCGGCACGTGCCCGCTGCGGCGGACCCGCGACGTCGCGTCGGGTCACCGCCCGCCGGCGACCACCCTCGCCGTGCCCTGCGCCCGCGACCGTGCCTCGACCGCGTCCAGCGCCTCCAGCACCACGCGCGTGAACCGCTCGGGTGCCACGAGGCTCACCAGGTGGGTCGCTCCCGGCACCACGACGAGCCGTCCGTCGCGGCAGGCCGCCAGGAACGCCCGCTCGTCCCCGCGGAAGTGGTCGTACCGCCCGTTGACCAGCCAGACGGGCGCCTCGACACGCGCGAGGTCGTCGAGCGGCGTCGCGGTCGACATCTCCCGCAGCACGCTGTCGGTGACCAGCAGCGCGTACCCGCCCGCAGCCACGTCGACCGCACCCTGCGCGGGCAGCGCGCGCCTCACCAGGAACGCGTTGAGGCCCGCCCCGTGGTCCGGCAGCCGCACGATGCCGCGTGCGGCGAGCGCCCAGCCGCCGACCAGCAGGCGGTACGGCCGGCTGGAGCACGCCGCAGCGACGAGCCCGGCGACCTGCTCGGGGTGCCGGGCGGCGTGCATGATCCCCACGTACCCGCCGAGCGACAGCCCGACGACCAGCGCGCGACCGCCCACCTCGTCGACCGCGTCCCGCACCGTCGCCACCGCGCCGTCCAGCGTGAAGGACTCGGCGGCCCGTGCCCCGTGACCGGGCAGGTCCACGGCCAGGGCCGGGTGCTCGGCGCGCGTGAGCGCCTCGACCTGTGCGCGCCACATCGTCCGGGACGTGCGCAGGCCGTGCACGAGGACGACCGGCAGGGCCATGCCCCGACAGTACGGCGGCGGTGCCGGGAGATGCACGACGGGTGCTGCGAGGGTCAGGCCTTCTCGGCGTCGCCCTCGGTCGCGTCCGTGGTGGTCTCCTCGGCCGGAGCCTCGGTCGCCTCCGCGGCGGGGGCCTCGTCGGCCTTCTTCTCGGCCTTGGGGGCAGCCTTCGCGGTGGCCTTCGTGGCCTCCTTGACGACGGCCTGCTTCGGCGACAGCGGCTCCAGCACGAGCTCGATCACGGCCATGGGCGCGTTGTCGCCCTTGCGCGGACCGATCTTCGTGATGCGCGTGTAGCCGCCCTGACGCTCGGCGACGGCCGGAGCGATCTCCGTGAAGAGGGTGTGCACGACACCCTTGTCCTTGACGACGGTCAGGACACGGCGGCGGGCGTGCAGGTCACCGCGCTTGGCGAACGTGATGAGGCGCTCGGCGAGCGGACGCAGGCGCTTGGCCTTCGTCTCGGTCGTCGTGATCCGCTTGTGCTCGAACAGCTGCGTCGCGAGGTTCGCGAGGATCAGACGCTCGTGCGCCGGTCCGCCACCGAGCCGGGGACCCTTGGTGGGCGTGGGCATGGTCTCTACTCCTTGAGTTCCAGTGATCGGCGACGCGC
>NZ_BIMR01000085.1:9810-9952 GCF_004306155.1 Cellulomonas biazotea
CCCGGAACCAGTGCGGTTCCGGGCCCGTCGACGGGTGCTGCGAGGGTCAGGCCTTCTCGGCGTCGCCCTCGGTCGCGTCCGTGGTGGTCTCCTCGGCCGGAGCCTCGGTCGCCTCCGCGGCGGGGGCCTCGTCGGCCTTCTT
>NZ_BIMR01000086.1 GCF_004306155.1 Cellulomonas biazotea
GCCGACGGTCGCGGTCGAGCGCCCACACGTCGCGCCAGCCGGCCTGCAGCGGCCGCAGCGTGCGCCGGGGCAGGCGGCGGGTCCGGCGTGCGGCGGCCCGGGCGCGGGCCACGGCGAGGGGACGCAGCAGGGCCTCGACGGGTGCGCGGAGCTCGTCGACCGCGAGGCCGGGCTGCTTCGCGGCGAGGCGCACGAGCGAGCGGCCGAGCCCCGCCACGAGCGCGAGGACCGTGACGACCGGCAGCAGCGGCAGGGAGACCGCGACGAGCCGCTGGTGCACGGTGGCGCGACGGCGGGCGGCGTACGAGCGCCGCGGGTCCGCGGCGTCGTCGACCCCGTCGCCGTCCCGGTCGGCGGGGTCCGGCGCGTCGGACGAGCGGAGCCCGAGGTGCCCGGCCTGCGCGTGCCGCACGACCGCGGTCGGGACGACCACCACGCGGTGCCCGGCGAGCCGGGCGCGGCGCGACAGGTCGGCGCCGTCGCCGAAGGGTCCGAGCGCCGGGTCGGGTCCGCCGAGCTCGTCCCAGACGTCACGCCGCACGAGCGCCCCGACGATGCCGACGCCGAGGACGTCCTCCCGCCCGTCGAGCTGGCCCTGGTCGAGCTCGCCGGGCGCGACGTCGGTGAGCCGTCGACCGGCCGGCGAGGTGCGGACGCCCACCTCGAGCAGCCGCTCGGGGTCGGTCCACGTGCGCTGCTTGACGCCCGCGACGGCCACGGAGCGGGCGTGCCCGACGGCGCGCACGAGCTCGGCGAGCGCGTCGGGGGCGGGCGCGCTGTCGTCGTGCAGGAGCCACAGCCAGGTCGTCGGCGACCCGTCGGACCGGACCTGCGGGTCGGCGAGGGCGCCGCGCACGGCGTGCCCGAAGGTGCGGGCGCCCGGCACGTGCAGGGTCCGCAGCCGCGGCCGCGCCGCGTCAGGACGGGCGAAGGCGGCCTCGAGGAGGCCGTCGACGGCGCCGCGCGTCGGCGCCACGTCCACGAGCAGCACCTGCGCGGGGCGGCGCGTCGAGGCCGCGAGCGCGGTCAGCGCCCGCTCCAGGTAACGCGTGCGACCACGCGTGACGACGACCGCGGTCACCGGTGTCGTCACCGGGATGGAGGCGGTCGTGGTCGGCAGGTCCACGGGCGGGAGGGTCTCGGTCATGCTCCAGCCATCCTGCCCTCCGGGGTCCGCGAACCCCGCGAGCGACACTCGTCAGACGACCCGGCGCTTCAGCTTGCGCCGCTCGCGCTCGGACAGGCCTCCCCAGATCCCGAACCGCTCGTCGTTCGCGAGCGCGTACTCGAGGCACTCCGACCGGACGTCGCAGCCCGTGCAGACGCGCTTCGCCTCACGGGTCGAGCCGCCCTTCTCGGGGAAGAACGCCTCGGGGTCGGTCTGGGCGCACAGCGCGCGCTCCTGCCACCCCATGGGGCCGTCGTCCTCGGGCGCGCCGAAGAGGGGCAGGACGTTCGATGCGGGCGGGGCCGGCTTGCGCGCGTCGGAGGGGAAGGTCTCGTCGTCGTCGTCGAGCAGGTTCCACATGGCGTGCCTCCGTGCGGGTGTTGCGTGCGGGTCGATCAAGGCTCGGCGTGCGGCTCCGTCGACGGGCGCCGCGTGGTGTTGCTCGCTCATGAATCTCTTCTAAGGAATTACACGCGTGTCGTTAGCGGTCGTCAAGCCGAGCCGTGGTAGTTGCCCGGATTTGTCGGGGTGATCTTGTGGCACACGGGTGAATACGGCGTGTCGCTCTACGCTGGGAGCGTGCCCGTGACCACCATCGCCGACCTGACCGCCCTCCTCCACCGCGAACCGGGGCGTCCCCGCCTCACCTGGTACGGCGACGACGGCGAGCGCGTCGAGCTGTCCGGGGCGGTCCTCGACAACTGGGTGAGCAAGACGACCAACCTCCTCGTCGAGGAGTTCGACGCCGAGCCCGGGACCCGCGTCCTGCTCGACCTCCCCGGCCACTGGCGGACCGTCGTGTGGGCGTTCGCAGCCTGGCGCACCGGCGCGTGCGTCGTCCTCGCCGACCCGGCCGGCGGCTCCCCCGCCGACGTCGTCGTCACCGACCGTCCCGACCGGCACAGCCACGGCGGCCAGGTCGTCGCCGTCTCCCTCCCGGCGCTCGCGCGACGGTTCGACGGCGACCTCCCCGCCGGTGCCGTCGATGCCGCGTCCGCCGTCATGACGTACGGCGACGCGATCGGCTGGGTCCCCGCCGTCGACCCCGCGTCGCCCGCGCTCGTCGGCCCGACAGGGTCGACGAGCCACGCCGACCTGCTCGCCGACGCGGTCACCGCCGCCGCGCCGCAGCCCGGGGCGCGCACGGCGCTCGTCGCCACGGGCGCGGACGTCGTCACGCGTGTCGCCGCCGTGCTCGCCGTCGACGGCTCGGTCGTCCTGGTCACCGAGGGCCTCGCCGCGACACTGCGCGCGGACGACGAGCGCCGCACCCGGCTGCTCGGCTCCGAACGCGTCGACGACCCGCGCCTGTGACGGCGGGCGGTCCGGACGTCCGGACCGGCAGGGCGCGGCGACGACGGCCGCTGCCCGGCGCGCGTCACGGCACGTCGGCCTGGACCAGCGTCCCGCTCCCCGACACCGTCAGGGCACCGTCGCTCGCGGGCACGAACGCGGCCTGACCACGCTCGAGCGTGAGCGTGCCGTCGTTCGCCGTCGCGACCGTCACCGCACCGCCGAGGCACAGCAGGATCCGCGGACCCCGGCCCGGCAACGGGTGCGGTGCGTCGTCGACGAGGTCCGTGACGGACAGCTCGAAGTCGTCGACCGGCGCGTAGAACACCCGGGTCGCACCGTGGAAGACCTCCGGCGCGATCCGGATCGGCGGGGCCGCGACGTAGTCGACGTTGCGCAACAGCTCCGGCACGTCGACGTGCTTGCTCGTCAGGCCCGCCCGCAGCACGTTGTCCGAGCTCGCCATCACCTCGACCGCGACGCCCGTGAGGTACGCGTGGACGCCGCCCGCCGGCACGAACATCGCGTCGCCCGGCTGCAGCGTCACAGGGTTGAGCAGGAGCGACGTCACCACGCCCGGGTCGCCCGGGTACTCCGACTGGAGCAGCACGACCGTGTGGTCGGCACGCGGCGACGGCGACCCGCGCTCCAGCCGTGCCGCGCACGCCTCCGCGAGCTCGCGCACCTCGTCCGCCGACGGGCGCGTCGCAGGCTCGAGGAGCTGCGTGAATGCGGTCCGGATGCCCTCCGCGTCGGGCTGCGCCATGAGGATGCCGTGCAGCTCCTTGGCGAGGGGCGCGTCGAGGCCCGCGAACATCTCCGCGGCACGACGCGGCGCCCGGAACCCGCACATCGCCTCGAACTGCGTCAGCGCGAACACCAGCTCCGGCTTGTGGTTGCGGTCGCGGTAGTTGCGGTGTGCGGCGTCGACCGGCACGCCCGCCGCCTCCTCCTCCGCGAAGCCCTCGCGGGCACGCGCGAGGTTGGGGTGGACCTGCAGCGAGAGCGGCTTGTCGGCGGCGATGAGCTTGAGCAGGTACGGCAGCGTCTCGCCGAACCGAGCGGCGACGTCGGCCCCGAGGACCGCCTCGCGCCCAGTTGCGACGACGGCGTCGAGCGGCAGCTCGCCCTCGGGCGTCACGACCCGCGCCGGAGCCGACGGATGGGCACCGAACCACGCCTCGGCGAAGGGCCGGCCGTCGTGCGGGACGCCGAGGATCTCAGGGATCGCGGTCGGCGAGCCCCAGGCGTACCGCTGGGAGGAGTGAGAGATGCGCTGCACGGAGCACCGTTCGATCGAGGGCAAGATGTCCAGATCGTACACATTCGACGCCGGACGTCCGTGAAGGTGGCCCATCCACCCCCCCGGATGCGTCACACTGTATGACCATGCGTGGGATCATCCTGGCCGGCGGCTCCGGCACCCGTCTGCACCCCATCACCCTCGGGGTCAGCAAGCAGCTCGTCCCGGTCTACGACAAGCCGATGATCTACTACCCGCTGTCGACGCTGATCCTCGCCGGGATCAAGGACGTGCTGGTCATCACGACCCCGCACGACGCCGAGCAGTTCCAGCGTCTCCTGGGCGACGGCTCGCAGTTCGGCATCTCGATCTCGTACACCGTGCAGGCCGAGCCCAACGGGCTCGCGCAGGCGTTCGTGCTCGGCGCCGACTTCGTCGGGAACGAGCCCGCCGCGCTCGTGCTGGGCGACAACATCTTCTACGGCCCCGGGCTCGGCGCGAAGCTGCAGCGGTTCGAGCAGATCGAGGGCGGCGCCGTGTTCGCCTACCGCGTCGCCGACCCGACGTCCTACGGCGTCGTCGAGTTCGACGAGGCCGGACGGGCCCTCTCCCTCGAGGAGAAGCCCGCGCAGCCGCGGTCCAACTACGCGGTGCCCGGCCTCTACTTCTACGACAACGACGTCGTCGCCATCGCGCGCGACCTCAAGCCGTCCGCGCGCGGCGAGTACGAGATCACCGACGTCAACCGCGTCTACCTCGAGCAGGGCCGCCTGCAGGTCGAGGTCCTCCCCCGCGGCACCGCGTGGCTCGACACCGGCACCTTCGACTCGCTGCTCGAGGCGTCCGACTACGTGCGGACCATCGAGCACCGCCAGGGGCTCAAGATCGGCGCCCCGGAGGAGGTCGCCTGGCGTCGCGGGTTCCTGTCCGACGACGAGCTGCGGGTGCGCGCGGAGAAGCTCGTGAAGTCGGGCTACGGGTCGTACCTCTTGGGTCTCATCGGAACGCCACGATGACGTCGGCCGTCGTCGAGCCCGTCACGGAGCTGCTCGCCGAGCGGGAGACGGGGGTCGCACCGACCTCCCCTGGGCGCGACCGGATCGAGTTCGTCCACCTCCTGCGCGGAGCGGCAGCGGCGGCGGTCGTCTGGGCGCACCTGTCGGGCTTCTGGCTCTACGCCAACGAGCGCTCATGGGTCGTCCAGCAGCTCTGGGCACAGTACGTCGTCGTGCCGTTCCACCTCTTCCAGAACGCCGGGCACCTCGGTGTGGTCGTGTTCTTCCTGATCAGCGGCTACATCATCTCCTACACGTCGGAGCGCGAGACCCGGCGCGAGTTCGCCGTGAAGCGCGCGCTGCGAATCTTCCCGATGCTCGCCGTCGCCGTGCTCGTGACCGGCGTGGCGCTGGCAGCAGCGCGGGCGAACGGCATCGACACGCTCCCAGGGATGGTGCACGGGACGCCCGTGGACTACCTCAAGGCCGTCTTCGTGCTCGACCAGCTCACCGGCACCACCTTCGTCCTCGGCTCGACGTGGACGCTCGCCATCGAGCTCACGTTCTACACGCTCGTCCTGCTCCTCATCCCCATGTCCCGCCGCGACCCCGTCCGCTCGACCTGGGTGATGGTCGGCGTGTGGGCGGTCGTCACCCCTGTCGTCATCGCGACACCGTCCCTGAAGTACCTGTCGACGACGTGCGTGTACCTCGCGTTCCTGTTCGTCGGTCGCACCTTCTACCTCCAGGCGAAGGGCCGGGCCTCGACGTCGGTCTCGATCGGGATCGTGGCGACGACCGGCCTGCTCTACGTGCTGTTCTACACGGTGGCCTTCCCCGGCGAGCTCATGACCCCGAGCGTCGAGCCGGCCGCGTCCTACGTGCTCGCGATCGTCGTCTTCCTCGCGACGTCGCGCGCACGCATCACCCGGCTCTGGCGCCCGTTCCGCGTCCTCGGTGACATCAGCTACTCGCTGTACCTGCTGCACCTGCCTGTCGGGATGCTCGCCATCACCCTGCTCGACCGCGCAGGGCTCCCCTTCACGGTCGCGTTCGTCCTCGGCGTGACGGCCTCGCTCGTCAGCTCCTGGGTGACCTACCGCTGGGTCGAACGCCCCAGCCAGCGTCTCGCGCGCACGATGCTGCGTCGCCGACCGCGACCGGCGCCGGCACCGTGACGTCCCGAGAGGTCCCGGTCGCGGCACCCCGGGCGGTCCACGGCGCGCCGACCGCACGCCGTGGCGACCACGCGGTCCTCGCCACACGGCGCAACAGCCTCAACCTGATCCGCCTCGTGCTGGCACTCGCCGTCCTCGTCTTCCACGCCTACCCGCTGGGCGGGTTCACCGGCAAGCCGACCCTCCTCGGGGTGGGGCTGGGCGGGTGGGCCGTCGCCGGCTTCTTCTGCCTCAGCGGTTACCTGATCCAGGCCAGCCGGGACTCCCGACCCGTCGAGACGTACCTGATGCTCCGGATCGCGCGGATCTTCCCCGCCTACTGGGTGTGCCTGGTCGTGACCGCGTTCGTCTTCGCACCGGCCGCGTACGTCATGGCCAAGGGCACGATCGACGGGTTCCTGACGAGCGGCCCGACCGCCCCGCTCGACTACGTCCTCACCAACGCCTTCCTGCGGATCAACTCGTACGCGGTCGGCGACACCCTGACGACCGTGCCGTACCCGGTGGCATGGAACGGGTCGCTGTGGACGCTGTACTACGAGTTCATCTGCTACCTCGCGCTCGCGGTGCTCGGCGTCTTCGCCTGGTGGCGCGGACGGATCGCCGTGCTCGTCGCACTGGCCGCCGTCACCGCGCTGGCCGTCGGGTACCCGCACGTGGCTCCGTACGTCGGCAACGACCCGCACGTCGCGAACCTGGTGGCGCTCGCACCGTACTTCTTCGCCGGGGCCGCGGTGTACCGGTGGCGGGACCGGGTCCCGCTGACATGGCCCGTCGCGCTGCTCTCTGCGGGGCTCGTCGTGGGAGCATCGGCACTCGATCCGCAGCGCGGTCCCGTCCTCACGGCGGCCGCGTTCGCGACGGCGCTCCTGTACCTCGGGACCGTGCTCCCGTCGCCCCGCTGGGTCCGGGGTAACGACGTGTCGTACGGGGTCTACATCTACGCGTTCCCCGTCCAGCAGCTGCTGGTGGTCTTCGGCGTCCACACCGCAGGCCTGTGGCCCTACGTGATCGCCACCACCGCCCTCACGGCGCTCGCCGCTGTGGGCAGCTGGTACGCGATCGAACGCCCCGCGCTCAGGACGGCCCGCCGCCGCCTCGACCGCCGCAGCGGGCGCAGCCCCGTGGAGGCCGTGCCCGCCGGCGAGTCCGTCGCCGCCGTGGGTGGACCTGCCGCCGTGGGAGCGGCGGTCGACGCGGACCGCGCTCAGGTCGGCGCCGTCGCGACGTCAGCCTAGGCGGCCCTGGCCGGGCGCCCTCGGGATCCGGTACGCAGTACGGATCTCCCGCCGGTGCCTACTGCCGCCGCCCCGTGCGCCGGCTGTGCTTCGTGTAGCGGTACAGCCGCGAGCGCTCAAGGTCCCGTCGTGAGTCCTCCGACTCCGCCAGGCGGTCCACCAGACCCGCCGCCTCGGCACGTGCCGCCTCGAGCTCGGCGGTGAGCGCACGCACCACCGAGGCCGCCGCCTCGGTCTGCTCCTCGCTCGTGGCGAGGGCCTCACGGAGCGCAGCCGCGTCCTGCTCGTGCTTCTCGACCCACCACCGTGCCTCCCGGTAGGTCGCCGCCAGCTCCTCCTCTCGGCCGAGCGCCTGTGCGACAGCGGACTCGAGACCCGTCGAGCGCTCCTCCAGAGCGGTCACTCGCGTCGTGAGCGCGACGCGGGCGTCCTCGAGCTCGGCCGTGTTGTCCGCGTACCAGCGTCGGGCCTCCTCCAGCTCGGAGGACATGACCATGAAGATCCCGAGCGAGCTCTGGACGGCGACGTGTGCCGTGATGTCCGCCTCGTCGAGCGGCACCGCGGAGGGCTCCCCCACCGTGGCGAGGACCTCACGGAGCCGATCGCCCAGCAACGGGGCGTACGAGGCGAGTGCCCCCACGCCTGCGCGGGCCGTCGCGTAGCCCGCCGTGATCTCGTCGACGAGCTCCGTGGGGCCGCTGCGGGCGGAGAACCCGCGCCCGGAGAAGTTGTGCTCCGCGGCGAGGGCGACGTTCGACCCGTCGAGCCAGCCCGGGCCGCCGAAGTGGTCGTAGCAGAACACCGGGACGCCGGCCGCGAGCGAGTACTGCACCGTCTTGCCGATCGTCACGACCGCGTCCTGCTCGTGCACGAGGTCCGGTGTGACGCGTCGCCGCACCGCCCCGAGCTCGGCCTGCTGACCGACGACCGTCACGTCCCAGCGCTCACGCAGCGAGGGCAGGGCCTCGGCCAGCTCCGGCGGGATGTGGTTGGACACGACGAGCAGGCGTCCGAGCTCGGCCGCCGGACCGCGCCCGTTCGCCGCGAAAGCGTCGGGCGACGGGTTCCCGAGGACCTGCAGGTAGGCCGGGTCGACCCCGGCGAGCAGCCCGGTCTCGACCTGCGCCACCCGGGCCTCCGGCGCGGGGAACAGCACGGCGCCCGCCAGGGCGGCCTCGATCCGGTGCGCCCACGCGAACTCGAGCGGGTGGAACGAGGACATGTGGTTGAAGACGAACCGCGTGCCCGCCCGCTCACGCAGCAGCCGCTCCGGGATGAGCTGGTGGTGGATCCACGCGATGTCGACGGGGGCCTCGGCGAGCACGCCCTCCAGCGCCGGGTCGCTCGTCCGGATCAGTCGGATTCCGGGCACCGCGGTGAGGTCCCGCGCCATCTCCTCGGAGTGGCCGTGGACGACGACCACCACCTCGGCGCCCTGACGCGCCAGCTCGTGGGCGATCTCGAGCGTCATGACCTCGGACCCACCGAACTGGTACAGGAACGACTGCGTCAGGACGACGCGCTGCCCGTCGAGGCTGCTCATGGCCTACCTTCCCGTCGACATCACGATGCTCGGGGCACGTCGTCGCACACCCTGCGCCGGCAGCGTCCGACAACGGCCCGCACGCTGGGCCGACGTCGCGCGCTGCACGGGTCGCGAACGACCCTAGACCACGCCGCGGCGGCGCCCTCCGGGGGCGCCCACCGGTCGGCTGGGGCGGCTCACCGCCGGCGCAGCGGCTTCGTCGCGCGCCACGAACGCGAGGCGCGCAGGTTGCGCACGACCTCGGCGAGCTGCTCGGTGGAGGCGTAGGCGTACGTGCTCGCCTTGATCCGGCGGCCACGCCCGACGAGCCGGGCCGGGACCCGCAGCGGGGCGGAGAAGCGCCACGAACGCGAGTCGAGGATCGACTGCACCTCGAACAGCATCGCGACGCGCTCCCGTTCGCGCCCGAACGCCTCCGCGCTCAGACGGGCGAGACCCTGCTCGTGCCCGATGCTCCACACCGCCTCGTCCCGCTCGCGCAGGAGGGCGCGGATGCGGACGGTCGAGCCGACCGGCATCAGGACGGGGTTCTCGTCGAACTTGCGCAGGATCGCCTGGAAGTTGCGGTCCCACTCGCCGTTGTCGTGGTCGGTGCGCGACGACGCACCCTGCACCCACCAGTGGTAGAGCGACGTGATCGTGGGAGCCGAGGCCACCCCGACGACGGACGCAGCCCGCATGATGAAGTCCCAGTCCTCGGTGGTCGTGAGGGACTCGTCGAAGTGGATGCCCATGTCGTGGTAGATACCGCGCGGAAACGCGATGGCCGTGTTCGGCGTGAAGTTCTGCCGGAGGTGATCGACGAAGTCGAACGTCGCCGGGTAGATGTCCTCGATCGAGCCCGTCGATCGGATGCCGACACGGTCGAGCACGGTGCACTCGACGATGTCCTGGCGTGCGGACACCGCACGCAGCATCTGGCCCGGGTGGCGCTCCGCCAGCGACGCGAAGGTCTCGACCCAGTGGCCGATCGGGATGTCGTCGTCGTCGAGGATCGCGATGTAGTGCCCGCGGGCCTCGGCGAAGCCCACGTTGAGCGGGGCGGCACGGCGACCGTGCTCCACACGCACCAGACGGGTGCGCTCGCGCATCCACGTCGGCAGGTCCGCGATGACGCGCTCGACACCCAGCTGGGCCTCGACCGTGAGCCGGTGCCCCAGGACGAGCACCTCGAAGTCCGTGTTGCTCTGCCCTGCCAGGCAGGTGAGCGCCTCGACCAGACACTGAAGGCGCGTGCCCTGGGTCCGCATGACGATCGACAGGAACGGCCGCACGCCGTCGAACGGCTCGACGAACTGTGCCTCGTCCGTGAGGGGCCCGGGCACGCACACCCGCACGAACTGGGTGGTCTGAGCGCCAGGGCCGGCTTCCTCGCGGAGCGCGAGGAGGAGGCCGTGCAACGACGTCCCCCGCTGCAGCGCCGAGTGGTCCTCGGGGAAGTGCTGGTCGCTGCGCTCGCGGTCCACGTCGCGCGACGCCGTCGGGTGCAGGCCCGCGAGGCGCAGCGCCCGCTCGAACGACGACGCGTCGTAGTGCTGGAGCGCGGACGCGCTGAGCACCCCGGTCGGCGTCACGTCCCAGCGGCCGATGGCGAGCTTGAAGCCGACGTCGGCGTGCGTGACGTTCGGGACGCTGACCACGACGACCGCGCCGTGCTCCAGCGCGACGTCACGGACCCCGGCGAGCACGGTCTGCGTCGGCGGCATGCCCTGCAGGACGTCGATGAGCGAGATCGACGCGACACGACGGTCACCGATGACGGCGCGCAGGTCCGCGGCGATCTGCTCACGGTCGACGAGGTCGACGTGGTGCCCCTCGAAGCCGCGTGCGGTGAGCGCGGCTACGGCGTCGGGCGAACCGTCGGTCCCGACGTACGTCCGACGCAGCGACGCCGTCAGGGGGACGGCGAGCGGTGCGTCGCCGCAGGAGAGATCCAGGTGGATGACGTCGCGCGCGTCGTCGACGATGGCCGACCGGTGCGCCTCCAGGAGCGTCAGAGCGTTCCCGTAGACGTTGTCGTGCGAGAACCGTCCGACGGCGCGCGGGATCTCGACAGGTGCGACCGACCCGGTCTCCACCGTGTCAGAGGACGTATCGATGGGCCGCATAGTTCCCCTGTTCGAAGATGCCGATCTCGTGCTCGTCGTCCACCGGTGTCGGCAGCGTCGCCGCGTCGCGACGACGCCGGAACTCCGCCGCCGCGCGCTGGTAGACGGCGTCCGGAGCGTTGTCGAAGTCGACGAGCGTGCGCTCGACGAGGTCGGGCCGGGACCACTTCTGGAAGAGCATGAGCGCGGCCTCGGCCGAGTAGTAGCGCTCGGCCTCCGTCGGCTCCCACACGCCGCCGAGCCCGACGCGCTTGTCGTGGAAGACGACGGCCGCCGGCTGGTGGACGACCATGAGGCCCGCGCGGCGGACCTTCCACGAGAAGTCGACGTCGTCGCAGTACATGAAGAACGACTCGGCGTCGAAGCCGTCGACCGACTCGAACAGCGCACGCGGGAAGACGGCGCACGCCGTCGCGGCCCAGGACGTCGAGCCCGTCGTGCGGTCGTACTCCTTCGGGTGCTCGATCGGCAGCTGCTTGGCCTCCGTCATGCCGACGGCGCTGCGGCGGAACGGCTCGAGCAGCAGCTCGAGGGTCCGCGGGGCGATGACGACGTCGGGGTTGAGCGTGAGGAGGAAGTCGGCGGCGGAGCCCGCGGCGAGGCGGTTGTGCCCGCGCGCGGAGCCGAGGTTGTCGCCGAACCACTCGTACGAGATCTGCAGGTCGCGGGCATACCGCTCGACGAGCACGTCGACCTGGTCGGGCTCCAGGCACCGGATCGGGGAGCAGTCGCCGTAGCGCACCGAGACGGAGACCCGGTCCGGCCCGGCGAGCTCGGCGGAGCGGGCGAGGCTGGCGAGCGAGCGGTCGATCGCCGCGAAGCTGTTGAGGTACAGCACGGACTGCACCTGCAACGACGTCGACCCGGTCGTGAGGAACGGACCGCGCTCGCGCCAGGCACGGGCCTCGGCGCTGGAACCGAGGCGGACTGCCGGACGACTCATCGCCCCGCCCTCCGGTCATGCGGGGCGGTGACCGTCGGGGGTCGCTCGACCGAGGGCCCTCCCAGGTGCTGCTCGACCAAGACGCCTCCGACTGCGCGTGCCATACCGACCTTCGTCATCCTCGTTTCTCGTCACACCGGGACGGGGACGGCCCGGGTGGACCACGCGCGGCGACTCGATACCTTTCGGGCGACGCGTGGCTCGGGCGACATCCTATGCGGATGCTGTGCCACGACCTGCGACAAACGGCCCGCGCAGTCGTCGACGCGACAGAGTGGCCGGATTGGTGACGGTTCGACCGAGCGGAACGTCTCCAGGCAGGCGTCCCGTCCCTCGGGGACCGTGCGACCGGGACGCCGGTCGCCAGGCACAATCTCCTCATGACGCTCGCTGACCCGCGCCGGTGGTGGACCACGGGCGCCGTCGTGCTCGATCCCCGCCGCAACGGCCTCAACGGGGTCCGGCTGATCCTCGCGCTCGCCGTCCTCGTGGCCCACGGCTGGTACCTCTCGGGTGCCGGCGTCGGCCCGCACGTGGCCGGGGAGAACATCGGTGGCTGGGCCGTCTTCGGGTTCTTCGCACTGTCCGGCTACCTCATCACGGCGAGCCGATGGACGCGGTCGCTCGGCGAGTACCTGGTGCACCGGGTCGCGCGGATCTACCCCGCGTTCCTCGTCTGCCTCGCCGTCACGGCGTTCGTCTTCGCGCCGATCGGGTGGGTCGCGGTGCACGGCGGCCTCGACGGCTTCTTCGGTACGCCGACGACGCCGCTCGGCTACATCGCCTCGAACATCACGCTGCGCATGAACGCCTACGACGTCGCGCAGACCCCGGCCGCGGTGCCGTACCCGGGCGCGTGGGACGGCTCGTTGTGGAGCCTGTACTACGAGTTCGCCTGCTACCTGCTCGTCGGCGCGCTCGGGTGCTTCGCGCTGCTGCGGCGCAACGCCTGGGGCCTCGCCGCCGTCCTGGTCGCGAGCATCGCGCTCAAGGCCAACGAGGGCGTCCTCATGCGGTACACAGGCGCCAACGTCGACCTGACGTTCCTGCTCAAGCTCGTGCCGTTCTTCCTCGCCGGCGGGCTGCTGTGGATGCTGCGTGACCGGGTGGTGCTGAGCTGGCCCGGCGCGGCCCTCGCGGTCGTCCTCACCCTGGCGGCGGTCAAGCTGGTGCCGGGCTGGGGCCCGCAGCTCGCGTCGCTGCCGATGGCGTACGGCCTGCTCTGGTTCGGCGCCGTGCTGCCGCTGCCCGCGCTCGTGCGCCGTCACGACGTCTCGTACGGCACCTACATCTATGCGTTCCCGGTCCAGCAGCTCCTCGCGCTCGCCGGGGCGCACCGCCTCGGTCTCGTCGCGT
This sequence comes from Cellulomonas biazotea, assembly GCF_004306155.1. Lineage (GTDB taxonomy): Bacteria > Actinomycetota > Actinomycetes > Actinomycetales > Cellulomonadaceae > Cellulomonas > Cellulomonas biazotea. The sequence continues at coordinate 13,069 of NZ_BIMR01000086.1, forward strand.
ACGACCTGCTCGCCGTCGTCGCCACCGTGCCGCTCGCGGTCGCGAGCTGGCTGCTGGTCGAGCGTCCGGTGATGCGGCGCGCCCGTCGGGGTCGCGCGACGCCCCCGAAGGACGTCGACGTCGCCCCGGCCGCTGCGCCCGTGGCAAGCGTGCCCGGACCTGCCCCCGCGCCCGTCCAGGTGTAGCGCGACCCCGCTCAGGCGTCCGTCAGCGGCACGAACGCGTGGCGCAGGAGCGGGCCCAGACCGCGCAGACCTCGGGCACGCAACGCGCCGGGCGCGAGCGTGAGGGCGTGCAGCCGGGACGTCACGTGCCACCGAGCCGCACGCTCGGCACGCCGCCAGCCGTGGTCGGCTGCGAGGCCCGCCGCGAGACGGAAGTACGCGCGCTCCCCCGCGAAGCGCGACCCGTCGTACGCCTTCGCCGAGGACGCGCTGGACGCGTGCCGCCGGTACTGGAAGCAGGTCCGCGGCTCGACGAGGATCGAGCCGCCCGCGAGGACCAGGTCCACGACGAGCGCGAGGTCCTGGATGATCGGCATCCCGTCACGGAAGGGCAGGCTGGTCAGCGCGTCGCGCCGGAACGACAGCGACGGCCAGTACAGCCAGTCCGCCTGCAGCAGGCCGGCGGCGACCGCCTCGCCGCGCAGCAGCCGGCCGTGCCGAGTGGCGCGGGCGCGGAGCCGGTCCTTCACGACGTCACCGAGCGGCCGGACGACCGTGCCGTCGGCGTCGACGACCTGCACGCCCGGCTGGACGACCGACGCCTCGGGCACTCGGGCGTGCGCGGCCAGGACGGTCCGCACGTAGTCCGGCAGCAGGACGTCGTCGCAGCCCAGCAGCACGACGTGCTCGTGCGTGGCCATCGCGACGCACGCGCGGTAGTTCTCGGTGATGCCGACGTTCGACTCGTGCCGCACGTACCGCACCCTGTCGTCGTCGATCCCCTCGAGGAACGCCCGGGGGCGCGGGTCCGGGTACGCGTCGTCGACGACGGTGAGAACCCAGTCGTCGCTGTCCTGCGCGAGGACGCTGCGCACTGTCGTCTCGAGGAGGTCAGGGTCCCCCCAGAACGGGATGAAGATGTCGAGCGGCACCCGGCGAGCCTAGTCGCCGGGTCGCCCCGCCCCCCCGCCGCGGCGTCGAGCACCGGCCGCGTGCACCAAGATGGTCCCCGTGCC
>NZ_BIMR01000087.1 GCF_004306155.1 Cellulomonas biazotea
GCGCGGGGTCGGCCGACGCGGCGGCTGCGGTGCGCGTGCCCGCGTCCGTGCCCGCGTTCGTGCCTGCGTTCGTGCCGGTCGGGGCCGTCCCCACGGCGGACGCGTCGGGCGGCGGCGTCGGGGCCGGACGCACCACCGCGTGCCGGCCCGTGTCGGCCGGCGGCTCCGCGGTCGTGGGCGTCGGAGTCGTGGACGCCGGGCGGGACGGTCGGGTCACCGGGTCCGGGGCGGTCCCGGAGACGTCCGTCGGCGCGTCCGCCGGTCGGTCGGTCGGCGTCGGGGACGCCGCCGGGGTGTGCGACCCGTCCGTCGACGGGTGCTTCGGGTCGGAGGTGCTCATCGCGTCTCCTCGTTGGATGGCCGCACGTGCGCCTCGACGACGCCGTTGCGGTCACCGTATTGCCGCAGGCACCGCCTCGCCGTTCGGCGCGGCCGTGTCCCGCTGACGCCGGGCCGGCAGGCCCACCGCCACGACGCGGTGCGTCGAGCGCCCGCCGAGGTCCCGCAGGTCCGCGGGGACGTCGTCGCGGCGCACCGGGGGCAGCGACACCACGCCGTCCGGCACCGGCACCGGGGCGCGCACGCCGTACGCGTAGGCCGCGCCCACGAGGACCGCCCCGCCGACCAGGTTGCCCAGGCCCACGAGCGCGATGTTCCGGGCCATCTCCGCGACCGTCGCGCCCGGCAGCCCGCCGAACAGGCCCAGCGAGAACGTCGTCATGTTCGCGACCACGTGCTCGAAGCCCGAGGTGATGAACACCATGACGCACGCGAACACCATCGCGATGCGGGCGCCCTCCGAGCGCAGCCGCGCCGCGCACCAGATCGCCAGGCACACCAGCAGGTTGCACAGGATGCCGCGGACGAAGAGCTGCACCGACGACTCGGCCGCCTTGTGCTCCAGCATCGACGCGATCGTCGCGCCGCCCGCCGTCCCCGGTGCGAGCACGCCCGACGCGTGCACCAGCCCCGCGAAGACGATCGAGCCCAGCAGGTTGCCCGCCATGACCGCCAGCAGGGTCACGCCCGCGCGTCCCCAGTGCACCCGCCGCAGCAGCGCGCCCTGCGTGAGGATCATCATCGCGGACGTCGCGAGCTCCGCGCCGGCGACCACGACGATCGTCAGCGCGACACCGAAGACCAGGCCCTTGACCAGCGGCGCGAACGGCGAGCCCGCCGCCTCGAGCGGCCCGCCGGCCGTCGCGAGGATGAGCACGCCGATGCCGATGTACGCACCGGCCAGCATCGTCCGGACCAGGAACAGGCCGGGCGTCGTCGACAGCTCGACCTTGTGGTGCGCGGCGTCGGCCTGCGCCTGCACGGCGTCGGGGATCGGAAGCACCCGACCACTGTGCCCCCGCACGACGTCCGAGTCGTGGGACGAAAGGCTGCCCGGGAATCACCGGCCGTCCCGCCGCCGTTGGCTGCGACGTGACCCACCTGTTCTCGCCGCTGACGCTGCGCGGCACCACGTTCGCCAACCGCGCCTGGCTGGCCCCCATGTGCACCTACTCGGCCGTCGACGGCCACCCCGACGACTGGCACCTCGTGCACCTCGGCGCGCGCGCCGCCGGCGGGTTCGGCCTGCTGCTCGCCGAGGCGACCGCCGTCGTCCCCGAGGGGCGGATCTCGCCGCGCGACACCGGGCTGTGGGACGACGCGCACGTGGCGTCGTGGCGGCGGGTCACCGACTTCGTGCACGCGCGCGGCACCCGCGTCGGGGTCCAGCTCGCGCACGCCGGGCGCAAGGCGTCCACGCACGCGCCCTTCGCCGGCGTCGACGGCTCCGTCGGCCTCGACGACGGCGGCTGGGCCGCGGTCGGTCCGGGCGCCGACGCGTTCCCGGGCTACGCCGCGCCGACCGCGATGACGACCGAGCAGGTCGCCGCCGTCCCCGCGGCCTTCGCCGCCGCCGCGCGCCGTGCGCTCGCCGCCGGGTTCGACGTCGTCGAGGTGCACGCCGCCCACGGTTACCTGCTGCACCAGTTCCTCTCGCCGCTGACGAACACGCGCGACGACGAGTACGGCGGCTCGCCCGAGAACCGCGCCCGGCTGCTCGTCGAGACCACCGACGCCGTGCGTGCCGTCTGGCCCGACGAGCTGCCGCTGCTCGTCCGCGTCTCCGCGACCGACTGGCTGCCCGACGGCCTCGACGTCGCCGACGTCGCCGCCGTCGCGAAGGACCTCGCCGGGCACGGCGTCGACCTCGTCGACGTGTCGTCCGGCGGCAACGCGCCCGCGACCATCCCCGTCGGCCCCGGCTACCAGGTGCCCGCCGCGCGCACGATCCGGGAGACGTCCGGCCTGCCCGTCGCCGCCGTCGGGCTCGTCACGTCGCCCGAGCAGGCCGAGCAGGTCCTCGTCGACGGCAGCGCCGACGCCGTGCTGCTCGGTCGCGTCGCCCTGCGCGACCCGTCGTGGCCGCTGCGCGCCGCGCACCGGCTCGGGGTGCCGACCGGCGTCCTGCCCGCCGAGGACGGCGGGTCCGACGTCGTCGGGACGCCCGAGGTCACCGGGTGGCAGCCGCAGTACGTGCGGGGCGCCTGGCGCTGACGTCGCGCGGGCGGGTCGGCCGCTGGTCGGCCCGCCCCGTCGACGGTTCCGACGGTGGTCGGCCCGTCGTGGTCCGCCGGCGCGCCGAGGTCGGTCAGCGACGCGGGCTGAGCCGGGGCGCGCGCCGGCGCGTCCCGGTCCGCCGAGCGGTGGCGGTCGTCCGGGTCAGGACACCGCGGCGGCGTCGGCGCGGGCCTCGCGCTCGACCGCCGCCGCGACGACCGACGCCACGTCGGGGTGGAACACGCTCGGCACGATGTAGGTCGGGTTGAGCTCCTCGTCGCTCACCGTCGACGCCAGTGCGTACGCCGCCGCGAGCAGCATGCGGTCGGTGATCTTGTGCGACTGCGCGTCGAGCAGCCCCCGGAACAGCCCGGGGAACGCGAGCACGTTGTTGATCTGGTTCGCGAAATCCGAGCGGCCGGTGCCGACGACCGCCGCGTACTGGGCGGCGTCGTCCGGGTCGACCTCGGGACGCGGGTTGGCGAGCGCGAAGACGATCGCGTCGTCGCCCATCGTCGAGACGTCCTGCGCGGTGATGACGTCCGGGGCCGAGACGCCGATGAAGACGTCCGCCCCCGCCAGCGCCTGCGGGATCGTGCCGCGCACCCCGCGCGGGTTGGTGACCGACGCCGTCCACCGCAGCGACTCCGGCAGCCCGGGCCGGTCCGCGTGCACGACGCCCTCGACGTCGGCGACGACGACGTCGCGCGCACCCGCCGCGAGCAGCAGCCGCAGGACCGCCGTCCCCGCCGCACCCGCGCCCGACAGCACGATCCGGACCTCGCCGATGTCCTTGCCCACGACCTTGAGCGCGTTGGTCAGGGCCGCGACCACGACGATCGCGGTGCCGTGCTGGTCGTCGTGGAACACCGGGATGTCGAGCCGCTCCCGCAGCCGTCGCTCGACCTCGAAGCAGCGCGGCGCGGAGATGTCCTCCAGGTTGATGCCCGCGAACGCCGGGGCGATCGCCACGACCGTCTCGACGATCTGGTCGACGTCCGTCGTGTCGAGCACCAGCGGGAACGCGTCGATGCCCGCGAACCGCTTGAACAGGACCGCCTTGCCCTCCATCACCGGCAGCGCGGCGAGCGGGCCGATGTTGCCCAGCCCGAGCACGGCCGTCCCGTCGGTGACGACGGCGATCGTGTTGCGCTTGATCGTCAGGCGGCGGGCGTCCTCCGGGCGGGCCGCGATCGCCTCGCACACGCGCGCGACGCCCGGCGTGTAGGCCATCGAGAGGTCGTCGCGGTTGCGCAGCGGCACCTTCGACTCGATCGACAGCTTGCCGCCCAGGTGCATGAGGAACGTGCGGTCGCTGACCCGTTCGACGAGCACGCCGTGCAGGTCCTTGAGCACCTCGACGATGTCGGCCGCGTGCTGCTCGCCGCGCGTCGCGCACGTGACGTCGACCGTCATCCGCTCGTGCCCCGACTCCGTGACGTCGAGCGCGGTGACGATGCCGCCGGCCCGCTCGATCGCGGTGGTCAGCTCGCTGACCGCCGTCGGCCGGGCCTGCACCTGGAGCCGGGCGGTGATGGACGACGACACGCTCGGCGAGGCCATGAGGCTCATTGTGGCCCGTGGGCGGCCCGGCGGCAGGAGGTGGGACGTCCGACCTGTGCGCGTCGGGGCTGGTGGCGTGGGCTGTGGGCGGCTCGAGGACCGGGGGCGGGCTCGTAGGGTGGGCCGGTGCCCGCCGACCCCCTCGCCCCCCTCGTCGACCTGCCGGGCGTCGCCGCCGCGGTCGAGGAGGCCCGCGCCGCGTGCGAGCAGCTCCGCTGGCACGAGGCGTACCGGCGCCGGTGGCGCGAGGTGCGGGCCGAGGCGGGGCTGCGCAGCGCGCGGGCGAGCGCGGCCGTCGACGGGGCGCGCGTGCCGCTCGACGTGGTGCGCGGGCTCGCGACGACGGTCCGCGAGACGACCCCTTCGGAGCACCACCTCGCGGCAACGGTCGCGGCGGGGTCAGGGGGACCCGACGTCGGCGAAGGGCTCGGCGGGTCGACCGCTCTCGACCGGGGCGACCCGCACGTCGAACGGGCGCGCGGGGCGGTGCGGGCCGCGGCCGCCGTCGAGCGGCTCATGCCCGACCTGGGCGCGCGCGGCGCGTCGGCGCTGCCGCCGTTCGGGCAGCTGCTCGCCGGGCTGCAC
>NZ_BIMR01000088.1 GCF_004306155.1 Cellulomonas biazotea
TCGGTGTCCCCGCCGCCGAACTGCTCGTCGCCGTCGCCCATCTCGGTCCCGCCACCGGTCGTGACGTTGCACATCGGCGCCCGGGTGTACCGCACCAACGCGAGCGCGGGGTCGGCTGCGGCCGACCGCTTGAGGGCCATCGCCGCCTCGAACCCGTCAAGCAGCAGTGCATCGTCCTCGGCGTGCTCACCGATCTCGAGTGCGGCCGTCGGAGCTGCTGATACGAGAACCAGACATACCGCGAGCCCGGCAGCAGCACGGGCTCGTGCGCGCTTCATGACACCGTTTCGTGTGCCAAGGCGCGGACCGTCCACGCGCCTGACTCATAGACCACGATCGCGTCCACCTTGTACGTGTGACCCGGGTAGGACTTGATGGTGGTCCCGAACTCGTTCACCTCGGTAGAGGGGGCCTCCGTCAGGGTGAACGTGCTGGTGTACCACCTGCCGAGGTCGACTTCGAGCGTCGTCAGGTCGCTGACGGTGTACCCGCCCCCGACGGCGCGCTCGTTCCTGGCGACCATCGTGTCGAGCGCGTCTGTCCAGCTCCTACAGAACGTGCAGTCCGGGTGGCTGAGGGCCTTGACGTCAGAGGGGTCACCGACCTGCTGGGAGTACGGGAGCAGGTAGATCCAGTACATGAGGACCGCTTGGGCGGCATCGATCGAGCCGGCTTGGTCGAGAGCGGCCGGTCGCTCGGGCTTGGTCCCATCGGGGAGCGCGGAGATCTCGCCGGGGACGTCCGGCGTCGGAGTCGAGCTCGCCGCTGCGGTCGCGGACGACGCCGGCGTCGCGCTCGTCCGCGTGGGCTCGATCGGGATCGGTTCCGGCGTGCACCCACCCACCGTCGCGACCAGCGCGATCGCGATCATGGCCGCCCGAGAGCGGCCGGGCCCCCTGCCCTGCGTCGACATGCGCGGAAAACTACCCGAATCGGACATCGGCCGGGTCGAGTGATCCACAGGGTGCTCGTGGACCCGGCGTCGGCATCAGACGGACCCTCGACCGCTCGCCGGTCCCTGGGGTGGCGCGGCGTCGACTGCCTCTTTTCGGCGTTCCGTCACGTCGACCGGACTGTGGACGAACTTGACGGCGCCAAGCACGCGTGCCCTAGGTTCGCCGCGAATCGGACCAATCGGGCAGGGGGCGGCGAGGTGACGACGCGACGGACGGCGGCCCGTAAGGCCGTCGCCGGCAGCCGCCCGGTGGGCTGGGTGACGGCCTGATGGGCGTGGTGGTCGGACTCCTGCTCGGCGCGGGCCTTGCGTGCGTCTGGTGGTCGTGGTGGGCGCCTCACCCCGGCTCCGGGCCGCCGGTCGACGGATGGAACGCCCGCACGCAGGACGCCCTCGTGCAGGCGGGGATGAGCGGGGTCACGCCCGCGGGCCTGGTCCTGACGAGCGGAGGGCTCGGACTCGTCGGGCTGCTCGTAGGCTTCGCGCTCACGCGGGTGCCGTCGATGGCGCTGTGCCTCGGCGTCTTCGTCGCGCTCGCCCCGTCCGCCGTCGTGCGCGGTCGAGCCCGTCGGCGCCGCGCGCGCCTGCGGGCCCTGTGGCCGGAGGTCGTGGACCACCTGGCGTCGGGCATCCGTGCCGGGCTCGCGCTGCCGGAGGCCGTCGCCCAGCTCGGCGAGCGAGGGCCGGTCGAGCTCCGGGAGCCGTTCCTGGCGTTCGCCGTCGACTACCGCGCCACCGGCCGGTTCGGCGACTGTCTCGACCTCCTCAAGGCGCGGCTGGCGGACCCCGTCGCCGACCGCATAGTCGAGGCGCTGCGCCTGACGCGTGACGTGGGTGGCACGGACCTCGGACGCCTGCTCCGGACGCTGTCGTCCTTCCTGCGCGAGGACCTGCGCACGCGTGGTGAGCTCGAGGCGCGGCAGAGCTGGACGGTCAACGCGGCACGGCTAGCCGCCGCAGCCCCGTGGCTCGTCCTCGGTCTGCTCGCGACCCGGACCGAGGCTGCACAGGCCTACGACTCGACGGTCGGCCTGCTGGTCCTCGCGGCGGGCGCCGCGAGCACCGTGGTCGCCTACGTGCTCATGCTCCGCATCGCGCGGCTGCCCGAGGACCCGCGGGTGCTGCGGTGACCCCCGTCGTGGCCGGCGCGGTCGCCGGGCTGCTCGCGAGCGTGGGGGTGCTGGTCGTCGTCGCCCGCCTGCGGGCTCGGCGGATCAGCCTCGACATGCGCCTGGCGCCCTACCTGCGCCCGCAGCGCACGTCGTCGGCGCTGCTCCTGCGCGCGCCGAGCAGCGGCGGGGCCGCAGCGACGCTCGAGCGGCTGGCGGCACCCGTCATGCACGACGCCGTCCGGCTGGTCGCGCGCCTGGGCTCACCGACCGCGGACCTGCGCCGACGGCTCGCCCGCGCCGGACGGCACGAGACGGTCGAGCAGTTCCGCGCCGGCCAGGTCGTCTGGGGTGCGCTGGGTCTGACCGTCGGGCTCGCGCTCGCCCTGCTGCTCGTCGCGATCCGTGGGACCTCGCCCGTCGTCGTGGTCGTGCTGGTCGCGCTCTGCGCTGCGGCGGGCGTGCTCGGCCGCGACTGGATGCTCGGGCGTGAGGTCGCGCAGCGCGAGGGGCGGATGCTCCAGGAGATGCCGACGATCGCCGAGCTGCTCGCGCTCGCCGTCGGTGCGGGCGAGGGCGCGACTGGGGCACTCGAGCGGGTCGTGCGCAGCACCCACGGGGAGCTGAGCGCCGAGCTCGAGCGGACCCTCGCGGACGCGCGCGCCGGTGCGCCGCTCACCACGGCCCTCGACGGGCTCGCCGACCGGACCGGGCTGCCGGCCCTCGCGCGGTTCGCCGAGGGGGTCGCCGTGGCCGTCGAGCGAGGCACCCCGTTGGCCGAGGTGCTGCGGGCCCAGGCCCAGGACGTCCGCGAGGAGGTCCGGCGGGAGCTGATGGAGACGGGCGGTCGCAAGGAGGTCGCGATGATGGTGCCCGTCGTCTTCCTCATCCTTCCGGTGACCGTCGCGTTCGCCGTGTTCCCGTCGCTGCTCGTCCTGCGGGTCGGCCTGTGACGGGGCCGGGACAGAACCTTCCGGGGAGGCTCGACGAGCCACCCGACCACGTTGATCGAGGAGGCACGAGACATGGAGCCCGAGCGACGCACGACCCTGTGGGAGCGCGTGACGACGGCGGTCGCCCTGCGGCTGGGCGGCGACCGCGAACGCGGCGACGTCCCCGGCTGGGTGCTCGTCACGCTGATGACCGCAGGGCTGGTGACGGCCCTGTGGCTCATCGCCGAGCCCGCGCTGCGCGGGGTGTTCGACGAGGCGATCGCCAACGTGACGCCGTAGTCGACCGAGCGTCGACGGGCGACCCGACGGCTGCGCGACGCGTCGCGCCGGGTCGCGGGTGTCGTCGCGGTGAGCTGCCTCGGTGGACGTGGGCGGGCTCGGGTGACGCGGGGTCGGCGGTCGTCGACTTCGCCCTGGTCGGCGGCCTGGTGACGGTGCTGTTCGTCGCGGTCGTCCAGCTCGCGCTCGTCCTGCACGTCCGGAACACGCTCGTCGACTGTGCGGCCGAAGGGGCCCGGTACGCCGCGCTCGGCGGCCACACGGTCGACGACGGAGCGGCACGCACGCGGGAGCTCGTCGGGCAGTCGCTGTCCGCGTCGTACGCGCAGGACGTCCGAGCGGGCCGCACGACGCTCGACGGCATCGCAGTCGTCGAGGTGAGCATCGTCGCGCCCCTGCCCGTCGTCGGTCTGATCGGTCCGCGGGATGCCCTCACCGTGCAGGGGCACGCGTACGCGGAGGACCAGTGACCTGGCTCTCCGGCGTGCGGGCCGCCGGCCGTGGTGCCGGGAGGGTGCTCGCCGCGCGGTTGGGTCGGGCGGTCGGCGCCGACCAGCGCGGAGCCGCCGTGGTCGGCCGCGGTCGCGGCGGCCCGGACCTCGGTGGCGTGGGGCGTTCGGACGACGGGAACGCGGTGCTCGAGTTCCTCGGCGTCGCGCTCGTCCTGCTCGTGCCGACGATCTACCTGGTCCTCGTGCTCGGCCGGGTGCAGGCGGCGGCGTTCGCCGTGGAGGGGGCGGCGCGGGAGGCGGCCCGGACCGCGGTGGCCGCGGACGATCCCGCCCAGGCCGCGCAGCGTGCCGTCGCCGCCACCGGGATCGCGCTGCGCGACCAGGGGTTCGACGACGACCCCGCGACGGCGCTGCACCTGTCGTGCACCTCGGTGCCCTGCCTGGAACCGGGTAGCCGCGTGGCGGCGCACGTCGAGGTCGTCGTCCCGCTGCCGTTCGTGCCGGGGTTCGTACGGGACGTCGTCCCGCTGTCCGTCCCGGTCAGCGCCGAGCGCGTCGCCCCGGTCGACACCTACCGGGCGCGCGGATGAGCGGCGTGCGGTGGCTGCGGGTGGTGGTGCGGCGAGTGGTCGGGCGGGTGCGCGGGGCGGCGGGCGACGACTCCGGTCAGGTGCTCCTGCTGACGCTGTGCTTCGTGACGGTCGCGCTGCTGCTCGTGCTCGTCGTGGCGGCCGCGACAGGCGTCCACCTGGAGCGCAAGCGCCTCGTCGCGCTGGCCGACGTGGTGGCGCTCGACGCGTCGGACGCGATCGCGGACCCCGGCTACTTCGCCCCGGGCGCGGGTCAGGGGGATCCGGACCGCGGCGGACTGCCGTTGAGCGACGCGAGCGTCAGGGCCGCGGTCGACGCCTACCTGGCGGAGCACGCGGATGCGACGGCGTCGTTCGTGGAGGTCCGGGTCCTGGAGGCCACGAGCCCCGACGGCCGTTCGGCGCACGTGCGGCTCGGGGCGCTCGTACGGGTGCCGGTCGTCGGCGTCGTCCTGCAGCCCTGGTCGGAGGGCATCACCCTCGAAGCCGGCTCGTCGTCGCGGTCGTCCTAGGGATCGAGCCCGGACCGCTCTCGGTCGAGCGTTCGTACCGGCGTCGGGTCCCACCGTGGGCGCGACCTCGCCTCCTGCGAGAGGTCGGTGGAGCGCGCGGTGCCGACGGGCCGAACCCGCTGGCGAGGGGTCGGCCCGACCGCGAGGCCGTGACACGGGCGCTGCCGCTTCGTCCGTGAGAGCCGTCTCGGCCGACGGCGGGCATCGCGCGCTGCGCCGGGGGCGTCAGGCGGGGGACCAGCGGGACTCCTGCTCCTCCCACGTGGGCGGGGTGGAGGGCAGGGGGTGCGGGTCGGGGGTGGACAGGCCGTCGACGAGCAGGGCGAGCTGGCGTCGGCGGAGCTCGGCAGTGCGGGTGCGGTCGCCGAGGCGCGCGCGGGCGATGGTCTCGAGCACCAGGGCGACGTCGAGCTCGGTGACGTCGGCGCGCAGCCGCCCGGACTCCCGGGTGCGGGCGAACAGCTGGCCGGCGAGGTCGACCATGCGGACGGTGCGCTCGCGGTGGCCGTCGTCGGGGGTGAACGTGCCGGCGAGCGCGACGGTGAGGGAGTGGGTGTCGGCGTCGACGATCCGCTCGAGCCAGGTGACGTAGGCCTGCCACGGGTCGCCGTCGTCGGCGAGCGCCCGCTCGGTCTCGGCGAGGTACAGGTCCTGGCCGACGGCGCACAGCGTGCCGAGCAGCTGCTCCTTGCTCGCGTACCGGTGGTAGAGGGCGCCGATGCCGACGCCTGCGCGGCGGGCGACCTCGGCGATGGGGGCGGTGGGGTCGTCGACGAACACCTCGCGGGCGGCGTCGAGGATCGCGCCGTCGTTGCGGGCGGCCTCGGCGTACCGGCCGCGCCGGGGTGCCGGCGGGGTGGGCGTGTCGGACTCCATGTCGGCGATCGTACCTCTTGAACGAAGCATTCAGTTCAACTAGACTCGAAACTGAACGAAGCATTCAGTTCAACGAGAGGTCGGAGCCATGTCCGAGGTCACGATCCGCCCGTTCCACATCGACGTGCCGCAGGCCGACGTCGACGACCTCCGGGAGCGGCTCGGCCGCACCCGCTGGGCCGCGCAGCTCCCCGGGGAGCCGTGGACGCGCGGCGTCCCGACCGACTACCTGCGCAAGCTCGCGCAACGGTGGGCGACGACCTACGACTGGCGTGCCGCCGAGGCCGCGCTCAACGCGCACCCGCAGTTCGTCGCCGACGTCGACGGCCAGCCCGTGCACTTCCTGCACGTCACCTCGCCCGAGCCGGACGCGACGCCGCTCGTGCTGCTGCACGGCTGGCCTGGCTCGGTCGTCGAGTTCAGCCGCGTCATCGGCCCGCTGTCCGACCCGCGCGCGCACGGCCTCGACCCCGCCCAGGCGTTCCACCTGGTCGTCCCGTCGCTGCCAGGGTTCGGCTGGTCGACACCGCTCGCGGGCGCCGGGTGGGACAGCAACCGCATGGCGCAGGCGATCTCCCGCCTCATGGCCGCCCTCGGCTACGAGCGGTACGGCGCGCAGGGCGGCGACTTCGGCGCGTTCGTCGCGCCCGACCTCGGCCGCGTCGACCCGGACCACGTCATCGGCGTGCACGTCAACGCCGCGACCTTCGGGTTCATCCCGTGGGGCGAGGTGTCCGAGGAGGAGCTCGCGACGCTCACCGACGTCGAGCGCGCGCGCATCGACCGCCTCAACCACTACCAGGCCGAGCAGACCGGCTACTTCCAGGTGCAGTCCACGCGCCCGCAGACGATCGCGGCGGCGCTCGCGGACTCGCCCGCCGGGCAGCTCGCATGGGTCGTCGAGAAGTTCCAGGAGTGGACGAGCGCCGACGCGGCACTGCCCGAGGACGCCGTGCCGGTCGACGAGCTCCTCACCAACGTGTCGCTCTACTGGTTCACGAACACGGCGGGGACGTCCGCGAACATCTACTACGAGGCGATGCACGCCGGCTCCTGGCCGTCCCCGTCCGGCGTCCCGACGGGCGTCGCGGTGTTCGGGCAGGACGTCGCGATCCGCCGGTACGCCGAGCAGGCGCACACGATCGTGCACTGGTCGGACTTCGACGAGGGCGGCCACTTCGCGGCGATGGAGACGCCCGACCTGCTGGTCCAGGACGTGCGCGCGTTCTTCGGCGGGCTGACGGCCTGAGTGCCCCGCACCGCGTCGGGCTCGCGGACAGGTCGCCGCGAGTCCGGCGCCGGCGTCAGTCGGGGAGCTGGGGGACGGCGATGCCCTCGCCGCGGCGCAGCAGGCTCGCGCGCGTCACCGTCGACTTGCCGAAGCGGTCGGCGAGCGAGTCGAGCGTCGAGTCGAGCAGGCCGGTGTCGGGGCCGTCGAGGGCGAGCTGCGGCTGGACGACGGCGTCGGACTCCAGGTTGGTGAGGGCGACGCCGACGAGCGTCAGCCCGCGCTCGCGGACCAGCGGCGCGACGGAGTCGAGCAGCCCGACGGCGGCGGCGGCCAGGTCGGCACCGGACGCGGTGGCGTGCGTGAACGACCGGGACCGGGTCGCGCGCGTGTAGTCCTCGAAGCGCAGCCGCAGGACGACGGTCCGGGCGGTCCGGTGGGCGGTCCGCATGCGCCGGCAGACGCGGTCCACGAGGCCCAGCAGGGCGGCGTGCACGAACTCGGGGTCGTGCGGGCCGTGGCCGATGGCCCGCTGCGCGCCGATCGAGCCGCGGCGACGCCCGGTGACGACGTGCTCGGGCGTGCGGCCGTGCACGACGGCGTGCAGGTGCCGGCCGGCGGCGGGACCGAGCGCGCCGACCAGGACGGACTCGGGGAGCATCGCGACGTCGCCCGCGGTCCGCAGCCCGTACCCGTGCAGCTTCGCGGCGGTCACCTCGCCGACGCCCCACAGCAGCTCGAGGGGGAGCGGGTGCAGGAACGCGTCCTCGGCGTCGGGCGGGACGAGGACGAGGCCGTCGGGCTTGCCGACGCGGGAGGCGACCTTCGCGAGGAACGGCGTGCGGGCCACGCCGACGGTGATGGGCAGCCCGACCTGCTCGCGGACCTGCCGGCGCAGGCGCGCGGCGATGTCGACCGGGGGGACGTCGATGCGGTGCAGGCCGGCGACGTCGAGGAAGGCCTCGTCGATCGACACGCCCTGGACCTGCGGCGTCGTCGCGTGGAACAGCTCGAACACCGCGCGGCTGGCCTCGACGTAGGCGTCGAAGCGCGGGCGGACCTCGATGAGGTCGGGGCACAGCGCCCGGGCCTGCCGCCCGCTCATGGCCGTCTTCACGCCGCGGCGTTTGGCCTCGTAGGAGCACGCGAGGACGACGCCGCCCCCGACGGCGACGGGGTGCCCGCGCAGGCGCGGGTCGTCCCGCTGCTCGACCGACGCGTAGAACGCGTCGAGGTCGGCGTGCAGGATCGCCGCACGTCGGGGCGGTGAGTCGCTCACGAACACATGTTCGAACCGACCACTGACACGCGGTGTGCGCCCCACGACGGCCCGGCCCGGTGTGGAAGGTGTGTCGCCCTCGACGCGACGCACCTTCCACGCCACGCCACGCCACGGCGACGGGGCGAGGCGGCTCCGGTCAGGCCGGGCGGGGCGCGAGCGCGGCGAAGCGGCGGGCCTCGCCGACCAGCTCGACGCACGGCAGGTCGTCGAGGTCGGCCGACGGCACCCACGCGGCGAGGTCGGTGCTGCCGTCGACCTCGTGCCGCAGCGTCCCGCCGACGACGTGCGCGCGGTAGACGATCCGCAGCAGCTGCGTCTTCTCGGGGAGCTGGCTGCGCTGCAGGGCGGGGTCGACGACGAGCGAGGAGATGCCGATCAGGTCGTCGACCTCGACGGCGTACCCGGTCTCCTCGTCGACCTCGCGCACGACGGCGTCGGCGGGGTCCTCGTAGGGGTCGATGCCACCGCCGGGCAGGGTCCACAGCGGGCCGACGCCGACCATGGGGGACAGGCGGGACAGGAGCATCCCGCGGGACTCGACGACGACGGCGTACGCGCTCACCCGGATGGCCACGGTCCGAGGCTACGAGATGGCCGGGGTGCGACACCGGGTAGCCTGGACGGTCGTGGCCACCACCGACTTCCCCGCCGAGATCCGCGAGCTGCGCACGACCCTGGAGTCCATCCAGGCGGTGAGCGACCCGACCGCGCTCAAGGCGAAGATCGCCGACCTCTCGGAGCAGGCCAGCGCCCCGAACCTGTGGGACGACCCGGACGCGGCGCAGAAGGTCACGAGCGCGCTGTCGGCGGCGCAGTCGGAGCTGGACCGGGTCGCGAAGCTCGGCGGCCGCATCGACGACCTCGAGACGCTCGTCGAGCTCGGTGTCGAGATGGACGACGAGGACAGCCTCGCGGAGGCCGAGGTCGAGCTGACGGGCATCCGCAAGGACCTGGGCGAGCTCGAGGTGCGGACGCTGCTCAACGGCGAGTACGACCAGCGCGACGCGGTCGTGACGATCCGCTCGGGTGCGGGCGGCGTGGACGCGGCGGACTTCGCGGAGATGCTGCTGCGGATGTACCTGCGCTGGGCGGAGCGGCACGGCTACCCCACGACGGTGCTCGACACGAGCTACGCCGAGGAGGCGGGCCTGAAGTCGGCGACGTTCGAGGTCAAGACCCCGTACGCGTTCGGCCACCTGTCGGTCGAGGCGGGCACGCACCGCCTGGTCCGGATCTCGCCGTTCGACAACCAGGGGCGCCGGCAGACGTCGTTCGCGGCGGTCGAGGTCATCCCGCTCATCGAGCAGACGGACTCGGTGGAGATCCCGGAGTCGGAGATCAAGGTCGACGTGTTCCGCTCGTCGGGCCCCGGTGGCCAGTCGGTCAACACGACGGACTCGGCGGTGCGCATGACGCATATCCCGACGGGCATCGTCGTGTCGATGCAGAACGAGAAGTCGCAGATCCAGAACCGTGCCGCGGCGCTCCGCGTGCTGCAGTCGCGCCTCCTGCTGGTCCGCAAGGCCGAGGAGGACGCGAAGAAGAAGGAGCTCGCGGGCGACATCAAGGCGTCGTGGGGCGACCAGATGCGCTCGTACGTCCTGCAGCCGTACCAGATGGTCAAGGACCTGCGGACGGAGCACGAGGTCGGCAACCCGTCTGCGGTGTTCGACGGCGACATCGACGACTTCATCGAGGCGGGCATCCGCTGGCGCCGGTCGCAGTCGATCGAGGCCTGACCCGCCCCGCACGTCCACCCGACGGGCGCCCGCGTGGCGCCCGCGCAGCTCTCGCGACCGCCGGCTCGCGCGCGCCCTCGGTCGTCCATCGATGCACGACCGGCGACGCCCGAGACGGGGCAGCGCTTACCGCGCCGACCCCGGGGACGAAGGTCCTGGTCCCGCCCCTTCACCCGGCGCCTGTCTTCGCATCGCGAAGTTAACCCTCTCGGGGGACCTGGGAACGCGCTCAGGCGCCCGCAGGACACAGGTTGGTAACGAGACTTGCACCACTCTTGCCTTCAGGTCTTGAATTCAAGCGACATGACCGGCCACCCGGACCAACGAGGGTGTCGACGGGCAGAGACGCCCAGGACGACGTGGCCGGACGGTGCAACCAGGGAGCGGACAACGATGTCTTTTGCATGGAGGAAGGTCGCCGTCGGCATCGCCACGGCCGGTCTGGTCGTCGGGCTCGCGGCGTGCAGCCAGGAGCGCGAGGCCGGCGGTGAGGAGACCGGTGGGGCCGACGCCGAGGGCGCGCTCATCGGCATCGCGATGCCGACCAAGAGCCTCGAGCGCTGGAACCGCGACGGCTCGCACCTCGAGGGCCTGCTGCAGGACGCCGGCTACGAGACCACGCTGCAGTACGCCGACAACAAGGTCGACCAGCAGATCACCCAGATCCAGAACATGATCAACCAGGGCGCCGACGTCCTGGTCATCGCGTCGATCGACGGCACGGCCCTCGCGCCCGTCCTCGAGGACGCCGCCGCGGCCGAGATCCCCGTCATCGCCTACGACCGCCTCATCAACGACACGGAGAACGTCGACTACTACGCGACGTTCGACAACGAGAAGGTCGGCACGCTCCAGGGCGAGTTCATCGAGGAGGCCCTCGACCTGAAGAACGCCGCGGGTCCGTTCAACCTCGAGCCCTTCGCCGGCTCGCCGGACGACAACAACGCCAAGTTCTTCTTCTCCGGCGCGTGGGACGTCCTGCTGCCCTACGTCGAGGCCGGCAAGCTCGTCGTCCCGTCGGGCAAGGCCCCGGCCTCGAACGACGACTGGCAGTCCATCGGCATCCAGGGCTGGGGCTCCGACACCGCCCAGGCCGAGATGGAGAACCGCCTCAACTCGTTCTACGGCGGCGGCCAGAAGGTCAACGTCGTCCTGTCGCCCAACGACTCCCTCGCCCTCGGCATCGCCCAGGCCCTCGAGGGTGCGGGCTACGCGCCCGGCGACGGCTACCCGGTCCTGACCGGCCAGGACGCCGACCAGGCGAACGTCCTCAACATGCTGGCCGGCAAGCAGTCCATGTCGGTCTGGAAGGACACCCGCGCGCTCGGTGACCAGGTCGCCAAGATGGTCGGCCAGATCATCGACGGCGGCACGGTCGACGTCAACGACGAGGAGACGTACGACAACGGCGTGAAGGTCGTCCCGACCTACCTGCTCGACCCGCAGGTCGTGACCCCCGACACCGTCGAGTCGGTGCTCGTGGACTCCGGCTTCTACAAGGCCGAGGACCTGGGTCTCTGACCCACCCCGGACCGCCGGCGCACCCCTGCGTGCGCC
>NZ_BIMR01000089.1 GCF_004306155.1 Cellulomonas biazotea
CTCGCGGACCTCGCCGACGTGACGGGCGCCGCCGACTTCCTCGGTCCGGCCGACCGGCTGCTGCTCGGGGCCGGGACCCGCCTCGCGACCCGCGCGCCCGACGTGGTCGTCCCGGCCGCCCGCCGGCGGCTGCGCGCGCTCGTCGGGCACCTCGTCGTCGACGACGGCCCCGCGCTCGCCCGGCACCTGGCCGCGACCCGCGCCGACGGGTACCGGCTCAACCTCAACCTCCTCGGCGAGGCCGTGCTCGGCGAGCACGAGGCGGCCGCGCGGCTGGCCCGGGTGCGCGTGCTCGTCGAGCGGCCCGACGTCGACTACGTGTCCGTCAAGGTGTCAGCGGTCGCGAGCCAGCTCTCCACGTGGGACCTCGACGGCAGCGTCGACCGGGTCGTCGAGCGCCTCGTCCCGCTCTACGAGTCCGCCGCGCGGCACGGCACGTTCGTCAACCTCGACATGGAGGAGTACCGCGACCTCGCGCTCACCGTGCGCGTGTTCGAGCGCCTCGTCGCGCTGCCGTCGCTGCGGGACGCCCCGTCCGGCATCGCCCTGCAGGCGTACCTGCCCGACGCCGCCGACGCGTTCGACGAGATCGCCGACATCGCCGCACGACGCGTCGCCGCGGGCGGGTCGCGCCTCAAGGTCCGACTCGTCAAGGGCGCGAACCTCGCGATGGAGCGGGTCGAGGCCGAGCTGCACGGCTGGCAGCCCGCGACCTACCCGACGAAGGCCGACGTCGACGCCGCCTACCTGCGGCTCGTCGACCGCGCGCTCGACCCCGACCGGACCCGCGCGCTGCGCGTCGGCGTCGCGAGCCACAACGTGTTCCACGTCGCCGCCGCGCACCTGCTCGCCGAGCGTCGCGGTGTCGGCGAGGCGCTCGACGTCGAGATGCTGCAGGGCATGGCCCCCGCGCAGGCGCGTGCTGTGCGCGACGACGTCGGCAGCGTGCTGCTCTACACCCCGGTCGTCGCACGCAGCGAGTTCGACGTCGCGGTGTCCTACCTGGTGCGCCGCCTCGAGGAGAACGCCGCGGGGGAGAACTTCCTGCATGCGGCCTTCGCGGGCGACGCCGACGGCGACGCCATGGACGGCCAGGAGGCGGCGTTCCGCACCGCGTGGGCCGACCGGGAGCGGCCGAGCCGGTCCCCGCGCCGAGGCGCGGCCGGGGTGCTCGCGCCCGTGCCCGACCGCGCGCGGGTCGGCGACGCCCTCACGTCCGAGGGTGTGCCGCCTGCGTCCGACGGGCGCGACGACGGGCCGGTGTTCGACAACGTGCCGGACACCGACCCCGCGACCCCGGCGGGACGCCGCTGGGCGGTCCAGGTCGTCACCGGTCGCGTCGAGCCCCCGCCCGGCGCGGTCGTCGCCGAGACGGTCGAGGAGGTCGACGCCCTGGTCGCGCGCGCGGCCGGGGCCGCCGCGGCGTGGGCCGCGACACCGCCCGAGCGCCGCGCCGCCGTCCTGCGGGCAGCCGCCGACGCACTCGAGGACGCGCGCACCGACCTCGTCACGACCATGGTCCACGAGGCCGCCAAGACGGTCGCCGAGGCGGACCCCGAGGTCAGCGAGGCGGTCGACTTCGCGCGCTACTACGCCGACCGCGCCGAGGAGCTCGCCGACGGCCGGGTGCCGGGCGCGCGGCACGTCCCCACGGGCGTCACCGTCGTGACCCCGCCGTGGAACTTCCCCGTCGCGATCCCCGTCGGCTCGGTGCTCGCCGGGCTCGCCGCCGGCACGCCCGTGCTGGTCAAGCCGGCCCCGGCGACGCCCGCGTGCGCGCGGGTCGCGATGGCCGCGATCCAGCAGGCGCTCGACGCGGCCGGCGCCCCCGCCGGGGTGCTCACGGTCGTCCTGTGCCCCGAGGGTGACGTGGGCAGGCGGCTGGTCACGCACCCCGACGTCGCGCGCGTGCTGCTCACCGGGTCGATCGAGACCGCGCGGGCCTTCGCGGGCTGGCGCGACGACCTGGAGGTGCTCGCCGAGACGTCGGGCAAGAACGCGCTCGTCGTCACGCCCGCCGCCGACGTCGACCTGGCCGTGCACGACCTCGTGCGCTCTGCGTTCGGCCATGCCGGCCAGAAGTGCTCGGCGGCGTCGCTCGCGATCCTCGTCGGCTCCGCGGGGACCGACGACCGGCTGCGCCGCCAGCTCGCCGACGCGGTGTCGTCGCTGCGCGTCGGGCACAGCGACGACCTCGCGACGAGCGTCGGCCCGCTGGTCGAGCCCGCGTCGGGCAAGCTGCTGCGCGCCCTGACGACGCTCGACGAGGGGGAGGAGTGGCTGGTCGCGCCGCGTCGCGTCGACACCGCGGGCCGACTGTGGACCCCGGGTGTGAAGTTCGGGGTGCGTCCCGGCTCGTGGTTCCACCGCACCGAGTGCTTCGGGCCGGTGCTCGGGATCATGCGCGCCGCGACCCTCGAGGAGGCCGTCGCGTGGCAGAACGACGTCGCGTTCGGCCTCACCGGCGGGCTGCACTCGCTCGACGAGGACGAGATCGACGCGTGGCTCGACGCCGTCGAGGTCGGCAACGCCTACGTGAACCGGCACATCACCGGGGCGATCGTGCGGCGGCAGCCGTTCGGTGGCTGGAAGGCGTCGGTCGTCGGGCCCGGCGCGAAGGCGGGCGGCCCCCACTACGTCGCGCAGATCGGCACGTGGGTCGACGCACCCGACGTCCCCGTCGACGACGACGCCTGGCTGGCCTGGGCCCGGGCCGACGACCTGCGGGTCTGGGCGCAGGAGCTCGGGCGGGAGCACGACCCGAGCGGGCTGCTCGTCGAGCAGAACGTGCTGCGCTACCGGCCCGTCCCGCACCTGCTGGTCCGTGTCGCCGACGGAGCGCGCCCGGCGGCCGTCGAGCGGGTGCTGCACGCCGCCGCAACGGCGGGCGTGCCGACCAGCGTGAGCGACGTGGCCGCCGAGTCGCACGACGCCTTCGCGCAGCGGGTGCGCTCCGGGGGAGTGGCCGGTCGCGTGCGGGTCGTGGGCGACGCCCCCGGGCTGCGGGCCGCGGCCGCCGTGCGCGCGGGCGAGGTCACGCTGCTCGACGGTCCCGTCCTGGCGTCGGCGTCACGGGAGCTGCTCGGTGTCGTCCGCGAGCAGGCGGTCTCCCGGACGGTGCACCGGTTCGGGCACGTCCCGCCGGCCGCGCGCCGCATGCCCGTCGCGGTAGCGAGGCGCCAAGCCGTCAGGCCGAGGCGCGGATGACCAGCTCGGGGGCGAAGATCAGCGGCTCGGTGGGCGTCGCGGCGCCCTGCAGCTGGTCGAGCAGCCGGGCCCCCGCGGCGCGCGCCATGGCGACGACCGGCTGCACGACGGTCGTCAGCGGCGGTGTCGTGGACGCGGCCACGCCGAGGTTGTCGTAGCCCACGACCGCGACGTCGCCGGGCACCTCCTTGCCGTGCTCCGCGAGCACGCCCAGCGCACCCGCGGCCATGAGGTCGGAGGCGATGAAGATCGCGTCGAGGTCGGGGAAGCGTGCCAGCAGGTCGCGTGCGGCGATCGCGCCGGACGCGATCGTGAAGTCGCCGTGCACGACGGCGTCGTCCGGGAGCCCGTGCGCGGCCATCGCGTCCCGCCAGCCGGCGAGGCGGTCGATGCCGGCGGACATGTCCTCCGGGCCGGCGATCGTGGCGATGCGGCGGCGGCCGAGGCCGATGAGGTGCTCGGTCGCGAGACGGCCGCCCTCGTGGTTGTCGGTGTCGACGTACTGGACGTCGCGCTCGTCGGCGGACAGGGGGCGGCCGACGAAGACGTTCGGCACGCGCGACGCGAGCAGCGTGCGGTCGAGCTCGTCGTCACGGTGGTGCGACACGACGATCGCGCCGTCGACGTGCCCGTTGCGCAGGTAGCGGACCGTGCGCTCGCTCTCGCCGGGGCGGGCGATGACGAGGACGACCTGGATGTCGGAGTCCGCGAGCGAGCTGCTCAGGCCGTTGAGGGTGCCGGCGAAGAACGGGTCCGACAGGACGCGCTCGTCGGGCTCGGGCACGACCAGCGCGATCGAGTCGGTGCGCTTGGTGACCAGCGAGCGGGCGGCGCGGTTCGGGGTGTAGCCGAGGTCCGCGACCGCGGCCTCGACCGACGCGAGCGCCTCGGGCGAGACGCGCAGACCACCGTTGATCGCACGCGAGGCGGTCGACCGGGACACGCCGGCGCGCTCGGCGACCTGCTCGAGCGTGGGCGCCGGGGGACGGGCGGGCTCGGTACGCATGGGGATGTTGTCGACCACCGTTGGTCTTCTCTCCTGTGGCTGCCGGAGCAGCGGTGACGTGCTGACGGCAGGAGGGCGGGGTGCGGGCACCCCGCCCTCCTGTCCTACCGGACTGCGCCCACGGGTGCGCGGGGAACGCGGTCCGAGTGGTGCTCTGGGCAGTCTCTCAGCCCTTGACGGCGCCCTGCATGATGCCCGCCACGAGCTGACGGCCGGCGACGAAGAACAGGATGATCAGCGGGATGATCGAGACGGTGACGCCCGCCATGATCAGCGCCATGTCCTTGAAGTACGTCGCCTGCAGCAGCTGGACCGCCACTGGGAGTGTCGGATTGCTGGACCCGAGGACGATGAACGGCCAGAAGAAGCTCGTCCACGAGCCGACGAAGGTGAACAGGCCGAGCATGACCGCCGCCGGGCGGGCCGCCGGGAGGGCGACGTGCCAGAACGTGCGGATCATCGACGCCCCGTCGACGCGCGCGGCCTCGATGAGCTCGTAGGGGAGCGCGGACTCGAGGTACTGCGTCATCCAGAAGACGCCGAACGCGGTGACCAGGCCCGGGACGATGACGGCGATGAGCTTGCCGGTCCAGCCGAGCTTCGACATCACGATGAACAGCGGGACGATGCCGAGCTGGGTCGGGACGGCGGTCGTCGCGATGACGAACACGAGCAGGCCGCTGCGGCCACGGAAGCGCAGCTTCGAGAACGAGAAGCCGGCGAGCGTCGAGAAGAGCACCACGGAGGCCGAGGTGATGACGGCGACGATGACGGAGTTGCCGACGGCCTGCCAGAACTTGATGTCCGAGTTCAGGACGCGGCTGACGTTCTCGAAGAAGTGACCCTGCGGGATGAGCGACGGGATCGGGTTCTGCGCGATGTACTGGCTGGTCGACGACGCGAGCAGGAACGCGTAGTAGAGCGGCAGGATCGACGCGACGATCGCGATGCCCAGGAGGGTGTAGGTGACCCAGCCCGGACGGCGGTCGGAACCCTGCGCCGTGCTGCGCTTGCGGGCCGCGGCACGGGCGGCGCCCTTGCCCGCGGTCTGCGCGATGACGGGGACGGAGGGGGCGCTCATCGCTTGACCTTCTTCCGGGACTTCGACGAGTTGTCGGTGGAGATGCGCCGGGTGAGCGAGAAGTTGATCATGCCGACGACGATGATGATGAGGAACAGGATCCAGGCCACCGCGGCCGCACGGCCGAAGCTCTTCTGGTTGCCCCAGCCGACCTCGTAGATGTACATCGTCGTGGTCATCCACTGGCGGCTCGGGCCGCCCTGGCCGAGCTGGTCGAACAGACGCGGCTCGTCGAAGATCTGGAGGCCACCGATGGTCGACGTGATGACGACGAAGATGATCGTCGGGCGCAGCATCGGGATCGTGATGGAGAAGAACTGGCGGACGCGCGACGCGCCGTCGATGACCGCGGCCTCGTAGAGGTCACGCGGGATGGCCTGCATCGCGGCGAGCAGGATCAGCGTGTTGTAGCCGGTCCAGCGGAAGTTCACCATCGAGGCGATCGCGACGTGGCTCGGGAACGGCTGCGAGTGCCAGCCGATGGGGTCGATGCCCACGTAGCCGAGCAGCGTGTTGATGATGCCGAACTGGTCGGAGAAGAGACGACCGAAGATGAGGGAGACGGCGACCGGCGCGACGACGTAGGGGAGCAGGACACCCATCCGCCAGAAGGTCTTCGCGCGCAGGTTCGCGTCGAGCATCGCCGCGAGGACGATGGCGACCATCAGCTGCGGGATGGTCGACAGGAAGAAGATGGAGAAGGTGTTGCGGATGCTCTTCCAGAAGTTCGGCTCCTGGAGGATGTACGCGTAGTTCTCGAACCCGACGAACGGTCCCTGGCCACCGATGAGGTGCCACTGGTGCATCGACACGAACGCCGTGTAGCCCAGCGGGAAGAGGCCGGTGAGGGCGAAGAGGATGAAGAAGGGGGAGATGTACAGGTAGGGCGAGACCTTGACGTCCCATCGCCCGAGGGTCTGGCTGAAACCGACCCGTCGGGGCGCCCTCGGGGGGGTGCTGCTGGCGCGCCGGTCGAGCCTCGGCGGCGTGGTGGAGGTAGCCATCGATCGTCCTTCGGGTGCTGATGGGGCGGAGCCTACGCGGCGGAGGCCGGGCCGATGGAGTCCATCGGCCCGGCCTCGTCAGCGTCAGCCCAGGGCGTTGATCGCCTGGATGGCGGACTCCCACTGAGCAGCGGGGTCACCACCGTTGACGTCCACCTCGACCAGCGCGTTGTTGAACGCGTCGTTCACGGCGAAGAAGTTCGGGCCCTTGTAGACCTCGGTGATGCCCTCGGAGCGGTTCACCAGGATCTCGCCGGCGGGCGCGTTGTTGAAGAACTCGTTCGTCGAGCCGAGCAGGTCAGGCGACTTCTGGGCCTCGACCTGGCTCGGGAACGTGCCCTTGCTCGCGTACGCCTTGAGCTGCTGCTCGGGAGCGGTCAGCCACGCGGCCAGCTCCTTCGCGGCCTCGGTGTTCGCACCCTGGGCGGGGACCGTCAGGAACGAGCCACCCCAGTTGCCGGCACCGCCGGGGAAGACGTCGGCGATGTCCCAGCCGGTGACGCCGGCCGAGTTGCCCTCGATGACACCGAGCATCCAGCCCGGCGCCAGCATCGTCGCGAAGGCGTTCTCGCCCTGGAACGAGGCGTTCCAGTCGTCGCTCCACTGCTGCAGGTGCGCCGACAGGTTGTCGCCGACCGCGGCCTGGACGACGGCGTCGTACGCGGCCTTCACGTCGGCGTTCTCGGTCGCGATGATCGAGTTGTCGTCCGGGTTCTCGTACGGGGCCTCGATCTGGTTGATCATGCCCTGCCAGATGGCGCCGGCCGAGTCGAACCACGGCTTGCTCGTCGCGTCGGTGTACTGCTTGCCGACCTTGAAGTACTGGTCCCAGCCGCCGCCGTTCTCGGACAGCAGCGCGGCGACCTCGGCACGGTCCGTCGGCAGGCCGGCGGCAGCGAACAGGTCGGAGCGGTAGGCGATGGCCTCCGGGCCGATGTCCGTGCCGTAGCCGATGAGCTCACCCGAGGGAGCCGTCGCCTGGGCCTGCTTCCAGCCGAGCCAGCGGCCGTCGAGCTCCGGGTCCGTCAGGTCGACGAACTTGTCGGGGTACTGCAGGAGCTCGGGGAGCCAGTCGACCTCGATGGCCTCGATGTCCGAGAGGCCGGAGCCGGCCGCCAGGCGGGTGTTGAGGTTCTCGCGGGCCTCGTTCGAGGTGGCCGCCTTCTTGTGCTCGATCGTCACGCCGGGGTGCGACGCCTCGTACTCGTCGAACATCTCGTCCGTGTAGCCGAACTCGTTGAACGTCGCGACCGTGAGGGTGATGTTGCCGCCCTCGCTGGGCTCGTCCTCGCCCTCGGTACCCGAGCCGCTGGAGCAAGCGGTGGCGAGGAGGGCGATGCCCGTGACCCCGGCCGCAGCCGCCCACATCTTGCGTGTGGTCTTGCGCACTATGACTCCCTTGTCAGTCGGACGGCGTCCTCGCCGTACCCCTGAGGCGTCGTCAGACCGTCGGCCGCAGGGGGCGCTGACGGGCATCGGACGTGGGCCAATTGGACCCCGCGCGGGCTCGTCCTTCCGCAGAATGTAGGAGCGTTCCCACGCGCTGCATGAACTGTCGCCCGCAGTTGGTTGAGTGTCAAGGACGACAGCCTGCCGAGATGGTGTGGTAGCGATCCCACGGCAGTGTTTGTGCAGGTCAGAGGCCTGTTCGGCTGACGCCGTGTTACCGAATCGTTACGGCTGCTCGGCCGACCCGTGATCTGCGAGCCACTGCGCCGCGACCTGCTGCTCGACCCCCAAAGCCCCGCGTATCGCCCGGGCCGCCGCCTCCTCCACGGCGGACCCGAACAACGGGATCGCCGCGTGCAGGTCGCCGTCGTAGACGAGGCGCGTCGCGGCCGGCCCGACGGGCTGCAGCGTGCACCGCCCCGTGAGCCGCACCGGTGCCCCCGCGATCTCCACGACGACCGTCCCGGTGCGTCCGCCGTCAGGCGCCGCCGCGTCCCACGCCTCGACCAGGCGGACGTCGATGCGGTTCCCGACGAACCCGCGGACCTGAGCCGGGATCTGGTCCGACGGCAGCGCGCGCCGCGTCGTCACCGTGAACGCCTCGTCGGCGGTGCCCGTGACGTCGACCTGGTGCTCGATCGCGCCGCTCGCGACGACCTTCGCCTCCACGTAGCGGGGGTCGGCCAGCATCCGCCCCGCCGCGTGCGCGTCGGTCGCGAGGTCGAGCGTCACGCTCAGGTGCACCGTGGTCCTCCGGGTGTGTGCGTCGTGGCCGCAGGACGCGGCACGAGGGTGGTCGGCCTGTGCGCGACGTCGCGCCACGGGCCGTGGTCCGAGGCTAGCCGCCCACGCGCCGCACGGCCCGGCACGCGCGCGCGTGCCGCACGACCGGGCGCTCCACCTACCCTGGAGCGGTGTCCACGCTGAGCACGCTCGTCGCCCGCCACGCCTCCCTCGACGCCGCCGACCTCGAGTGGCTCCACCTGCTCGTCGGCGACTGGCAGGTGGTGTCCGACCTCGCGTTCGCGGACCTCGTGCTCTGGCTGCCGACGAGCGACGACGACTTCGTCGCGGTCGCACAGTGCCGCCCGTCCACCGGCGCGACCGTGCACTACGACGACGTCGTCGGGTCGCGCGCACCCGAGGGGCAGCGCCCCCAGCTGCGGCGGGCGCTCGAGGAGCGGGCCGCGCAGCGCTCGCGCGAGCCGCGCTGGTTCGGGTCCTACGCCGTCCGCGAGGAGGCCGTGCCCGTCGTGCGGCGCGGGCGCGCGATCGCCGTCATCGCCCGGCAGACCAACCTCGGCGGGGCGCGCACGCCCAGCCGCCTCGAGCTCAACTACGTCGAGGCCGCCGACGAGGTGTTCGGGATGATCGGCCGCGGCGAGTTCCCCGCCGCCGACGCCCCGACCGGCCCGCGCCGCGGCGCCCCGCGCGTCGGCGACGGCCTCGTGCGGCTCAACTCCGAGGGCGAGGTGCTGTACGCCAGCCCCAACGCGCTGTCGTGCTTCCACCGCCTCGGCGCGCTCGGCGACCTCGTCGGGCGCTCGCTCGTCGAGGTCACCGCCGACCTCGTCGACGAGCAGAGCGCGACCGTCGACGAGTCGATGCCGCTCGTCCTCATGGGCCGGGCGCCGTGGCGCACCGACGTCGAGTCGCGGGGCGTCGCGCTCTCCCTGCGGGCGGTGCCGCTCACCGAGCACGGGCAGCGCCTCGGGGCCGTGCTGCTGTGCCGCGACGTCTCCGAGCTGCGGCGGCGCGAGCGCGAGCTCATCACCAAGGACGCGACGATCCGCGAGATCCACCACCGCGTGAAGAACAACCTGCAGACCGTCGCGGCGCTGCTGCGCCTGCAGTCGCGCCGCATGAGCTCGCCCGAGGCCCGCGAGGCGCTCGGTGAGGCGATGCGCCGCGTCGCGACGATCGCGCTCGTGCACGAGACGCTGTCGCAGACGCTCGACGAGAGCGTCCCGTTCGACGACCTCGTCGGTCGGAGCCTGCGGCTCGCCGCGGACGTGGCCACCGCCGGGGCGAGCGTGCGGACCGTCGTCAAGGGGTCGTTCGGCTCGGTGCCTGCGGAGGACGCAACCGCCCTGGCCCTGGTGCTCACCGAGCTCGTCACGAACGCCGTCGAGCACGGGTTCGACGGGCGCGAGAGCGGGACCGTCGAGATCGTCGTGGAACGCGACGGCGACGACCTGCGGGTCGAGGTCGCCGACGACGGCGCCGGCCTGCCCGCCGACCGCGGTGCCGGCACGGGTCTCGGCACGCAGATCGTCTCGACGCTC
Organism: Cellulomonas biazotea; assembly: GCF_004306155.1. Lineage (GTDB taxonomy): Bacteria > Actinomycetota > Actinomycetes > Actinomycetales > Cellulomonadaceae > Cellulomonas > Cellulomonas biazotea. Next base: position 10,033 of record NZ_BIMR01000089.1, read on the forward strand.
GTGACGAACGAGATGGGCGGCACGATCTCCTGGGGTGCGCGCGAGGGCGGCGGCACGTCGGTCGTCATCGAGGCCCGCCTGCGCCGACGCGAGGGATCGCCGCTCGTCCCCTGACCCGCCCCCCGACCGACCCCGGCGCAGACGCGGTCAGTCGTGCAGCGCCGACGCGCCGCGCTGCAGCAGGCGGCGGACCGCGTCGACGCGGCGGAACACGCCCGTGACGCCGACGGGCTCGACCGACGTCACGAGGCGGCGCACGCCCGATGCACCCAGGTCGAGCGGTGCGGACAGCACGACGTCGCCCGACGGGTCGCGCACCTCGAGGTCGACGCGGGACAGGTCGGACCAGGCGTCGAAGCCGGGGTCGTCGACGAGCGACCGCGTCGCGGTGAGCGTGAGGTCGTGCCCGTCGACGCGGACCGTCGCGTGGTACGTCAGTGCGTCCGCGTCGGCCGTGACGTGCCCGTCGGCGAGGTACGCGCGCTCGCCCCACGGGGCGTAGGTGAGGGCGCCGGCGACGTCGGCGTCGTCGACCGGGCCGTCGAGCGGCATGACGACGGTGAGGTCGAGGCTGACCGTCCGGTCGTCGGCCGCGCGGTCCTCGGACGTCAGTCCGCCGTCGGTCGTCGCTCCGGCGGCCCGGTCCTCGACCACGCCCCGGGCCGGGCCGCGCAGGTGCTCGACGAACCGCGCGGAGGGCGGCGGCTCGGTCATGCGCGTGCACGCCGGGGTCCGCGGCACGCCGTCGCGCGAGCGGCCTGCCAGGTAGCGGCGGGCGTCCCGGTAGCCCATCTGCACGAGCGAGTCGGACGAGATGCGGCCCAGGTAGAACTCCGGGTCGAGCGGCAGCGGGTGCTCGGGGCGGACGACGTGCAGGACGAACGACCGGCCGGCGGCCTCGGCGAGGGCGAGGTCGGACGCGAGGCCGCCCGCGGCGCTCATCTCGATCATGTGGACGTACTGCTCGAGGGGGCCGTCACCCCAGCGCGGGGTGTCGCCGATGCACCACACGAGCCACACCTCGTCGGCGCCGCGGCGCAGCGCCTCGGTGAGGTTGGCGTCGCGCACCCACACGGCGTCGGTCCAGACGTGGCCGTCGCGCCGCAGCGGCGTGAGGAACAGCGGCAGCGACATCCCGGCGGCAAGCAGCGGGGCGTCGACGTCGCGCGCGTCGACCGCGACGGACTCCTTGGTGGCGAAGTCGACGACGTTGAACGACCCCGCGAGCGGGGACCTGCGGATCGCGTCGACGTCGATGCCGAGCGCGGGGAAGACGCGCTGCAGCAGCCCGTCGGCGTCGCCGACGGCCGGCAGGTTCCAGGGGCCGGTGAGGTACTCGCGGAACGGGAGAGCGGACCCGAAGTCCTGGACGTCCACGTCGCGCCAGCGGCGGCACATCTGCACGCCGTCGACGCCCGAGCACAGCATCGCCGCGGTGAGGATGCCGCCCGACGTGCCGTCGACGTGGTCGAACACGAGGCCGTCCTCCTGCAGGGCGCGCACGACACCGGCCTGCCAGGCCACGCGCATGCCGCCCCCGGCGAGGACGAGCGACCTCACGACGACCGCCGCAGGGTGCGCAGGTGCACGACGAGCAGCGCGGCGGACACCAGGTCGAACGCGGCGACGCCGAGCGCGAGCGGGTCGAAGACGTCCCGGGCGACGCCGACGACGACGGCGACGCACGCGAGCGCCTTCTGCACGGCGGCCCACAGCACGACGTCGGGGTCGTGCCGGGGGCGGCCCAGGGTGGTGAGCAGCAGCCCGCTCACGACGACCATGAACATCCCGACGGTCGCGAAGAGCTGCTGTGCGGTGGCGTCGTCCGTGGCCCCGAGCAGCGACAGGACGAACCCGGGGGCGAGGACCTGCGCGGCGCCGCTCGCGACGGTCACCCAGCCGATCGCGACGAGCACGAGGACGAGCGGCGTGCGGGGGGTGTCGCGGACGGCGGGCGCCGGGGCGCCGGCCGGGACACCGGCGCCCGCGCTCATGACAGCGCCCCCAGCAGGTCGCCGCGTGCGACGACGTACCAGACGATCGCGACCCAGGTGAAGGTCGACCCGTAGAACCGGATGTCGTTGAGGAGCATCCAGCGGGCGAGCAGGCGCCGCAGCTCGGCGTCGTCGGCGAACAGCCCTCCGCGGATCCTCTTGTTGATCGGGATGATGATGCCCTGCCCGACGAAGGTCAGCAGGAAGATCCCGACGAGGCACGCGACGCCGAACCACACGGACGACGTGCCCCACTCGGCGACGATCAGGACGATCGACGCGACGAACATCACGGGCACGACGACGGTGAAGAAGACCGTCGCGCGGCGGGTCGGGATGCCGAAGTGGGTCGCGACGTTGTCGCGTGACAGGCCGCGCCAGGTGGGGAACAGGAACCACTTGAGCACCCACATCGTGCCCATGTACATCGAGGCGCCGAACAGGAACCACAGCGCCGCGAGGAAGGTGATCACGTCGTCACCCCCGTGGCGGTGCGGGCGGCGGGCTGCACCTCGGGCCGCGTGCGGTCGGGCGGCGGCGGCCAGGTCTCGCCGCGGCCGAGGCCGACGACCGACTCGAGCGGGTCGCCGAACCGGCCCGACGCGAGGTCGGCGTCGACCTCGGGCAGCGTGTCGCCGGTGAGGAACCAGCCCTCGTAGTGGTCGTCGAGGACGCCGTGCGCGGTCGGCAGCCAGGCGGTGAACAGCGGCCGTCGGCCGATGTCGAGGGCCTTGAGCGGCTGCACCCCGGGGGCGTCGCCGAGCACGATGCGGGCGTGCGCACCGGGTCCGACGGCGACGTCGCCGGTCGCCTCGAAGTAGATCGTCGACTTCATGAGCTGGCCGCGGAACGCGCAGTAGTTGGCGGCCGCGAGCTTGAGCGGCAGCCCGGTCGGGGCGGGCCGCTCGATCTCGACGAGCGCGCCGAACCGGCCGTCGAGCGTGTCGTACTGCGCGGAGACGGTGGTGTCGGTGACGACGAAGTCGAGCGACGCCTGGTGCTTGGGCATGCCCCAGATGCCCTTGCCGCCCTTGACGGACACCTCGGTGGAGACGGGCAGGTCGACGACGTACTGGCCGACGTGCAGGGTGCGCATGAGCGCCATCGGGAGCAGCGGTGGTGCGGGGCGCGGGCCCTGCGTCACGGCGATCGCGAGCGAGTACTCGATGTACTGCCCGATGTCGGTGGCCCGGTAGTTGACGACGGTCGCGACGAGGACGCCCTTGCCGAAGCCGAGGGACACGGGGTGCAGCTCGCGCCCGGGCAGCACCGCGCGGGCCGCGGCCAGCGAGATCGGGAACGCCGCCATGAACACGGGGGAGTCCTCGGAGCTCACGGGCATCGCGTACGGGATGGTGTCGACGCGGGCGGCCTGACCGGTCAGGCGGCGCTGGCGGCGTGGGACGGGGGACGGGACGCGGGACAGCACCGTCCGCGCGGCCGAGGTCAGCAGGCTCATCGGTGCAGCTCCTCCAGGATGATCGGGTAGGTGTCCCGCCACGCCCGCCGGCCGAAGAACACGTCGAGGTGCCCGTAGCCCGGAAGGACGTGCAGGGTGTCGCCCTTGCCGGGCCGCTGCGCGGCGAACCACGCGTGCGTGCGGACCTGCGACTCCGGCAGGAAGCACCGGTTGTCGGCGCCGGCGAGGAACGAGAAGCGCGCGTCGGTGCGCGGCGGCCCGGCGACCAGGTCGTCGGGGATCTCGGGGTGGTCGTGCGCCGCGACGAGGTGCCCGGCGTCGACCGAGCGGCCCATCTGCCGGAAGAACGACATCGGGACGTCGGCGAACTCGCCGCTGATCCAGTCGTGCGTGGCGGCGTCGAGGTTGCGGTGCGACCACAGCGCGGGGAACCCGGAGCCGTACGTGAAGCTCACCATCCGGCAGACGATGTTGTCGCACTCGGGGTGCGTGAGGGCGACGGTGCGGCGCACGAGCTTGGAGAACACGCCGTCGCTGCGGTACCCCCACGCGGGGTTGAGGTGCGGCGTGAACGGCTCGATGGCCGGGGCGAGGTAGCGGATCTTCTGCCGCGACCAGAACGGGATGACGGGGTGCAGCGAGACCGCGTTGCTCACGACCGTGTCGACCTGCGGGACGAGCCCCGCAACCGCGGCCATGGTGAACGACGTCGAGCCCTGGCAGTGCACGACGGCCTTCATCGTGTCCGCGCCGGTCGCCGCGAGGATGTGCTCGACCGCGGCCGGGTGGTCGAAGACGGCGGCGTCGTCCAGCGTCCACGGCATCGGCGCGAGGTCGATCGACGCACGCCAGTTGAGCAGCCAGACGTCCCAGCCGTCCTCGAGCAGGACGTCGACGAGCGTGCGCGGCAGCGGCGGCCGGAACAGCTCGGCGCGCACCCCGGACCCGTGCGCGAGCATCACCGGCCCGCGCCACGGCTCGTGCGGCCCGCGCACGTGCACGAGGTTGAGCAGCGTGCCGTCGCGCGCCGTGAGCGGCACGACCTCGCTGCGGTGGTCGGCGCGTGTCACGGTCCCGCGCGGCGCCCCGTCCCGTTCGACCTGCTCGACGCTCATGGCCCGAACCCCTCCCGTGCGACGACGACCGGTTCCTCCAGCAGCCGCACGACCGGCAGGCCGTCGGCGGGCACGGCGCGCAGGCCGCCGTCCCCCTGCTCGACGTCCCACGCGCGGCACACGGTGTCGACGACGAGCGGGTACAGCTCGAGCACGCCGTCGGTGCGCAGGCACAGCCGCACGAACCCCTTGTGGTCCGTGACGGCCTGGCCCGACATCTGCCAGCCCGCGACGACGCCGTCGCGGCGCGAGAGCAGCAGCAGCGCGAACGCCTCGGTCCCGAGCAGCGCCCCGAGCGCGACGACGAAGGGCACGACGAAGGCCGCGGTGAGTGCGGGAGACCACGACGGCCACGGCACGGCGACCGTCGCGACGAGCACGACGAGGGCCGCGGCGAGCTGCAGCGCGATGCCCGTGGTCGCGGGCACGAGCCGGGCGAGCCGGCCGCGCGGCAGGACGGCGGCGACGACCAGGTGCGCGAGGAGCAGGACGGCGACCCAGGCGAGCAGCCCGAGCGCGGCCTCGGCGACGGTGCCGAGCGGGCCGCGCAGCAGCGCGGGCGACCCGGGCCGCAGCACGCCGAGCAGCCCCGCGAGCGACCCGACGAGCACGAGCTGGACGATCCCGGCCGTGGCGAGCAGACCGAGGTTGCGCCGGCCGGCCCACCACCGGGAGAGCGGGTTCGCGACCCGGCGGCGCCACCGGCGCGACACGTCCTGGGCGGGGTACGTCGGGCCGACCCGGTCGTACGGGGTCGGGGCGTCCTTCGTGCGCATCCGCGACGCCGCGGGCGGCAGGTCCAGGTGGTCGGGCAGGTGGTCGGTGTCGCCCAGGTACGCGCCGCCGAGCCCGCAGGTCACGGCCTGCACGGGCCGCCCCACGACGTCGGTGGCGCCCGCGGGCGCGCGCTGCGCGTAGCGGCTGTAGTGGTGCGAGTCGCCGCTGATCCACAGCCGCACCCGCGCGCCCGTGTCCTGCGGGTCCGCGTGGCCCGGGACCCGCCGGTACCGGACGACCTCCCGCTCGAAGAAGTGCAGCTGGTTGAACCCGTCCGGGTCGTCGCCGGCGTGGGCCCACGCGGGCTCGGCGGTGCACACGACGACCGCGTCGCCCGGCTGCAGGTGCGCGGTGACGTGCGTGCGGAAGTAGTCGAGCTGCGGCTCGTCGATGTACTCGTCGAGCTGCGAGTCGAGGCCCAGCAGCCACCAGCCGGGTGCGAGGTGCACCGCGAAGTAGGAGCGGCGCTGCACGGTCCGCCACGCGCCGACGGCCGCGCCGCGCGTGAAGACCCGCAGCCACGCCGTCAGGCCGTCGTACCAGTCGTGGTTGCCGGGGATCGCGAGCAGCGTCGGCTCGGTCGTGGCGTCGAGGACGGTGCCCCGCGCGGGCGCGGGCAGCGCGGACGCGTACGGGCCGGTCGTGCGGTGCTCGTAGGCGCGGGCCGACGCCGCCGGGTACACCTCGTCGCCGCCCATGACGAGCAGGTGCCCGCGGGGGAGCGCGAGGTCCGGGCCACCGCCGGGCCGCGCGACCTTGAGGTCGGGCTGCGCGAGCAGCGTCGCGACCGAGAACGTGGCGTCGAAGCCGTCGCCGAGGTCGGCCACGAAGTCGAGCCACAGGTCGCCCTCGGGCCGGTGCACGGGCTCGACCAGCCCGCCCGGCAGCGCGGCCTGCACCTCGCGACGGTCGCCGTACGCGGTGAACACCGACGCCAGCGCGACCTTGAGCGCGGTCCGGGCCAGCTCGGGCGGGTCGAGCCAGCGCACCTGCGGGCTCGGCACGAAGCCGAGCTCGCTGCTGCGGGCCACCAGGTCGCGGCGCCTCACCGGCCCTCCCTCGTGCCGACCCGCACGCCGCCCCTGCGCCCGGCCAGCCGGTCCGCGACGTAGACGTCCCACAGCTCGCCGAGGAACAGGCGGCCGAACTGCGCGAGGGCCGCCGGGCCGGCGTCGCCCTGCGTGCGGAACGTCGTGAGCTGCTTGGCGAGGTCCCACGGCTTGATGACGAGCACGCCCGCGCCGAGCGTCTTGTCGGGCGCGGTCGGGCCGAGGCCGTCGTCGAGGTCGGCGAGGACCGCGAGCGCCTGCGCGTGCGTCGCCGCCTCGGGTGGCGGCAGGTGCCCGGCGACGACCCGGACGAACAGCGTCGTCGTGTCGGCCCACACGTCGAGGCCCTGGTCGTCCTCGACGTCCTTCGCGCCGAGCAGCGTGAGCGGCGAGCCCGCGGTGTCGCGCAGCCACAGCCGGTAGAGCATGCGGCGGCCGGGGGTGCCACGGGGGTGCACGAACAGGTGGAACCAGCCGCGCTCGACGTCGAGCCGCCCGCCGAGGACGTTGCTCTCGACCCACCCCGTCGCCTCGGCCCGGTGCAGCGGGTCGGCGACGAACGCCTCGATGTCGGTCGCCGTGATGGTGAGGACGAACGTCAGGTGGTCGCGCAGGCTGCGCGCGATCTCGGCGCCGCGCTGCGGGTCGGTCTGGTCGAGCGTGAAGGGGCCGGTCATGCGCTCGGTGAACGCGACCGACGTCGCACCCGGGACGACCGACGCGCGGGCCCGGGCGGGGGCGGCGATGGAGGTCGCGGTGGGCCGTGACCAGTCCTGCTCGAGCATGCGGGTCGCGGCGCGGTCGGCCATGGCCGCGATCGTGAGCGACGGGTTCGCGCCGACGGGGCCGGGCATCGCGGAGCCGTCGACGACGTGCAGGCCCGGGTGGCCGCGCACCTCGCCGTAGGCGTCGCAGACGCCCTCGCCGACGTGCCGCCCGATGGGCACGCCGCCCAGCGGGTGGACCGTGATGACCCGCTTGGCCCACCACAGGGGGTTGTCCTTGAACGAGGCGCCGAGCGCGTCGGACAGGCGCTCCATCGTCGCGCGCATCTCGTCGAAGTAGGCCCGCGAGGTCGCGGTGGTCCAGTCGACCGCGAGCCGTCCTTCGTGCAGCGACATGGTCCCGTCGGGGATGTCGCGGCCCATGCCGAGCAGCGGCAGCGACCCCGCGGACAGGCGCCCGTCGCCGAGCAGCGTCGACAGGTCCGCGGAGATGTTGGACCGGCCGTGCGCGAGGACGCGGTTGCGGACGACCTGCCACGCGAACGCGGCCGCGCGGCGGGCGGCGGAGCGCAGCTGCGCGGTCTCGACGAGCCAGCCGAGGAAGCCCGGGAAGCCCGCGTCCTCGACGTAGAAGCCGCGTCCCGTCCAGCCGTCGCCGTCGAGCGCGTCGGGCCGCCGGACCGCGGTCGTGATGACGGGACCGGTGCCGCCGTCGACGGGCAGGTGCTCGCCGTCGAGCGTGCAGTCCATGAGCAGCGTGAGCAGGTCGCCGTTGCCGCAGAACCGGGTGCCGAGCGCGGGACCGAGCCCGGGCAGCGACGCGCGGCTGCGCAGCAGCAGGAACGTGGTGCCGAACGTCCCTGCGCCGAGGACGACGCGGCGCGCGACGATCGACCGCTCCGGCAGGCTGCGGGTGCGGGTGTCCTCGAGGCCCTTCGCGCCGGGCTCGTGCACGACGTACTTGACGAGGTACCCGCCACCCTCGCCGAGGGGCCGGATCGCGCGGACCTCGTGCAGCGTCCGCAGGTCGGCGCCGTGGTGCGCGGCCGACGCGAGGTAGGTGTGGTCGAGCGTGTTCTTGGCGCCCGCGTTGCAGCCGATGTCGCACTCGCCGCACAGCGTGCAGGTGAGCCGTCGCGAGCCGGCGTGCACGGTCCCGTAGCCCGCCGCGGGCAGCTCCAGACCGGGTGCGGGGGCCTCGCCGGGCCGGGCGAACGTCACGGCGAGCGGGGGGCGGACGGCGGGCATGCCGATCGCGACCGCCGCGCGCTCGACCGCGTTCGTCTTGGGGGTGTCCTGGTACGGGTAGGGCGTCGCGCCGAGCATGCGCTCGACGACGTCGTAGTGGGGGTCGAGGTCGGCGCGGCTGAACGGCCAGTGCTCGTAGCCGCCGCCGGGCAGCGGCGAGTCGTGCACGAACCAGTGCTCGTCCTTGCGCAGCAGCACGTTGGCGTAGATGAGCGAGCCGCCGCCGAGGCCGCTCGACACGAGGCCCTCGGTGCCGCGGAACGACCAGGCGTCGAACAGGCCGTAGAGCTTCTCGCTCGGGTCCCAGAAGTTGCGGCCCATCTGCGCGGGCGTCCGGGCGAAGTCGCCGGGCCCGTACCGCCTGCCGCGTTCCATGACGACGACCTGCTTGCCGGCCTCGGCGAGCCGCTGCGCCGCCACCGCGGCCCCGAAGCCCGAGCCGACGACCACTGCGTCCACGACCTCGAGGTCGCCGTTCCGGTTGCCCATCGGTGTCTCCCCGCCCGCGCGCGACCTGTCGACTGCGCCCCCGCACCGAGGAAGAGGTGTGACCCGCGTCACAGATACACGCCCCGTAGGCTGGTGGACCGTGCAGTGCTCCTACTTCGACGCGGAGCGGTGCCTCTCCTGCACGTGGATGGGCCGGCCGTACGCCGCGCAGCTCGCCGCCAAGCAGGACCTCGTCGCCGACCTGCTCGCCGAGCACGCCGGGCTCGACTGGCTCCCGCCGGTCGCCAGCCGCGAGGAGGGCTTCCGCAACAAGGCGAAGATGGTCGTCGCCGGCACGGTCGACGCGCCCACCCTCGGCATCCTCGACGCCGCGGGCGCCGGCGTGGACCTGCAGTCGTGCGGCCTCTACCCGGACGGCCTCCAGGCCGTGTTCCCCGTGCTCGCCGCGTTCGTCACCCGCGCCCGGATCGAGCCCTACGACGTCCCCGCGCGCCGCGGCGAGCTCAAGCACCTGCTCGTCACGCAGTCAGCCGACGGCGACCTCATGGTGCGGTTCGTCCTGCGCTCGCAGGAGGCCGTCACCCGGATCCGCAAGCACCTGCCGTGGCTGCACGAGCAGCTCCCGGCGCTCGTCGTCGCGTCCGTCAACCTGCTGCCCGAGCACAAGGCCGTGCTCGAGGGGTCGCGCGAGATCGTGCTGACCGACGAGCAGACCCTGCGCATGCGCGTCAACGGGCTCGACCTGCACCTGCGCCCGCAGAGCTTCTTCCAGACCAACACCGACGTCGCCGCCGCGCTCTACCGGCAGGCCGCCGCGTGGGTCGAGGAGAGCAGCCCCGCGTCCGTGTGGGACCTGTACTGCGGCGTCGGGGGCTTCGCCCTGCACGTCGCCGACCCCGCGCGCGACGTCGTCGGCGTCGAGACGTCCGCCGAGGCCGTCGCCAGTGCCGCGCTCACCGCGCGCGACGCCGGGCTCGTGCGCACGACCTTCCTCGCCGACGACGCGACCGGCTTCGCGCTCGCGGCCGACGCGGCACCCGACCTCGTCGTCGTCAACCCGCCCCGGCGGGGGATCGGCCCCGACCTCGCCGGGTGGCTCGAGCGGTCCGGCGTCGAGCGCGTCGTGTACTCGTCGTGCCACGCGCGCTCGCTGGCCCGCGACCTCGCCGCGATGCCGTCGCTGCGACCCGTGCGCGGGCGGCTGCTCGACATGTTCCCGCAGACGACGCACTACGAGGTCGTGACGCTGCTCGAGCGCGCCTGACCGCCCCGCCTCGGGCGTGGGTGCCGCCTGCGACGATGCGCGGATGGACTACGACTTCGACGCGCCGCTGTGGCGGTGGGACGCCCGCCGCACCGACACGTGGGTGTTCGCGAGCCTGCCCACCGAGGTCGCCGACGAGGTCCTCGAGGTCGCGGGCGCGGTGACCCGCGGGTTCGGGTCGGTCCGGGTCGAGGTCACGCTCGGTGCGACCGTGTGGCGCACGTCGATCTTCCCCGACGACGGCGCGGGCACGTTCGTGCTGCCGGTGAAGAAGGCCGTGCGCCGGGCCGAGCAGGTCGACGTCGGCGACACCGTGCGCCTCCGGATCGCACTCGTCGACGTCTGACACCGACCCGGTCGCGGTCGACGGCCGGACCGGGCACGCGCGTCACTCGTCGAGGAGCCGAAAGAAGTCGAACTCCGCGGAGACGGTCTGCCCGGGCGAGCCGTCGGGCTGCTGCTCCTGCACGTCGAACCGCAGCGACCGGAACGTCAGCGTGAGCGTGTCGACGGGCAGGAAGTCCTCGCCGGTCACCGCGTACCCGGTGACCGCGACGCCCTCCAGCCGCCACCGCAGGAACGGGCGCCCACCGTCCTCGCCGGCCCGGACGACCTCGAGCTCGGCGACGTCGAGGCGGGCCGAGCGGGCGCACGCGAGGAACAGCCGCGGGGACGCGACGCTCGCCTCGGCCGTCACGACGAGCGGGCTCGTCGTCACGCGTCCGGTAGCGCCGCCGACCCCGGCGTGGCCGCTCACGGGGACGGACTCGGACCAGCTGAACGACCGGACGTCGATCCAGCCCTCGTGGTGGCGGTCCACGGAGCCGCCCTCGATCGTCGCGAGCCGCAGGTACGTGCGCGTGCTCATGGTGCCTCTCCTCGCCCGTGCGCCGGTCGGCGGACGACGGCGGGACGACGCCGTCCTCGCAGCCGAGTCTGTCACCGGGCCACGGCGACGACGAGGCCCCCGGTGGTCGGACCGGGGGCCTCGCGGTGCGGACGGGCGTCAGCCGACGGCGGCCGCCCCCACGTCCGGGTTGTCGGTGAAGAACCCGTCCATGCCGGCGCGCAGGAACGTGCGGATCTCACCCGTCAGGTCGCCGGGGGCGTTCGGGTCGGTGCCGACCCGGAACTGGGTGGGCAGGAACTGGTTCTCCCGCCGGAACGTCCAGCCGTGCACCGTGAGGCCCGCCCGGTGTGCGTCCCGGATGACGGGCGACGGCGACTGCAGCGCACCCGTGCCGTCGCGCGGGATGAGGACGTCCTTGCAGGCGCCGATGCCGTCGGCGTAGCGCGCCACCCAGCGCAGGCCGTCGCGCGTGACGAGGTCGGCGTAGGTGCGCGGGTCCCCGGCCTCGACGAGGTCCCACGGGCTCCCGGTGCAGTTGACGAGCTGCGCGAGCGGCAGGCGGGTGCGCGTCGCGAGCTCGCGCAGGTTGGCGGTCTCGAAGCTCTGGATGACCACCGGCGCGTCGCGGCGGTCGAGCCCGTTCGCGGCGAGGGTCGCGAGCAGCGGCTCCTCGAGCGAGAGGCCCAGGTCGTCGAAGTACGACGGGTGCTTCGTCTCCGGGTAGACGCCCACGGGCTCGCCCGCGCACGTCCGCGAGTGCCGGGCCAGGTCGAGGACCTCGTCGAACGTGGGCACGCCGTACTTCCCGTCGAACGCGGTGTTCGCCGGGCGGGTGCCGGGGATGCGCTCCTTGGCCCGCAGGGTCCGCAGCTCGGCGAGCGTGAAGTCCTCGGTGAACCAGCCCGTGATGCTCGTGCCGTCGACGGTCTTGGTCGTGCGGCGGTCGGCGAACTCCGGCTTGGTCGCGACGTCGGTCGTGCCGCCGATCTCGTTCTCGTGCCGCGCGACGAGGACGCCGTCCTTCGTGCTCACCAGGTCGGGCTCGATGTAGTCGGCGCACTGCAGGATCGCGGTCTCGTAGGCGGCGAGCGTGTGCTCGGGGCGGTACCCGGACGCCCCGCGGTGCCCGACGACCAGGGTGTCGTCCGGCTTCGCGAGCCGCGCCCCGCGCAGGTCGACGACCAGCATCTCCGTCGCGTCCGGCGTCCCGGGGACGCGTGCCGCGTTGCCCGGGTAGTTGTTGTCGTTCGCGAGCAGCAGGCGGTCCTTGCCGAGCGGCACGATCGTCTCGAACGACTGCACGGGCAGCGCGAACGGGTCGCCCGTCCCGTAGCCCGTCCCCGCGCCGACGCCCCGTGGGTTGGCGATGCGCAGCGCGTCGAGGACCAGCGACTTCTCGACGAAGCCGTCGCGGTCGGTCCGGGACAGGTCGACCTCGTAGACCCGCTTGGTCACCGACGCGGCGCCGTCGTGGTCGTCGCGCTCGATGAGCCACAGGCGGTCCCGGCCGACCCACTGCGCGTCGCCGACGACGTTTGCGGCCGCGTCGGTCTCGTACTGCCAGGTGCGGCCCGTGTACTGCTGCGTGCGGGTGTCGACCTCGTAGACGTACCGGCGGCGCTGCACCGGGTCGTCGGTGAACGCGCCCTCGACGACCGGGTACAGGCGGCGGCCGTCCGACGAGATCGCGAGCGCCTCGAAGCCGCGGCTGCTGCCGACCCGGGGCGTCTCTCCGGGCGCCAGGTACGGGTTGGCGGGCGACTTGCCGTCAGGGAACGGCAGGGGAGCCGAGAGCAGGACGCCGTCGGCGTCGAAGTGCAGCAGGAACGGGCCGAACTCCTCGCCGACCCACAGCGTGCCGTCCTTCGCGCGCTGGACCGACTCGACGTCGAAGTCCGCGCCCGTGAGCAGCCGGTCCGCGCGCGTCAGGGGGAAGTCGACGTGCCCGTCGGGGTCGCGGAACGACACGTGCCGCCCGACCTCGATCTGCCCCGACGCCCAGTCGGGCGTCACGAGGTACATCCGCAGCAGGAAGTCCGCGGAGTTGCCCTTGGCGCCGAACCCGTTGTCGGGCAGCCCCCAGAACGTGCCGTCGCCGTTGTCGAGCGCCCCCGAGAAGCCGGGGATCACCTGGCCGGCGAACGGGCCGGTGCGGCCGTTCGCCGGGGTGACCGCGGCGCCGGACGGCGGACCGTCGGCGAGGAAGTCGGCGGACAGGGTGGCGCGGGAGACGAGCGCGGGGCCACGGCCCGGCGCCGGACGGCCGTGACCCGCCGGCTGACCTGCCCGCGCGGTGTCGGTGGCGTCGGACGTGCCGGCCGAGCCGGCGGGTTCGGCGGCGGCGGGCAGGACCGTGCCGCCGAGGGCGGCGGTGGCCACGACGAGAGCGAGCGCGACAGCGCGACGGATTCGCATGACGACCAGTCGACCGCGTCCGGTTGACCCCCGCATGTCCGGATGACCGACGCCGCGTGACCGTATGGCCGACGTCGCGTGACCGGCCGGGGAACAGCCCCGCCGCGCCCCTAGGATCCGGGACATGGACGCCGTCGAGGTCGCCCACCGTCGCCTGCACCGGCAGCACCTGTCGGGGCCCCCGCTGCCCGACCCCGTCGCGGTCGTGCGGCACCTGGGCGCGTCGCAGGCGCAGGAGGTGCCGATGTCCCGCTGGTCGCTCGGCATGCGCAGCGGGACCGACGACGCGACGGTCGCGCGCTCGCTCGACGACGGCCGCCTGCTGCGCACGCACGCGCTGCGCGCCACCTGGCACTACGTCGCCGCCGAGGACCTGCGGTGGGTGCAGGCGCTCACCGGCCCCCGTGTCCTGCGCGTCAACGGGACGGTCGAGCGGCAGGTCGGCCTCGACGACGACGTCATGGCCCGGGCCACCCCGGTCGTGACGCGTGCCCTGCGCGGCGGCGAGCACCTCACCCGCCGCGAGGTGGCCGACGTGCTCGCACGCGCGGGCCTGGAGGCCGCGGGCCTGCAGCTCGCGTACCTGCTCATGCGGCTCGAGCTCGACGCGGTCGTCACGTCCGGCGTCGCGCGCGGCGCGCAGCAGACGTACGCCCTCGTCGACGAGCGTGTCCCCGACGACGGTCCCGACCTGCGCGGCGACGACGCGCTCGCCGAGCTCACCCGGCGCTTCTTCACCGGGCACGGCCCCGCTGCGGAGAAGGACCTCGCGTGGTGGGCGACGCTCACGCTCGCGCAGGTCCGGCGCGGGCTCGCCCTCGTCGCGGACGAGCTCGACCAGGACGAGGTCGACGGCGTGGCCGTGTGGTCCGCGCCGGGACCGTCGCCCGTGCGGGACCCGTCGCCGACCGCGCACGTGCTCCAGGGGTACGACGAGTACGGCGTGGCGTACACGGCCAGCCGGTTCGCGGCGAACGTCGCCGGCCTGCCGATCGCGCCGCCCGGGACCAACCAGGTGATCCAGCCGCTCCTGCTCGACAGCCAGGTCGTCGGCTGGTGGCGCCGGGTCGCCACGAAGGACGGCGTCGTCGCGCAGCCCCGGCTCGCGCGCCCCCTGACGGACGCCGAGCGCCACGCCGTCGTCGACGCCTTCGCGGCCTACGCGGCGTTCGCAGGTCTCCCGGTCCAGGTCGACTGGGACGCCTGACCCGCGTCCGCGGCACGGACCCGGACCGCGGCGACCGCGCCGTCGCCCTAGCCTGGCGCCGCGGTCGTCCGACCGCACCGGCACGTACCGGCACGGACCGGGACCGCACCGGTACGCACCCGCACGCACCGGCACGCAGGCGCCGACGGCGCCGACCAGGGGGACGACATGGCGACCGCCCGGACCGCGCGCACCGCGGCCGACCTGCGACCCGGCCCGCAGCACCGCGGGCTCCTGCTCGACCACGACGGCACGCTCGTCGACAGCCAGGCCGTGAACTACCGCGCGCTGCGCGACGCGCTCGCGGGCACCGGGATCGTGCTCGACCAGGACTGGTACGACGCGCGGACGGGCGTCTCCACGACCGAGATGGTCGAGCGGCTCGGCGTCCTGCACGGCGTGCCGGTCGACGCCGCGGCGGTCACGGCCCGCCGCAACGCCGCCTACCTGGCCCGCGTGCACGAGGTCGGCGAGCACCCGGCCGTCGCCGACCTGCTGCGGTCCACGCGCGGCACGCTCCGCGCGGCCGTCGCGACGGGCGGGCAGCGGGAGACGGTCGTCCCGACGCTCGAGGCGCTCGGGCTCCTCGGCCTGCTCGACGCGGTCGTCACGCGCGACGACGTCTCCGCGGGCAAGCCGTCGCCGGAGATCTTCGTGCTCGCCGCGCAGCGCCTGGGCGTGGAGCCCGGTGCGTGCCTGGTGCTGGAGGACAGCGACGAGGGGCTGGCGGCGGCGCTCGCCGCGGGCATGGACGCGGTCGACGTCCGGCCGCTGCGCGACGCCGGCTGACCCGTCGCCTGCGCCGTCGCGCCTCCCGTCGGTGGTCGTGCCTGCGCGGCCGCGACGCCGCACGGCCGCCGCACGACTGCCGCACGGCCGCCGCA
>NZ_BIMR01000090.1 GCF_004306155.1 Cellulomonas biazotea
GACTCCGGCTGGGCCGCCTGCGGGGCGCGGCGGCGGCGCTCGCGCACGGGCGCCTCGGCGACCGCGACGGCCTCCGCGCGGCGCGGCTCGTCGAGCGCGTGGGAGCGGGCGCCCCCACGGGCGGCGGTGATCGCCTCGACCAGGTCGCCCTTGCGCATCTTCGAGGTGCCCTTGACGCCGAGCTCCGACGCGAGGGCCTGCAGCTCGGGCAGGCGCAGCGCGGTGATGGAGCCGGCGCGGGCGGACCCGCCGGACGGCGTCACGGCGGGATCGATGGTGTCTGTCACGAAGGACCCTTCCCCTCGTCGGTGGCCGTTCCCGCGGGGACGGGGGTGCGGCCGGGTCCCGGTCAGACGACCGGGACGGAAGTGGAGCGGCACGGCGCGTTCGACGACGTCTGCGACATCTGCGCTCGTGGGCTGGATCGTTCCCGGGTGGTCGACTCGCGGGGTGAGCCCGGGCACGTGGCGGCGCGGGCGACCCGGAGGACGAGGTCCGGGGAACGCGTCGATGCTACCACCGCGGCTCCCCGCTCAGCCCCGTGCTCCCGCACCCGTCGGACGTCACCCGATCGGGCGGTCCGCGAGGTCAGCGACCCGCTCGGCCCGCGCGCCGATGGTGTCCACGGCGAGCGGCAGGATCCGCCATCCACCCATGACGCCGCCGAACGCGTCGCGCAGCGCGTCGTCGGCGTCGGTCGCGACGACGACCCCGTCACCGGCGCCCGTGCGCCCGCCGTCGGGCACCTCCGCGGCGCCCGGGACCCGGCGTGCGAGCGCGAGGACCGTCGGCCCCGCACCCGAGACGACGGCCGGCACGCCCGCCGCGCGCAGGACGTCGACGAGCGCCATCGAGTGGCGCATGACGGGGCGGCGGTACTGCTGGTGCAGCCGGTCCTCGGTCGCGGCGAGCAGCAGGTCAGGCCGACGTCCGAGGGCCTCGACGAGGAGCGCGGCACGGCCCGCCTGGAACGCGGCGTCGCCGTGCGGGACGGTCGCCGGCAGGACACCCCGGGCCGCCTTCGTCGACAGGTGCGTCGCGGGGACGACCGCCACGGGGACGACGTCGGGGTGCACGGCGATCCGGGCGGCGTCGACCCCGCCCGCGGCGTCGGTCCACGCGACCGTCGCGCCGCCGAGCAGCGCGGGCGCGGCGTTGTCGGGGTGGCCCTCCATCTGCGTCGCGAGCGCCAGGGCGACGGCGTCGTCGAGCGACTCCGGCTCGGCGACCAGTGCGCGCGCCGCGACGATCCCCGCGACGACCGCGGCGGCGGACGAGCCGAGCCCCCGCCCGTGCGGGATGCGGTTGTGGCAGACCAGGTGCAGGCCGGTCTGCGGGGCGCCGACGTGGTCGAGCGCGGCGCGCAGCGCCTGGACGACGAGGTGCGACTCGTCGTCGGGCACCTCCCCCGCGCCCTCGCCGGTGACCTCGACCCGCACGCCCGACGTGCCGAGCGCGCGCACCTCGAGCTCGTCGTGCAGCGTCAGGGCGACACCGAGCGCGTCGAAGCCCGGGCCGAGGTTCGCGCTCGTCGCGGGGACGCGGACGCGGACGTGGTCCGCACCCAGCCGCATCGCGGGCCTCAGTCCAGGCCGAGGGCGGACGCGATGGACACGACGTCCGCGGACACCCGCACGGGCTCGACGTCGTGACCCTCGGGGGTCTTGAGGGCCCACTGCGGGTCCTTGAGGCCGTGGCCCGTGACGGTGATGGCGATGCGCGCGCCGGCGGGCACGCGGCCCTGCTCGGCGAGCGCGAGGAGCCCCGCGACGCCCGCGGCCGACGCCGGCTCGACGAACACGCCGACCTCGGCCGACAGGATGCGGTGGGCGGCGAGGATCTGCTGGTCCGTGACGGCCTCGATGAGCCCGCCCGAGACGTCGCGCGCCTCCTCGGCCTGCTGCCAGGACGCGGGGTTGCCGATGCGGATCGCGGTCGCGATCGTCTCCGGCTCGTCGACCGGGTGGCCCTTGACGATGGGCGCGGCCCCGGCCGCCTGGAAGCCCCACATGACGGGCGTGCGCGTCGCGACGGCGGTGTGCGCGGCCCCCGCGTCGAGGCCCGCGTACTCGCGGTAGCCCTTCCAGTACGCGGTGATGTTGCCCGCGTTGCCGACCGGCAGGACGTGGATGTCGGGGGCGTCGCCGAGCGCGTCGACGATCTCGAACGCGCCCGTCTTCTGGCCCTCGATCCGGTCCGGGTTCACCGAGTTCACCAGGTCGACGGGGTACGCCTCCGCGAGCTTGCGGGCCGCGATGAGGCAGTCGTCGAAGTTGCCGTCGACCTGCAGCAGCCGCGCGCCGTGCGCGATCGCCTGCGAGAGCTTGCCCATCGCGATCTTGCCGTCCGGCACGAGCACCGCGCAGAGCATGCCCGCGCGGGTCGCGTACGCGGCGGCCGACGCCGACGTGTTGCCCGTCGACGCGCACACGACCGCCTTCGCGCCGCGCGCCGCCGCCGCCGAGATCGCGGTCGTCATGCCGCGGTCCTTGAACGAGCCCGTGGGGTTCATGCCCTCGAACTTCACGTGCACGTCGGCGCCCGTGCGCTCGGACAGCACCGGCGCGGGGATCAGCGGGGTGCCGCCCTCGCCGAGGGTCACCACCGTCTCCTGGACGTGCGCGGGCAGACGGTCGGCGTACTCGGCGATCACGCCGCGCCACTGGTGGGCCATCAGATTCCTTCGACTCGCAGGACGGAGACCACGCTGCGCACCACGTCGAGGCCGGCGACGGCGTCGACGGTGGCACGCAGGGAGGCGTCGGGGGCGGTGTGCGTGGTGATGACGAGGTGCGCGACGGCCGACGCGTCTCCGCGGGCGGGGGCGCCCTCGACGGACGGCGACTGCCGTACCGCCTCGATGGACACCCCGCGGGAGGCGAGCTCCGCGGCGACCTGAGCGAGCACGCCCGGGCGGTCGGCCACCTCGAGCCGCACCTGGTAGCGCGTGCGGGCGACCGCGGTCGGCAGGACCGGCAGGTCGGCGTAGGACGACTCGACCGGGCCCCGCCCTCCCAGCACGCGGTGCCGGGCGACCGAGACGACGTCGCCGAGCACGGCAGACGCGGTCGGGACGCCGCCCGCGCCGCGCCCGTAGAACATGAGCTCGCCCGCGGACTCGGCCTCGACGAACACGGCGTTGAACGCGCCCCGCACACCGGCGAGCGGGTGCGCCTGCGGCAGCAGCGCGGGGTGCACGCGCACCAGGACCCCGGCGGTGCCGTCGGCGTCCTCGCCGCGCTCGGCGATCGCGAGCAGCTTGATGACGTGGCCGGTGCGGGCGGCCCACTCGACGTCGTCGGCGGTGACGGCGGTGATGCCCTCGCGGTGCACGTCGTCGAGCGAGACGCGGGTGTGGAAGGCGAGCGAGGCGAGGATCGCGGCCTTCGCGGCGGCGTCGTAGCCCTCGACGTCGGCCGTCGGGTCGGCCTCCGCGTACCCGAGGGCCTGCGCCTCCTTGACCGCCTGGTCGAGGTCGAGCCCCTCGGACGTCATGCGGTCGAGCACGTAGTTGGTCGTGCCGTTGACGATGCCGAGGACGCGGCGCACGTGGTCGCCCGCGAGGGACTCCCGCACGGGCCGCACGATCGGGATGGCGCCCGCGACGGCGGCCTCGAAGTAGAGGTCGACGCCCGCCTCGTCGGCCGCGGCGTACAGCGTCGGGCCGTGCTGGGCCAGCAGCGCCTTGTTGGCGGTGACGACGGACGCGCCGTGCTCGATCGCGTGCAGCAGCAGCGACCGGGCCGGCTCGATGCCGCCCATGACCTCGACGACGACGTCGGCCTTCTCGACGAGCGCGGTGCCGTCGGCCGTGAGCAGCGCCCGGTCGACGACCGGGTCCCGCTCGACGTCGACGTCGCGGACCGCGACGCCCACGAGGTCGAGGTGCGCGCCGACGCGGGCGGCGAGGTCGTCGGCCTGCGTCGTGAGGAGCCGCACGACCTCCGTCCCGACGACGCCGCAGCCGAGCACGGCGACGCGCAGGGGCGGACGGGAGTCGGGCGACGGGACCACGGGCGGGCCTTTCGGTCGGTGGGGCCACACGCCTGCGCGGCGCGTGACGCCGCCCAGGATAGAGGGGGCGCCCCGGGGGTCGGATCGCCCGTCCAGGCTCCGGCCTGACCACCTGCTGGACGGGCGTCTTGTTAGGACAGGCTTACCTGGCTTAGGGTCGGGGTGCTGACGACCTGTCAGCATCCGCAGTCTCCGCAGCATCCGACGAGGAGCCGCCACCATGAGCGCACCGACCGACGAGCACGTGCTCACCACCCCGCTCTCGGCCGCGCTGCGCGCCGGCACCCGCGAGGACCACGAGAACGCCGAGCGCTCGCCGTTCGTCGAGCACCTCGTCAGCGGGCGGCTCGACGTCGCCGCGTACACCGACCTCGCGGCCCAGCAGCTCGCCGTCTACACCGCGCTCGAGGCCGCCGGGGCCGCCCTGCGCGCCGCGGGCGACGACGGCGCCCTCGTGTTCGACGAGCTCGAGCGCGTGCCCGCGATCGAGGCGGACCTCGCCCACCTGCTCGGACCGGCCTGGCGCGACCAGGTCCGGACCCTGCCCGCGACCACCGCATACGTCGAGCGGCTGCACGCCGTCGCCGGCGACCTGCCCGCCTACGCCGCGCACGCCTACACGCGCTACCTCGGCGACCTGTCCGGCGGGCAGATCCTGCAGCGCATGATCGAGCGGCACTACGGGCTGTCCGGCGCCGGGCTGACGTTCTACGACTTCCCGCAGATCCACAAGCTCAAGCCGTTCAAGGACGTCTACCGCGAGCGCCTCGACGCCCTCGACCTCACGCCCGGCCAGCGCGCCGCCGTCGTCGAGGAGGCGCGCCTCGCGTTCCGGCTCAACCAGGCGATGTTCGCCGACCTGGGCGCGGTGCACGTCCGCTGACGCGGGCGACGTCGAGGTCGCCACTCCGGGCCGAGGTCGTCACTCCGGGCCGAGGTCGTCAGCCGCAGCCGGCGACCTCGACCGGACGTCACGACCTCGGCGCCCGGTCCTCGCCGGTCCGCCCGCGGGAGCGGACGAGGGGGACGGCCACCGCTCCCGCGACCACCAGGAGCACGACGACCAGGAGCGTCCACGGGACGGCCCACGTCGCCGCGCTCGACCGGTCCGCGGCGGTGTCCCCGCCCCCGATCCCCACGACCTCGCCGGTCACCGCGACGTCCGCCGTCAGGCGCACCGTCGGACGCACCCCCGGCAGCACGACCTCGCGCTCCAGCGACGAGCCCGCGAGCACCTCCGGCAGGGCCGTCACCGGGCTCGTCCGCGCACCGACGTCACCCGGGCCCGCGACCGTCACGGCCTCCGCCGGCAGCAGCCGGGCGTTGCCCGTGTTGACCAGGCGGTACGTCACGACCGTCCGGCCCGCCCCGAACGGGTTCGCCGTGCCCTCGTAGCGGACGCGGACGTCCCGCACGCTCAGGCCCGGCGCCAGGTCACCGGCGACACGGGCGTGCACGCGCAGCGCGAGGCGGTTGTCGCGCGCGACCGTCGAGCCCGTCGCGGCGGAGAGGAAGGACGTGACCACTCCCCCGGCGTGGTCGCCTGGGGCGGCGTCGGCGGGGACCGTCAGGACGAACGGGACCGTCGTCGAGGCGCGCGGCTCGACGACGACCTGACCGCCCGGCACGTCGAGCGCGAGCCACGCGCCGAGGTCGGCGGGCTCCTCGTCGGCCGTCAGCAGGTCGAGGTGCCCGGCGGGGGTGGTGAACGCGTCCGTCCCGTAGACGGTGAGCGTCAGGGGTGCGTCGGAGCGGTTCGTCACGACGACGGCGTCGTGCACGACGTCACCGGGGGCGACGTCGTAGGAGAAGTTGGCGCGACCCGCGCCGAGCGGGCCGTCGGCGGGCGCGAGCGACCAGGCGACGTCGCCGGTCGTGTCGGCGAGGACCTCCGCGAGCGCCGCCGCGGTCTCGACGCCGGTGGGGACGCCGTGTGGAAGGTCCGTCGCGCGGGGCGCGACAGAGGTTCCACGCGCAGCCGCAGCCGTGCCGAGCGAGGCGAGGGCCGAGGCGTGGGCGGCGGGCATGAGGGGCGCTGTGGGCGTCGAGCGCGCTGGGGGCGCAGCGGGGGTCCCGATGGCCGGGACGGCCGCCAGGACGGCGACGATCCCGGCGGCGAGGACGGCAGTGGCGGCCGTGGCCGCGACGTGCGCGGCGAGTGCACGGCGGGTGGAGCGCCGTCGGTGCGGCAGCCGCCGGGCGACCCCGGCGCCGCGGACCGTCACGAGGGACGGACCGGGCGCCGGGACCACCGGCGTGCGGGGGGAGGGAGCGTCGTGCACGAGGGGCTCAGCCCACGGCGGTGAGGGTGAGGACGCCGGAGTAGGCGCCCGCGGGGGTGTCCAGCGGCAGGCTGAGCGTGAGGTCGGCACCGGCGGTGACCGCGCCCGACGTCGACCCCGCCGGGGCGAACGCGAGCGTGGACCCGGCGGCGAGGCCGCCCGAGGCCGCGGGGGCGACAGCGGCACCGGCTGCGGCGACCGAGCCGGTCACGTGCGGGGCCCAGCCGAGGCGCGAGCCCGGGAAGGACGCCGTGCCGTCGGCCGACGCGAACCGCCCGGTGGACCCGGTGATCGACCAGCCCGGCGACGCCGGGCGTGTGTCGGACACCGTGATCGCGGGCAGCGCGCCGACGGCCGTGAACGCGGCGTCGCCGGCGGTCGCGGTCCCGAGCGACACCGCGCCCGACCCCGCGACGGTCCACGAGAACGCCCCCGGGTCGACAGGCGTCTCGGGCACCGTGACGTCGACGTCGAGGTCGCCCGCGAACGACAGCGGGACGAACAGCTCCTGCGCGGCGTTGGCGGCCGCACCGCCCGCGGCGAACACGTAGACGCCGTAGGTGCCGGTCGTCTGCGCCGCGGCCTTGACGTCGAGCTGGGCGGTGAACGAGCCGTCCGGCTGCAGGACGACGAGCGCGGGCGCCTGGCTCGGGTAGTCGGTGCCGACCTGCGTGTAGGACGGCTCGGGCAGCGCCCACTTCTGGCTCGTCACGGGACGGGCCGCGGACGCGGCGCCGGCGGACGGGCGCCACACGTCGGCGAACCGGCCGAACGCGACGTAGACGCCGGTCGGCTGGCCGTTCGCGACCGGCGGGCGGCCCGTCGCGAGGTTGGCGGCCGGGTCGAACCCGGTGCCCGTGACGGTGACCGTCTCGGTCCCGGCGGGGTCGAACCCGCTGGTCTTCGAGACCGTGATCTGCGGGCTCCACACGGGGGCCGTGGCCGACTCGCGGTCCGCGGTCACCGTGAAGTCGTCGAGCGCGGCACCCTCCTGCAGGAAGTTCTGCAGGGCGGCGGCACCGTCGGCCGTGAGGGCCACACCCGTGCCCGACACCGTGACGGACTGCGCCGTCAGGGTGACGTCGACGTCCGTGACCGTGCCGAGGACGACGTCGTCGCCGCCGTACGTCCCGGCCGTGTACCCGAGGTTGTTCTCCGGGATGACGACCGACAGGTCGCCGACGAGCGAGCCCACGCCGCCGCTGACCACGACGGCCACGTCCGTGACCGTGACGGTGAACGCGTGCGACGGGAACGCGAAGACCGCGCCGCCCGCGGACTCGACCCGCAGGTCGTCGGCCGACGTCACCGAGCCGCCCGTGACGGGCAGCAGGTACGGCAGCGTCTCGTTGGGCGTCGCGGTGTTCTCCGGGACGGCGGGCGTGCCGTCGACGTCGAACTGCGCCGGCGCGAGGACCGTGATGCGCTGCCCGACCGGCACCGCGCCGATCGGCGGCAGCGCGGCGGTCTGCCGGCCGACGTAGTTCCGGAACGACTGACGGAAGCCCCACTCCAGGGTCCCGTCCGTCGGGTCACCGGCTGCGGCCTGCGCCGGCAGGCCGACGGCGACCCCGCCGAGCCCGACCGCGAGCGCGGTGAGCCCGACGACGGCGGCCCGACGGCCGCGCGTACGTGCTGTGTGCATCGTCTCCCCTTGATGCTGGTGGTGTTGCCCGCCCCCCCGGTCGGGCGTGGGCCGGTCGGCCCGTCCTCGCGCTCAGGGCGCAGGGATCCTGCCGCGGCCGGGCAGCACGAGCCACCCGCGCCGGAAACCGAGGACGGCACCGGACGTGCCGAGGAGCAGCCCGGCGACGCCGAGCCCCGTGACCGTGGGGTCGTCGCGGAGGGTCGTGGCGACGGCGGTGACGAGCGGGGTGCGCGGGCCGGAGAACGACTGGCTGGTGACACCGGGGACGGCGGCGACGGGGTCGGCCGCGGTCGGCGCGGCGGCCGTGGCCGCGCGGGATCGGGGTGCCGACGTCGAGCCGGTCGTCGTACCGGTCCCGCCTGCGGTCGCCGTGGTCGGCGCCGGCGCGGCGGCGAGCGTCTCGTCGTCGACCGCCTGCCCCGCCGTCCAGCGGACGACGAGCGGCGACGCGACCTTCCGACGGTCGGCCTCGCCGCCGGACGTGTACCAGTACGGTCCCTGCCCGGTGAGCTGCTGGAACTGCACGAACGACGCCGGGAACGCACCCCACACCCCGGCGTTCGCGTCGGTCCGCGCCACCTGGTCGGGCGCGGCGGCCGTGACGCCCAGGTAGCGCGGGGTCACGGTGAAGCCCGTCGTCGCGCCCGTCGGCACCCGCTCGAGGTCGGCGAGGACGACCTGCCGCGGCGCGAGCGGCGCCCACACCGACGTGTCCTCGCGGGACGTCGCGTACCCGCCGACGAGCGCCGTGAGCGTGCCCGTGCCGTCGGGCCGGACCTCGAGCACCGGGTCGCTCGCCCACCAGTACGTCAGGCCGCCGTAGAACACGACCGTGAACGTGCCGGACCACGTGACGCGAGCCGTGCCCGCGACAGGGTCGACGACGCCCGTGCCGCCCGTCACCGAGACGCGTGCCTGCGACGTCGCGTCGCCCCGCACCGGTGTCCCGCCGGGCGTGCTGCACCGCGTGTCCCACGACGCGGCGCGACCGTCCGCGCTGCCGTCGGGCACCCGGACCCGGACCGGGCCGTCCTGCGCGCGGTACAGCCCGTCCGCCGCGGTCCAGACGTGCGAGCCGCCCGCGTCACCCGTCGCGCCGGGCCGCCCCGCCATGAGGAAGTGGCAGCCGCCCGCGGGGGCGGCGGCCCCCGTCTCGGCGTTGAGCGACCACAGGAGCTCGGCGTCGCGGACCTCGAAGGCACGGTCGCGCGACTCGGGCACGACGACCGACACGGTCAGGTCCGTGCCGCCCGACGGACCGTCGGCGGCGAGCGCGGGGACGGCGACGGCCGTGGCGAGGAGGCCGAGCAGCGCGGACGCAGCCAGGCGGCGACGCAGCCGCGCCCCGCGGGCACCGAGAGAGCCCCGGGCGGAGCGGGCGGGTCGGGCGGTCATCGGTGGCCTCCTGCCGGCGCGGCGTCGACGGTGGGCAGCACGACGGTGGCGTGGTCCTTCTCGGCCCGCGCGTCGGCGAGGTCGTCGGTCGCTCCGCTCGCCGCGCGGCGACGCTCGGTGCGGCGGCGTCCGGCAGTCACGGCCGACGAGACGACGACCGCGAGCAGGACGAGCGCGGCGACGCCGACGGCGATCTCGACCGGTGACCACCCCGCGTCGGCCTGCGCGTCGGCGGCGGCTGCCTCGGCGGCCTCCTGCGCGGAGACGACGGCCGGGTCCTTCGTCGCGGTGAACTCGGTCTGCGGCGCGGCCCCCGAGCCGGCGCCGGTGAGCCGCAGGACGTGAGTCCCGGCGCGCAGGTCGGCGGGCAGCTCGACGAAGCCGGCGACCTCGCCGTGCATCCCGGCGGTG
Source organism: Cellulomonas biazotea (assembly GCF_004306155.1). Taxonomy (GTDB): domain Bacteria; phylum Actinomycetota; class Actinomycetes; order Actinomycetales; family Cellulomonadaceae; genus Cellulomonas; species Cellulomonas biazotea. The sequence continues at coordinate 9,751 of NZ_BIMR01000090.1, forward strand.
AGCGGGCCGACGGCGAGGCGCCCGTCGTCGACGGTGCCGACGACCTGCTCGCCCGGCAGGAACCCCTGGCCGGTGAAGCCCATCGCGCGGCCCACGACGGCAGTGGCCCGGTCGACGCCGACGGTCGCGCTCACGGGCTCGACGGCGGTGGCGCCGAGCGCGGGGGCCGTCGCGTCGGCGGGTGCGTCGGCGGCGGGCGCCGGGTCCGCGGGCGCGCTGCCGAAGGTGAGCGGCGTGAACGTCTCGTTGGCGGCGTTCTTCACGCCGTGCGCGCCGAGGGTGATGACCCCGCAGGTCACGGTCGTGCAGTCGACGGTCGTCGCGGCGCCGGACCGGTCGACCGCGGAGAACCGGGCGCCGGGGACGACGAGCGTCGTGCTCCACGACCCGTCGGCCGCGAGGACCCCGCCGTTCGCGGCCGCCGCGGTGTCCGAGCCGGGGAACGCGACGAACCGCTGGTGACCGGCGTTGTCGGCCGACTCGCTGTCGGGCACGTAGCGCAGGTCCTCCCCCGTCTGGCCGCCGTTCGACGGCCGCCAGGTGCCGCCGCGCGGGTCGTCGACCCACCCGAACACGACGTAGATGCCGCCGAACCCGCCCTGCACGGACTGGAAGCCGGAACCGCGGACCGTGAGCGTCGTCGGGCCGTCGGTGCGCAGCGTGCCGCCCTCGACCTGCACGTCGACGCGGGCGGCGGCGTGCGCGGCCGGGGCGGTCGCGAGGAGCGTGCCGAGCAGCGCGACGGGCGCGAGCAGGCCCGCGAGCAGGCGGTGGGCGGGCGTCATGCGGGGACCTCCGCGGTCGTGCGGACGGGCAGGACGACGAGCTCGGCCGACCCGGGCGCGGCGCCGGGCCGCTCGACGACCTCGACGGGGTGCCGGTAGACGTCGCTGAGCAGGGCGGCGGTGAGGACGTCGCGCGGCGGCCCGTCGGCGCGCACCCGGCCGTGGTCGAGCACGACGACGCGGTCGGCGTACGCGGCTGCGAGCGTGAGGTCGTGCAGCACGACGACGACCCCGGCGCCGTCGCGTGCGGCAGCCCGGGCACGGCCGAGGACGGCCTCCTGGTGGCGGACGTCGAGCGCGGCGGTCGGCTCGTCGAGCAGCAGGACCGCGCCCTCCTGCGCGAGCGCCCGGGCGAACGCGACGCGGGCCCGCTCGCCGCCGGACAGCGTCGGGTGGGTGCGGTCGGCGAGCGCGAGGACGTCGGCGTCGTCCATCGCGGCCTGCACGACGCGCTCGTCGGCGTCCTCGCGCGCGGTGCCGCGCCACGGGTGGCGTCCCATCGCGACGACCTCGCGGACGCGGAACGGGAACGAGACGCGGTGCTCCTGCGGCATGACCGCGCGACGGCGCGCGAGCTCGGCGAGCGGGCGGCGGCGCACGTCGACGTCGTCGAGCAGCACCTGGCCGCGGTCGGGGCGCGGGTCGCCCGCGAGGACCCCGAGCAGCGTGGACTTGCCGGCGCCGTTCGGACCGACGAGCGCGACGACCTCCCCGGCGCGGACGTCGAGGTCGACGCCGTCGAGCACGACCGTCCGCCCGTACGCGAGACGCACGCCGCGGGCGCGCAGCAGGACGCTCATGCCCACCCTCCGGCGCTCGCGCGGGTCCGGCGGATGAGCCAGAAGAAGAACGGTCCGCCGACGAGCGCGGTGAGCATGCCGATCGGCAGGTCCGCGTAGGGGACTGCGGTGCGGGCGACGAGGTCGGCACCGAGCAGCAGCGTCGCGCCGCCCAGGGCGGACGCGGGCACGAGGACCGCGTGACCGGGCCCGACGGCCATCCGCACGAGGTGCGGGACGACGAGCCCGACGAACGCGATGACCCCGCAGAACGCGACCGCGGCGGCGGTGAGCACCGCGACGACGACGACCGCGGTGATGCGCAGCCGCTCGACGTCGACGCCCAGGTGCCGAGCGGACCGCTCCCCCAGCGCCAGCAGGTCGAGCCGACGGGCCAGCAGCAACGAGCCCGCGACGCCGATCACGACGAGCGGCGCGACGACCGCGACGTAGACCCAGCGCGTGCCGTTGAGCGAGCCGAGCTGCCAGAACACGATCTGCTCGCGCGCCTGCGTGTCACCGAGGAACGTGAGGAACGCGACCGCGGCGCCCGCGACGGCGTTGACCGCGACCCCGGTGAGGACGAGCGTCACGACCTCGGTCCGGCCGCCCGCGCGAGCCGTCGCGTAGACGACCCCGGTGGCGACCAGCCCGCCGACGAACGCGAGCAGCGCGACCGTCCACGTCCCCGCGAACGTCCACCCCGTGACGATGGCGAGGCACGCGCCGACCGCCGCGCCCGACGAGACCCCGACCACGCCCGGCTCGGCGAGCGGGTTGCCGAACACGCCCTGCAGCACCGCACCGCCGGTCGCGAGGGCCGCGCCGACGAGGACCGCCATGACGATGCGCGGGAACCGCACGCTCCACAGCGCGGCGTCGCCGTTCGGGTGCGTCGGCACCGTGCCCGCGTCGAGGCCGAGGCGGTGCAGCAGCGACCCGACGACCTCGGCCGGCGGGACGTGCAGCTGGCCGCTGCCCGCCGCGACGACGGCGAGGACCAGCAGGGCGACGGTCAGGCCGCCGAACAGCCCGACCCGACGCCACCGACGTGCGGGCCGCGCGACGCTCCCGGTCGTCGAGTCGCCCGAGGCGTCCCCCCGAGGTGCACCTGCCGGTTCGCGCGCGGTCGGGCCCTCGACCGCGGCGCTCACGGGGGTCGTCACGACGTCGCCCGTCGTGTCGCCGGTCGTCGTGGCGCTCACGCCCCCGCCTCCGCGGGTGCGTACAGCGCGACCGCGAGGGCGTCGAGGACGTCGGCGGTCGCGGGCCCGAAGCTCAGGACCTGCGCGTCGGCCACGTCGACGACGCGCCGCTTCTGTCCCGCGGGCGTGCTGGCGACCGCGGGCAGGCGCTCGAGCAGCCCGTCGACGCCGCCGACGGACGCGAGGCCGTCGGTCATCATGAGGATCACGTCGGGCCGGGCGGCGATGAGGCCCTCGTCGTTGAGCGGGCGCATGCCCTCCCAGCCGATCTCGCCGGCGACGTCGACCGCGCCGACGGCCTCGACGAGCGAGTCGGCGCCGGACCCCTCGCCGAACAGGTAGTAGACGCCCGCCTGGCCGCGGGCGTACAGGAACATGACGCGCAGCCGAGCGGCGGGGTCGGCGGGTGCGACGGCGGCGATCTCCGCGATCTTCGCGTCGACCTCGCCCTGCGCGCGGGTCGCGAGCGTCTCCCCCGCGTCGGGCACGCCGAGCGCGGCGGCGACCTGGCGGACGAGGTCGCCGACGCCGCCGACCTCGCGGTGGGCGTCGACGACGACGACGGGGATGCCGGCGTCGCGGACCTGCAGGACGACGTCCCACGGCCCGAGGGTCGTGTCGGTGACGACGACCGTGGGCGCGAGCTCGAGGATCGCCTCCGCGGACAGGTCGTGACCGCCGCGCGTGACGAGCGGACGGTCGGCGACCTCGGCGAACTGCGAGGACACGTCGCGGCCGACGACGCTGTCGCCGAGGCCGAGCTCGAAGACGGTGCGGGCGAGGGTCCCGTAGACGTCGAGGGCGAGGATCCGGCTGGTGTCGGTGACGGTGACCGCGGTGCCCTGCGCGTCGGTGACGGTGACGGGCAGCTGCGGGTGCGGGTCGTCGGTGATCGGCCGCACGGCGGCGTCGGCGACGACGGCCGTCGACGGGCCCTCGGCGGTGCGCGGGTCGTCGAGCGTCGTGACGTCGGCGAGCCGGACACCTCCGTCGGGTGTGCCGTCGGCCGCCACGGTGCCGGTCGAGCAACCGGCTGTGATGAGCAGCGCGACGAGCGCTGCGAGCCCCCTGCGCTCGGGCCGTCGGGTCCCCGCGCGCACGTCATCAACCCCATCCACCAGCAAGAACGCGACGCGGGCCGCGTCACTGAGGTGAACCTAACTCAGGTAAGCCTCACCTATCAAACGGGTGCGGGTGTGGCATGGGACACAGGTCCCGCCGCCGGCAACCGGCCGCCCGGGCGCCACGCCGCCGTCATCCCGCCGCGCCGACCCGGCCCTCACGGTCGCGACCCCGTCGTCACGCCCGGACCGACCGGACGACCGGTCACCAGGACGGGGTCGCACCCGCCGATGCACCACGCGCCGCCCACCCCGTCCTCACGCCCGGACCGACCGGCCGACCGGTCACCAGGACGGGGTCGCGGAGGCGGGCGGGCCCGCACAGGCGGACGACCCCGTCGTCACGCCCACGTCGGCCTGCCGACCGGTCACCAGGACGGGGTCGCGGGCGGGGCGAGGCGGGACGAGGTCGGGTCAGGGCGGGCAAGTCCGGGTCAGGACGGGTGACGACGGGTCAGGACGCGTGACGACGGTCAGGACCCCTGACGACGGGTCAGGACGCCTGACGACGGGTCAGGAGGGGGTCAGGCGTCGCCGACGTCGAGGGCCAGGAGGTCGTCGACCGTCTCGCGGCGGACCAGCACCCGGGAGGCGCCGTCGCGCACCGCGACGACCGGCGGACGCGTCAGCAGGTTGTAGTTGGACGCCATCGACCGCCCGTACGCCCCCGTCGCCGCGACCGCGAGCAGGTCGCCCGCGCGCACGTCGCCGGGCAGCCGGACCTCGTGCACGACGACGTCGCCGCTCTCGCAGTGCTTGCCGACGACGCGCGCCAGCACGGGCTCGGCCGACGACAGCCGCCCGACGACCTCCGCGTGGTAGTGCGCGCCGTACAGCGCGGGCCGGATGTTGTCGCTCATCCCGCCGTCGACCGAGACGTACAGCCGGGTCCGACCGTCGTCGACCCGCACGGGCTTGACCGTCCCGACGGTGTAGAGCGTGAGGCCCGCGGGCCCGACGATCGCGCGCCCCGGCTCGATGGAGAACCGCGGCAGGTCGGTGCCCAGGTCGGCGGCGCTCTGCTCGACCGACGCCGCGATCTCCTTGGCGATCCGGTCGGGGTCGAGCGCGACCTCGCCCGGCAGGTAGGCGATGCCGTACCCGCCGCCCAGGTCGACCTCGTCGACGAGCACCCCCGTCCGGCGGGCGAGCCGGGCGCGGAGCGCGAGGACCGCGCGGGTCGCCACGGCGAACCCCGACGGGTCGAGGATCTGCGAGCCGATGTGCGAGTGGATGCCGAGCAGGCGCAGCTCCGGGCGTGCCAGCACGGCGAGCAGCCCGGTCATCGCGGGGCTGTCGTCGTCGGCGTCCGCGACGGTGTCCGCGGTGCCCGTCGACGGCGCGAGCGAGAGGCCGAACTTCTGGTCCTCGTGCGCGGTCGAGATGTACTCGTGCCCGCCCGCGTGGACGCCGGTCGTCACGCGCACCATGACGGGCGCGGGGTCTCCCCCGCGGGCTGCGACGGTGTCGGCCAGGCGCTCGATCTCGACGAGCGAGTCGACGATGATCCGGCCCACGCCCGCGTCGAGCGCGGCCGCGTGCTCGGCGTCGGACTTGTTGTTGCCGTGCAGCCCGATGTCGGCGCCGGGCACGCCGGCCCGCAGCGCGACGGCGAGCTCGCCGCCCGACGCCGTGTCGACGCGCAGGCCCTCGGCGTACACCCAGCGCGCGACCGCGACCGAGAGGAACGCCTTGCCGGCGTAGTACACGTCGACCTCCGCGCCGACCTGCGCGAACGCCTCGGTGAACGCGCGACGGTAGGCGCGCGCACGGATCCGCAGGTCGTGCTCGTCGAGCACGTACGCGGGGGTGCCGTGCGCGGCCGCGAGCGCGCGCACGTCGACGCCGCCGACGCTCACCGCGCCGTCGGGCCCGCGCTCCACGCCCGTCGACCACGGCTCGCCGGGGATCGTCGTCGGGGCGTGGTGGTGCCCGTGGGGCCGTGGGGCCCCCGCAGCGCTCACATGCGCTCCGGCGCGCTGACGCCGAGCAGCCCGAGCCCGTTGGCGATGACCTGGCGCGTCGCGTCGTTGAGCCACAGGCGCGTGCGGTGCACGTCCGTGACCTCCTCGTCGCCGAACGGGGTCACCCGGCGCTGGTCGTACCACTTGTGGTACGCCCCGGCGAGCTCCTCCAGGTAGCGCGCGACGCGGTGCGGCTCGCGCAGCTCGGCGGCCTGCGCGACGACGCGCGGCAGCTCCGCGAGCTGGCCGATGAGCACGGCCTCCGACTCGTGGTCGAGCAGCGACGCGTCGAACCCGTCCTCCTTGCGGACCCCCGCCTCGGCCGCGTTGCGGCCCACGTTGACGGTCCGGGCGTGCGCGTACTGCACGTAGAAGACCGGGTTCTCGTTCTTCGCCGACGCCAGCAGGTCGAGGTCGAGGTCGATCGCCGAGTCCGCCGACGACCGCGCGAGCGAGTACCGGGCCGCGTCGACGCCGACCGCGTCGACCAGGTCGTCGATCGTCAGGACCGTGCCCGCGCGCTTCGACATGCGCACCGGCTGGCCGTCCTTCACGAGGTTGACGAGCTGCCCGATGAGGATCTCGAGGTTGACGTGCGGGGTGTCGCCGAACGCCGCGCACACCGCCATCATCCGGCCGATGTAGCCGTGGTGGTCGGCCCCGAGCATGAGCAGCACGCGGTCGAACCCGCGCTCCCGCTTGTCGAGGTAGTAGGCGATGTCGCCGGAGATGTAGGCGCCCTCGCCGTCGGACTTGATGACGACGCGGTCCTTGTCGTCCCCGAAGTCGGTCGTGCGCAGCCACACCGCACCGTCCTGCTCGAAGACGTGACCGCCGGCGCGCAGCCGCTCGACGGCCCGGTCGACGGCGCCCGACTCGTGCAGCGAGTCCTCGTGGAAGTACACGTCGAAGTCGACGCCGAAGTCGTGCAGCGACTGCTTGATCTCGGCGAACATCAGGTCGACGCCGCGCACCCGGAACGCCTCGGTGGCCTCGTCGAGCGGCAGCGTGCGCGGGTCCGGCTCGCCCGCCGCGAGCGCGTCGGCCACGACCTGCTCGGCGATCTCCGTGATGTACGAGCCGCCGTACCCGTCCTCCGGGGCGGCCTGACCCAGCGCACGCGCGACGAGCGAGCGCGCGAACCGGTCGATCTGCGCGCCGTGGTCGTTGAAGTAGTACTCGCGCGTGACGTCGGCGCCCGACGCCTGCAGCACGCGGGCCAGGCTGTCGCCGACGGCCGCCCAGCGCACGCCGCCGATGTGCAGCGGTCCCGTCGGGTTCGCCGAGACGAACTCGAGGTTGAGGCGCGTGCCGGCCAGCGAGTCGTTCTGCCCGTACTCCGGCCCGAGCTCGACGATCGAGCGCGCGAGCTCGCCCGCGGCCGCCGCGTCGAGGCGGATGTTGAGGAACCCCGGCCCCGCGACCTCGACGGACGCGACGCCGGGCGTCTCCTGCAGCCGGCGCGCGAGCTCCTCGGCGAACGCCCGCGGGTTCGAGCCGGCCTTCTTCGCGAGCTGCATCGCGACGTTCGTCGCCCAGTCGCCGTGCTCACGCTGCCGCGGTCGCTCCAGGTGCACGGTGGCCGGCACGGCGGCCGGGTCCAGGGCGAACGTGCCGTCGTCGACGGCGTGCACGAGAGCGGCCCTCAGGGCCTCGGAGAGCTGGGCGGGAGTCACCCGTCAAGGGTAGGGGACGGCCGGTGCGCGCCCGATCCCGTTATCGGTACCGGTACGCCTCCCCGTCCGGCGGGCGACACGGCGCGCCGACCAGCCGAAACGGTGGCGTCCGCCCACGCGCCGGTGTTGACTGCGCCCATGCCAGGACAGGGAACCTGAGGCCCATGGCGCGACGCCCCGGACTCATCGACACCGCCGTCGACGCACTCCGCAGCCGCATCTCCGCCGGCGAGTGGCCCGTCGGCTCCCGCATCCCTCCCGAGCCCGCGCTCGTCGACCTGCTCGGCGTCGGCCGCAACACGGTGCGCGAGGCCGTGCAGTCGCTCGTGCACGCCGGCCTGCTCGAACGCCGCCAGGGATCCGGCACCTACGTGCTGTCGACGTCGGAGATGGCCGTCACGATGGGCCGGCACATCGCCGAGGCCCGGCAGCGCGACGTCGTCGAGGTGCGCCGCGCCCTGGAGGTCGAGGCCGCCCGCCTCGCCGCCCGGCGCCGCACCGCGACCGACGCGTCCGCCCTGCTCGACGCCCGTGACGCGCGCGCCGTGGCCTACCGCGCCGGGGACATCGACGCGATGGTCGTCACCGACCTCGACCTGCACCGCGTCATCGTGCGGACCGCCGCGAACCCCGTCCTCGCGTCGCTGTACGAGAACCTGCTCGACGCCATCGGGGAGAACATCCGGTTCAACTTCGTCACCGACGCGCACGGTCACGACTCGCACGACGGCCTGGTCGAGGCCATCGTCGCCGGCGACGACGAGCGGGCCGTCGCGGAGACCTCGGGGTACCTGTCGACGTTGCTCGGCGAGCCGTGACGGCTCCGTCCGCGTTGCCGGGCGAGCCGCGACGGCTGATACGCTGACGCTCGCTTCCTGACCGGTACGTCTGCGTCCCGGTCATGCGCCCGTAGCTCAGTGGATAGAGCGTCTGCCTCCGGAGCAGAAGGTCGTAGGTTCGAATCCTATCGGGCGCACGTCTGAGGGCCGCACCGTCGCCGAGCGACGTGCGGCCTTTGTCGTCTCCGTTTCGACGGACCGTCCGAGCAGTTCAGAGGTCATTTCGAGCAGTGAGCAGGTTCCGCGTCGCGGCGGAGCTGGCTCCGACCAGCGGGCTCCTCGACCCATGTGGCGCTCCTCGTCGCCGACACACCTCGGGCGGCCGCCGCGACACAGGGTCTGCTGCACGGATAGGTGAAACCTGACCTGTGGGGACGAGGTCCCCGCTGGAAGGATGTGCACCGTGCCCAGGCCCTATCCGAAGGAGTTCCGTCGGGATGTCGTGGCGGTCGCCCGTCGTGGTGAGGCTCCGATCAAGCAGATCGCTCATGACTTCGGGATCGCGGAGTCGTGTCTGCGCAACTGGCTGCGTGATGCTGACGTCGAGGAGGGCAACCGTCCTGGCGTGGCCGCCTCAGAGTCGGCCGAGCTGCGCGACGCGCGCCGGCGCATCCGGCTGCTGGAGCAGGAGAACGAAGTGCTGCGCCGGGCGGCTGCCTACTTGTCGCAGGCGCAGCTGCCGGGAAAAGGCTCTACCCGCTCGTGAGTGAGCTCGCCGTCGACGGGGTGCCCGTTGCGGTGACGTGCCGGGTCCTCAAGCTCGCCAGACAGCCCTACTACCGCTGGCTCGCCTCGCCGGTCGGTGCGCGTGAGCTCGAGCAGGCGCACCTCGCGAACGCGCTGTTCGACGCTCACCGCGACGACCCCGAGTTCGGCCACCGGCTGCTCGCCGACGAGGCCGCTCGTGCCGGTCTGGTGGCCTGTGACCGCACGGTGTGGCGGATCTGCTCGGACAACGGGTGGTGGTCGGTGTTCGGCAAGAGACGCCCGCGAGGTGGCAAGAAGGCCGGCCCGCCCGTTCACGACGACCTCGTACTGCGGCGATTCTCGGCGAGCAGGCCGAACGAGCTGTGGCTGTGGGACATCACCGAGCACCCAACGAGCGAGGGCAAGGTCTACCTGTGCGCGATCAAGGACGTGTTCTCCAACCGGATCGTCGGCTACTCGATCAGCGACCGGATGACCGCACACATCGCGGTGAACGCGCTGGCCAGCGCCGTGCAACGCCGCGGTAACGTCGCCGGGTGCGTCGTTCACGGCGATCGTGGAAGCCAGTTCCGAAGCCGCAAGGTCCTGCGTGAGCTGACCCGCCACGACCTGGTCGGGTCGATGGGCCAGGTCGCCTCCGCAGGCGACAACGCCGCCACCTAGTCGTTCTTCTCGCTGCTGCAGAAGAAGTCCTGAACCGACGCCGCTGGACCACCCGCGACGAACTACGCCTGGCGATCATCACCTGGATCGAGAGGACCTACCACCGCCGCCGACGCCAAGCCCGCCTCGGTCGCCTCACGCCCATCGAGTACGAGACCATCAACACCCCTCAGGTCGCACTCGCCGCCTGAGACCCGCTGTCACCTACTCGTGCACCAGACCCGCTCGTCGGACAGACGTCCCATGTGCGCTCACGCATGGAAGTGTCGGAACATCGGCAACCCGCCGTGATGTGCGCCGCCGCTACCGACCCAGTGCCGCCCTGATCAGCGGAGGCCACGGCGCCAGCAGCTCGTCCGTCTCAGCGGCGTTGGCCCCGCCGTGCTCGACGAACGACACGGCGACTGGCATTGCGCACGTACTCGTCACCGTCGCGAAAGCCGCGCTCTGTCACAACGAGGATGCTCGTCACCAGGGCCGCGTCGCCGGCGCGGAAGGCCGAAACGGCCAGACGCAGGAGGTCATGTAGCAGCAGGTGCAGGAGAACCATGCCGTCATCCGGATCGCGGTTCTCCGTCACCAGGACGCCCACTTGAGGAGCCGCCGCCAGCAGCTCGTCGACGAAGCGCTCGGCAATCAGCACGGTGCCCGTGTGCAACACAACGCGAGCCCCACCGAGTGCTCGCCGGATCCAAGGTGGTCGGCTTTCAAACGTCGATCCCTGGTCAAATCCGTGGCCGTCGTGAGACACCAAATGAGCAGGTCAAACCGCCTCAGAAGGGGTGATTGCCGCTGTACCCTTTCGCGTGCAGCAACCCGTAAGAGCGTTCCCAACACCAGTCATTCGACTTTCGACAAGACAGGGGTACCCATGCGACGCATCACACGCGGTTCCATCGTCGTCCTCGCGACGGCAGCCACGCTGTCCCTCGGGATGACGGCCGCGCAGGCGGCGTTCCAAGCTGGATGGCGCACGGCGAACGAGTGCGCACTGCTCACCATCGACGGGTGCAGCGTCGCCACGATCGCCACCTCCACCCGGGTGACGGTCGACGACGGCGGCTGCGCGCAGGACGTCGGCCTCGGCGTCAAGGTGGGGTCGACGACGTACGCGCCGATCTTCGCGGCGACGTCGGTGTCGCGCACCGGCAACGGCATCACGCAGTACAACGCCTGGCACGCCTGACCTGCCAGTGCACGTGCGCTGGTGCGATCGGCGATGGCCTGTCGCACCAGCGCCACCACTACCCTCGAGTCGCCAACCACTACGAAGGACGTGCACGGCACCATGAAGACGACGCGGCTGCTCCTGCTGGTGTGCGCGGTGCTGCTCGGCGCGGCAGCCTGCTCCACCGCCCCTGACGACGCCTCGCCCAGCACTGACCCGAATGCTGTCTTCGCTGACGTTCTTGCTGAAGCGGAAGAGGCCGGCGCTAGTGACGAGCAGCTCGCCACGCTGCGCGAAGCGGTCGAGAAGCGCACGGTGCCCATTGAAGCGGCTCGCGAAGCTGCCCGCCGGACCGTCGTCTGTATGCAGGAAGCGGGACTCGACGCTCAGTACGACGAGCAGCAGGTGTCCCATGGCCTGGTCATCCCGGGGTATGCCGTGCAGACCGGCACTGACGGCGATGAGGACATCGACGCCCAGATCGCGGCGTGCGACGACAAGGAGTACATCTACGTCAGCCGCGCCTACCAGCTGCAACCGTCATCGCTAGAGTCCGCTGAGAAGTTCGTCGAGCAGCAGGCGCCCGTGATCCAGGCATGCCTCGAGGACAACGGCGTCAAGACCGACCCGAACGCGACCGGTCACGAGCTCGCCGAGCTGGCCTCCCAGACGATGCGCGACACAGGGTCGGTGAACTGCCTGGCCGAAGCCGGGATCGAGGCGTGGTGAAAGGACGGGCGGGCGTCGCCACCGTGGCGCTGGCGCTCGGGCTCGCAATACCGCTCGCCGTCGGTGCGGGGCTCGCCGTCGTGACGCTCATGCGCTCACCGCTGGACTCGAACACCCCGCAAGAACCGATCATCGCGACCGTTGGCAGAGCTGAACGTCTCGACACGCAGACCGCGACCGTCTCCTGGGTCCCGGCGAGCACCCAAGTCGTGCGCACGCAGGCCACCGGCACCATCACACAGCTCTCGCTCACTGTGGGCGCGCCCCTCACCAGCGGGGACACGGTCATGAGCGTCGACGGTGCACCCGTGGTCGCGTACGTCGCACCTGCGCCCCTGTACCGGGACATCGGCGCTGGCATGAGCGGAGACGACGTGACGACCGCACAACGCCTGCTCGTCACCGAGGGCCACCTGTCCCGCGCCGACGGAGAGGTGGGCCAGGCCACTACCCGGGCGATCCTCGAGTTCAACAAGGCCCACGGACGCGGGGACAGCTCGACGTTGAGCGTCAGCTCGTTGCAGTGGGTTCCCGAAGGCAGCGGCGCACCGCAGGAAGTGCACGTGCACGTCGGAGACGTCATTGGCCCCCAAGGCGACCTGTACACGACCGCAACCTCAGGGGACCAGATCGTCGTCACCACGACGGCCGCCGACACCGACCGAACCCTGACGGTCGGAGGCGCGAAGGTGCCGCTGCCGGCGACCGTCACACACATCACCGTCCCCACCGACGTCACCGCCGTGCGTGAGGCGATGGCCGGCGAACCAACCGCTACGGCAACGGTCGCCGCAACGGTCGCCCGCCAGGTAGGGACCGTACCCGCGTCCGCGGTCGTCATCGACGACGACGGCACCGCGTGTTTCTTCCCGGGCGTAGACGGGAACCCCATCCAGATCGCCGCCGAACAAGGGTCGTTCGGGCTAGTGGACGTCGACCCCGAGCTGGTCGGGACGCCGGTCCTGGCCGATCCTCGCCACACCCGCACGGACCTGTCGTGCGCGTAACCGCCGACCACGTCAGCTTCACCTACCCCAGGGCCACTAGACCCGTCCTGGCCGACCTGTCCTGCGATCTTCCCTCGGGTTCGACCACCGCGATCGTCGGCCCGTCCGGCTCCGGCAAGACGACCCTGCTGTCGCTGCTTGGCGGGCTGCTGCGCCCGCAGGACGGCCAGTTCACGTGTATCGACGAGCGGGGTGCCCAGCACACCCCGCGTGAGGTATCCACGTGGGTGCTGCAGACCGTCTCGCTGCTGCCCGACCGAACGGTCGAGGACAACGTTCGCCTCGGGGCGTTCCTCGACGGCGCCACCCCGGCGCAGGCGCATGACCGTGCGTTGACGGCCCTGGCCGACATGGGACTGGCTGACCGGATCGGTGAGCGCGCAGCCGTCCTGTCAGGTGGTGAAGCGCAACGCGTCGCGATCGCTCGAGCGCTCGCTTCACGCCGCCCGGTGCTGTTCGCCGACGAACCCACCGGCCAGCTCGACGCCGCCACCACCGACGTCGTCCTCGACGCGATGTTCGCCTCCGCTCGGCGCACCCTGGTGCTCGTCACGCACGACGAGCGCGCTGCGGCCCGCTGCGACCAGGTGCTGTACCTACGCGACGGACAGCTGCAAGACGAAGCCGCCGGCGTCGCGCGATGAACCGCGCCTCGTCTCCCCCGTCCGCACGTGTGTGGCCCGTTCGGCTTGCGGCGGCCGAAGGAGCGGCAAACGCCCGTTCCGGACGATGGGTGTCCGTCATCGTCATGCTCGCCGTCGCGTGGGTCAGCGCCGGAGTCGGCCTGGCGAACGCGCTAGAAGTCAGCGCGCTTGTTCACGCCGAACGGGACTGGATCGGGGCCGGCGCGCACACCGTCATCGTCGAGCCCGGAAACGCCGAGGGAGACGCCGCGATCGACGTCGCCGCGTGCGACCGCCTCGCCCAGATCGACGGCATCAACGCAGCGTTTGCCGTGAACCCGACCGTCGAGGCCGCCACCGCCGCCCACGCGCCCGGCACCCGCGCGACGCTCACCCGTGTGTCCCCCGGAGTGTTCGCCTTCTTCAGCCTTCCCGCACCGGCTGGCGGCGCAGTGCTGGCTACGGCCGACACGCTCGGACCGCTGGGCCTGCGCGACGGAGACACCACTGCTCTCGCCGTTACGACGTACGACGGAACCGCCACAACCGCCACCGGCACCGTTGCCGTGAGCGAAGTCGACTCCCCCGCGCTCGGTGACGACCTGAGCGGCACGTGGATGCTGCCCGACCTGCACACCGGGAACGCCGCTCAGTGCTACGTGACAGCCGACGCAGCTCACCAGGGCGCCGTGCAGGCCTACCTGTCCGAAGCGCTCGCCGCCCCCGACGGGACACCTGCCGTTGTCCGCGAGCGCCTGTCGGACAGCGGGTACGGACTGAACTTCGCCACCGCGTACACCGGTCGGCCGCTGGCGTGGGCGTGGGCGGCCGCGGCGGTGTTCCTCACCTCGTTGTGGGCAATCATCGCCTGGACGCGACGCAGCCGCGTGGCGGTGTACGCGACGTTCGGGGCTCACCGGCGTGCCCGCATGGTGTTGCAGGTCACTGAGTGGGCACTGCTGTCGTTGATCGCGGCTGCGTGGGGTTGGGGCATCGCAGTCACGTTCGCGCTCGGTCTCGACGCTGACGTCAGGACAACGCTGGTGCAGGTCACGGGGCATGTCATTGCGACGTGGTCGGGCGCAACGCTCGGCGTCCTGGTGGTCAGCCTGTTGCCGGTCGGGACGTTGCTCGATGCGTTGAAGGACCGGTCCTGACCGGTACCCGCTCCGCCGGGGGCAGACGCCCGCCGCTTCGGCGTCGGCTCGGGGCCTTTCGGCTCTGGTCGGGCGGGAGAGGGCGCGCTGAGCTGGTGAGAGCACTTCTGACAGGAGGCGCGGTCATGGTGGTGACACGCAGCGGTCGGGCGGTTCTCGCGACTTCTGGTGGGCATCGTCCGCGACCGAGTGGCGGACGTAGATGCCGCATTCTTCGCTCGTGTGGTTGAAGCCGCACCACGCGATGACACCCAGAGCCATCTGGAGACCCGTCGAGCCACTGGCAACCATGTTTGGCTGAGCCAGCCATTCGCGCCCGAATCCATCTCCCGTTTCACAACAATCGCTGACAAGAGTCACGACAATAGTGACTGCCGTCCGTGGTGGTGGGGCGGCGCCCAGCGACCTGACCGGGAGAACACATGACGTTGCTCACTCGACGATCGATCACCTACGCGACCGCTGCTGCAGTGTTGATCATCGCCCCCGCCCTACCGGCACACGCGGAAACCAACCCGTCAGAACGACCCGCACACGTGGTCGAAGCGGAGCGCCGAGCTCCCCTGCCGCCTCTCGATGGCACCTTTCCCGAAGTTGTTCACCTGACGCTTCCGCCGGTGCCCGACGGCATGCTGAGATCAGCCGAGGCTCTCGCCGAGGCCTTCGCGACCGACCCCCAGGTCGCCTCGGTGGGGATCGCAGAGGACCGGTCTGCGATCGAGATCTACTGGCACGGCGAGCGCTCGTCGCGACTCGATGCGGCCATCGCGGCGACCGATCAGCCTGTTGCCGTCTTGGCGAGTCGCTACTCGCCTGCGGACCTCCGCTCGACCGCCGCGGCCCTGCTCGAAGGGTCGCGGGTGTGCCCGTTGCGCGCGCGGCCGTCGAGCCCGACGGGTCGGGCTTGAACGTCTCGCTATCGACGCCCGTGGGAAACGCGGCCCGTCGAGAGGCCGGCGCCTCAGAGTCGGCGCGCAAGACCCGAGTGACGGACGTCGCGGGCGTGCCAGTGACGTTCTCCGAGGCGCCCATTCAGGCTCTCGCGACAGAGCGACACGGCCCACATTGCTGGCGCTCGCATCCACCAGTTCAATATCGCAACAAGCCAGATCGTGAACAGGTGCACGAGTGCTTTCGCGGTGATCAGACCGGAGACGGGCGTCAAGGGTCAACTCACCGCAGCACACTGTGGCGCGGTCGGGAGTACGTGGGTGGTCCACAATGGAGTGGCTGGCAGCAACTCGTACTACATGCTCGGTCAGATGACCCATCGCGACACCTGGTACGACGGTGCCGTGCTGGGCACGACGACCTCCTACCCGTACATGTACACGGGGGCGTGGAACTCCGATACCTACACACCGATCAACGGGCTGGCATCGCCGGTGATCGGCACGGAGATCTGCTACTCCGGATCGTTCTCGGGCCTGCAATGCGGCAACATCGTCACCCATAGCGAGAGCCAGGTCGACTACGGCGTCCAGATTTCGTGGGCATTCACGACGGTGAACAGCGCGGGCCTCGCGACCGTCGGGCAGGGCGACAGCGGCGGTCCTGGCTATGTGCTGACGAGTACCGGATCAGGGTACAAGCGCTATGCGGCCACGATCATCTCGGGGATTGCGAATGGGACCGGGACCTGCATGGGCGACGTTTACCCGGGACGCCTCTGCAGTGCCATGGCATTCAGCACCTCTGTGTCGGGAGCCCTTGGCTCGACCGGCTGGGCGCTTCAGGTTCTGCCGTAGCGTCACAACTAGGTGTGGTCACCCCAGTCGGTCGAGGGGTGACCACACCTAGTCAGTCGATGGCGGCCACCACGCTGACCAGTGACGACGCGATGCTCTCGGTAACACAATCGACTACACGCTCGACGTCACTCCTGGTCGCGTCGTCCGCTAGGCGAAAGGAGCCACCGGCCGATGGCGCCGACGCCGTCTGAATTGCCGCTTCCACAGCCTCATCCGCCGCGCAGTTTCGGGCGCTACTGGGATCAGTCGCGATCCGCACCGTCCACGGTCCTTGGGCCGGGATGTTGACCGCCCGGGATTGGCTACTGACGATGACCAGAGAGCTCGCGACGGCGACGCCTGCCACTCCGACGATCAGCCATCTGCGTCGCATTGCCACGTCAACACCTCCAGTGGTATTGCTCGGCGCCCTCAGTTTCAGTCACCCGACGGTTATGACACGACGCCGCGGCTCGTCCAAGCCATTATGCCCGCCCTTTGCGACGCCGGGCGCGATCAAGGCAACGACTGACCAGACCACCTAGTTGGTCTGCCCCTTGTTCGGTGGAGTCGGGTTCCTGGATTCTCGTGTCCACCTGCCCCCTGGGGAGGGGCTGTGGGACGACGTGGGTATCCGCCGGAGTTCCGGCGCAAGGTGCTCGATCTGGTCGCGTCTGGTCGCAGGGTCGTCGACGTCGCACGTGACCTGGAGATCAGCGACCAGACGATCTACACCTGGCTGCGCCAGGAGCGCATCGACCGGGGTGTCGAGGCGGGGTTGACGAGCCCCGAACGGGCCGAGCTGTCTGCGGCCCGGCGACGGATCGCGCAGCTGGAGGCCGAGCTGGCGATTCACCGCCGCGCCAGTGAGCTGTTGGGGAAGGTGGTGCCCCCAAAAGGCGGTTCGAGGCCATCGCGGTGATGGCCGAGGAGGGGATGGCGGTGCAGGCCGCGACTCGGGTGCTGGAGGTCACCGTCTCGGGGTGTTACGCCTGGCGGCGGCGCGGGCCAACCGCACGGCAGGTGCGCCACGCTCTGCTGACTGAGACGATCCGTCAGGTCCGCGTCGCCTCGCGCGGGACCTACGGCTACCGGCGGGTGCATGCCGAACTGCGACTCGGGCACGGCCTGCTCGTCGCGCACGGCACCGTGGAGATGCTGATGGCCCGCGCCGGGCTGCGCGGGATCACCGGGCGGCCCAAGTGGCGTCGGGCGAGACCCGACCTGATCTCCTCCGACCTCGTCGACCGTCGCTTCGCTCGTGACGGCGTCGACCAGCTGTGGGTCACCGACATCACCGAGCACCCGACCCGCGAAGGGAAGGTCTACTGCGCCGTCGTGCTCGACGTGTGCTCCAGGCGCGTGGTTGGCTGGTCGATCGACGCCTCACCGACCGCGGCGCTGGTCACCAACGCCCTGGGTATGGCCATCGACTCCCGGCGCCCGCCGGCCGGCACGATCATCCACTCCGACCACGGCGTCCAGTTCGGGTCCTGGGCGTTCACCACCCGCGCGAAGCAGTCCGGGCTCGTGCCCTCGATGGGCTCGATCGGCGATTTCTACGTCAACGCCGTCATCGAGTCATTCTGGTCACGCATGCAGGTCGAACTGCTCGACCGGCACCGCTGGCGCACCCGTCTCGAGCTCGCGAATGCGATATTCGACTACCTCGAGATCTTCCACAACCGCCGCCGCCGACACTCCGCACTCGGCTGGCTCACGCCCGTAGAGTTCGAGAACCGATCAACCATCACCGTGGCCTGAGAATCCAGCCACCCGGCTCCACGAAACCCGGGGCACACCAGAGCCTCCATGGAAGCCGGGGCGGTTCATGCTCCGTCGGGATGGGTATGCCAGTCCCCCACCCACACCGCACCCGTCTGATCCCACGCTTCGGCCGCGAGTTGCTGGGCGTGCTTCAGATCGCGTAGAAGAATCGCGCGCTGCGCGTAGCGAGCGGACCTGGCCCACCAGCGGTGACGATGTGTGTCTCGTTGAGGCGTGGCCTGTCGTGTCCGAGCAGGATGCCGCCCGTCTCGAGGTCTCCCCCGTGTGCCGCCTCATCGACGATCGCCGCGAGGACGCTTTGACTCATTGAGACCCGCCACGATCCTGGGGCGGTACCGCGATCAGGTGCAGGTGGGACAGTCACGGCGCGGTGGTGTGGGTGCGTGCCACGTGACGTGGGCCGAGCGTTCTGAGCCGAATGGCGCGGCGAGATCGATCCCGGCTCGAAGTGAGAGCACCGCGTGCGCGCCGGGCAGCCGGTGCTCGCCACAACCGGACGCTTCGAGCATTGTCGAGATGGCGACCTTCGCGGCGAACTCGCCGACCATCCAAAGATCCGGCCTCACGGGCGCGCACTTCCCCGAGAGCCGTGTCGCCGAGTCGAGCGACGCGGCTCTCGTCGTCTCCCCGAAGTCAGCGCAGGAGCAGCGGCGCCACGCGGTAGCCGCCGAACGGCGCGAGCGACCGGACGCGCGGCCGCTGCGGGTCGGGCTCGACCGCGGTCGTGGCGCCGAGGACGGCGCGGACGAGCGCGCGCAGCTCGAGCGTCGCCAGCGGCCGTCCGGGGCAGACGTGCTTCCCGGTCCCCCACACGAGGTTGTCTGCCGCGTGCCCGAGCGGGTCCAGCTCGTCCGGGTCGCCGAAGACGGCGGGGTCGCGGTTCGCGGCGGTCCAGCTGAGGACGACCGTGTCGCCCGGCGCGATCCGCCGGTCGCGCACCGTCACGGGCTCGAGGGCGACGCGACGGTTGCTGACGAACGGGTCGTCGAGCCGCAGGACCTCGTCGAGCACCGCGTCCAGGTCACCGTCGGGCACACCCGCACGCACCCGCGCCTGCAGGTCGGGGTGGTCGGCCAGGTACGTGAGGACGACCCCGGCGCACAGTGCCATCGAGCCGAGGTCGCCGCCCGTCCAGTTGCGCAGGATCGAGACGATCTCGGCGTCCGTCAGCGCGCGGCCGTCGACGGTCTCGCGCACGAGCTCCGTCGTGACGTCGGCGGGTGCCGCGGCGCCCGCGAGGCGACGCGCGTCGGTGAGGCCCCGGATGATCGCGTCGAACCGCCGGGCGACCTCCGCGGTGCGGGCACGGTCGCGCGAGCGGGCCGCCGCACGGTTGTCCGCGACCCACCGCAGCAGGTCGTCCTCCAGCTCCGCCGGCCAGCCCAGCCACGCGCTCTGGGCGCGCACCGCGAAGCGCGCGCCCAGCGCGACGGCGTCGACGGCACCCGGGACCGGGGTCTGCGACACCAGGTCGACCGCGACCCGCGTCACCTCCGGCGCCAGCGCACGGATGCGGTCGGGCGTGAAGTAGCGGTCGACGACCGCGCGGAACGTCGTGTGCGTCGCACCGTCGAGGCCGTTGGGCACCTGCAGGTGCCGGGAGACCGCGTTGGAGAACGTGTCGTGGTCGCGGGCCGCTCGCACGACGTCGGCGTGGGTGAAGAGCGTCCACGCGCCGTCGGCGCCGCGCGCGACGGGGCAGCGCTCGCGCAGCTCGTCGTACGCCGCGCGCGCGTCGCGGCTGACCCGCGGGCCGCGCGGGTTCCAGTCCGCCACGAAAGCTCCGGCGCCCCGAGGGTCGGGCGGAGCTCCCGGCTCGTCGCGCGCGCGCTCGTCCCAGGGGAGGTGCTCGGTCACCCGACCCATAGTGGCCGACTTCTGGCCGACTTCTGGCCGACTCCTGGCCGACTCCTGGCCGACTCCTGGCCGACTCCTGGCCGACTCCTGGCCGACTCCTGGCCGAGGCGGCGCGGACCGCGAGGCGAGCCGTCAGCGGGTCGTGGTCGGCAGGTCCGCGGGCGCGCGGTCGGTCAGGTCGGCGGGCGTGCCGTCGGTCCGGTCGGCAGGTGCGCCGTCGGTCAGGTCCGCGGGCCCGGCCACGGGTACGGGTTCGGGTACAGGTACGTTCACGGGCGCCGTCGCGCGGCTCGGCCAGAGCGAGACGGCTGCGATCGTCGCGGCGCCCGACACGCCGGCGAGCAGCAGCGCTGCGCCGGTGAGGCCGACCGCGCCGAGCCACCCGGCGAGCGGGTAGGTCACGAGCCAGCAGGCGTGCGACAGCGAGAACTGCGCGGCGAACGCGGCGGCCCGGTCGTCCTCGGGGAGGTCGCGCACGATCAGCCGGCCCATGGGCACCTCGGCGCACGCCCAGGCGGCCCCGACCGCGAGCCACAGCAGGCCGACGGCGACGAGGCCGACGCCGGGCGCGCGCAGCGCGAGCGGGACGAGCGCGGTCGCGATCGTGAGGGCGGCGGCCCCGCCGAGCATGACGGTGCGGTCGGGCACGCGGCGCAGGACCCGCGGCAGCAGCAGGGCCGCGGTCATCGAGCCGGCGCCGTTCACGGCGAGCAGCACGGCCACGACCACGTCGCCCTGCTGGAACGTCGAGCGGGCGATGACGACCGTCTGCACCAGGACGTACGCCCCGGCGGCCGCGACGGCGAGGTTGAGCGCGAGCAGCGGGCGAAGCGTGGGGGTCCGGGCCATGAGTGCGACGCCGTGCCGCACGCGCGCGCCGAGCGGCAGCTCGGCGAACCCTGCGTCGGTGTCGGACGACCGAGCAGTGCGCCCGAGGGCCAGGGACGCGACGAGGACCGCCGAGGCGGCGAACCCGATCCCGGTGCCGACGAACAGCGCGTGCGACGAGACGACGAGCAGGAGCACCGCGGCGAGGACGGGCGACAGCACCATCTCGAGGTCGTCGGCGAGCCGGGCCAGCGAGAGCGCCTGCGTGTACTCGCGCTCGTCGGGCAGGACGTCCGGGACGAGCGCCTGCCACGTCGGGGTGTGCGTGGCCGAGGCGGCCTGCAGCACGAAGACCAGCACGTACACCTGCCAGGTCGCACCGACGAACGGCAGGCACAGCGCGACGACGGCCCGGACCACGTCGGCGGACACGAGGACGGCGCGCCGGGGCAGCCGAACGACGAGGGCCGCGGCCAGCGGGGCGACGACGACGTACGCGACCATCTTGATCGCGAAGACCGTACCGAGGACCTGCCCGGCCCGCTCCCCCGCGACGTCGTACGCGAGCAGGCCGAGGGCGACCGTCGCGAGGCCGGTACCGGCGAGGGAGACGACCTGCGCGGTGAACAGCCGCCGGAACGTGGGGTGGGCGAGCGGGCTCACGGTGTCGGCGCCGCCCGGTGGTGCTCCGGGACGTCGTCCAGCGCGTGCTGCGCCTGGTAGACCGCCTGCGTGACGAGTGTCCGGGCGTGCTCGTCGACGAGCGAGTAGAAGACGCGGTTGCCGTCCTGCCGGCTCTTGACGATGCGGCCCCAGCGCAGCTTCGCGAGGTGCTGCGACACGGACGTCGGGGACTTGTCGACGATGTCGGCGAGGTGGTTGACGGACAGCTCGTCGTCGCGCAGGGCGAGGATGATCCGCACGCGCGTCGCGTCGGCGAGCAGGGAGAACACCTCGACGGCGAGGTCGACGTCCTGGGAGTCCACGGCGACCGTGTATTCCTGCGCATCTTCATGCATGCGCAGATAGTAGCGCGGTCTCGTGGTCACGCCGAGACCGATGCGGTCGTCCGAACTTCCGTCTTCGCAGGTCAGGCGGTCGAAAGTTCCGAGACCGTCCTCACACGGCCTCGACTTCCCCCGGGACCAGACGCCCCCGTACGGTCGGCGCTGCGCTGGAGCAGCCCCGCTCGCACTCCCCGGTGGACGCCGTGCGGAGGCGCGCCGACGGCCTCCGGCAGCCCGACCGGAAGGCCCGCATGTCGCCCCTGACGCTGCTCCTGATCGCGTTCAGCCTGTCCGCCGACGCGTTCGCCGTCGCGCTCGGCAAGGGCCTGCACATCCGGCGGCTCACCGTCCGCGACACCGCCGCGATCGCCGTCGCGTTCGGCGCGTTCCAGGGCCTCATGCCCGTCCTCGGCTGGTTCCTCGGCGTCCACCTCCAGGGGAGCGTGTCGAGGGCGCCGGACGCCGGGGGCGGCGGGGGTGCGGGACGGGCGGACGTCGTCGTCATGCCCACCCACGGTGCCAGGCCGCGACGGTTCCGTCCAGGAGAAGGAAGTCGATCCTTCCGTCGTGAACGCGGTCCCACGGGGGGCCGCGACGGGCGATTCGCCTGGTCCGGCAGAGAACTTCTGCGGTACCAGGCATCCGCCCGCACGACGGCGTGGTCGACCGACGGCTTCCGGAAGCGGGAAGAAGCCCGGAACTTCACGCTCCCCCACCGGCCTCCCCCGGCCGAGCGTGCCCCACGGTGGAGGTGCGGGGCCGACGGCGGACATACCGCCCGCCGCCCCGCACCACGCCTCGCGAGACGCACCGCGAGCACGACCGAAGGATCCGGGAGGACCCGATGAGCACCGCCACCGACCCCGCTCCCCGCACGACGACGCTGCCCGGCGACCGCACGCAGACCGCGGCCGACCTGGAGACGGTCTGGGCGACCGACCCGCGCTGGGCCGGCATCCGCCGGACCCACTCCGCGCAGGACGTCGTCGCGCTGCGCGGGTCGGTCGGCGAGGAGCACACGCTCGCGCGTCGCGGCGCCCGCCGCCTGTGGGACCTGCTGCACCAGCGGACGCACGTCCCCGCGCTCGGGGCGCTCACCGGCAACCAGGCCGTGCAGCAGGTCCGGGCCGGGCTGGAGGCGATCTACCTGTCCGGCTGGCAGGTGGCCGCCGACGCCAACCTGTCCGGCCAGACGTACCCCGACCAGAGCCTCTACCCCGCCAACTCCGTGCCCGCCGTCGTCCGTCGCATCAACAACGCGCTGCTGCGCGCCGACCAGGTCGAGGTCGCCGAGCACGGCCGGGCGTCGCGCGACTGGCTCGCGCCGGTCGTCGCCGACGCCGAGGCAGGGTTCGGCGGCCCGCTCAACGCCTACGAGCTCATGCACGCGATGATCGCGGCGGGCGCGGCGGGCGTGCACTGGGAGGACCAGCTCGCGGCGGAGAAGAAGTGCGGCCACCTGGGCGGCAAGGTGCTCGTCCCGACGGCCCAGCACGTCCGGACGCTGTCCGCGGCGCGGCTCGCGGCAGACGTCGCCGACGTGCCGAGCGTCATCGTCGCGCGCACCGACTCCCTCGGCGCGGACCTGCTGACGAGCGACGCCGACGAGCGCGACCACCCGTTCCTCACGGGCGAGCGCACCCCGGAGGGCTACCACCGGGTGCGGCCCGGCCTGGACGCCGTCGTCGCCCGCGCCGACGCGTACGCGCCCTTCGCGGACCTGCTGTGGGTCGAGACGTCGACGCCCGACCTGGCCCTCGCGATCGAGTTCGCCGAGCGCATCCACGAGAAGCACCCCGGCAAGCTCCTCGCGTACAACTGCTCGCCGTCGTTCCACTGGCGCCGCCACCTGGACGACGCGCAGATCGCGCGGTTCCAGCGCGACCTCGCGGGCTACGGGTACGCGTTCCAGTTCGTCACGCTGGCCGGCTTCCACGCGCTCAACCACTCGATGTTCGACCTGGCCAGCGGCTACGCGCAGCGCGGCATGAGCGCGTACGTCGACCTGCAGCAGGCCGAGATCGCGGCCGAGGCCGCCGGCTACACCGCGACCCGCCACCAGCGCGAGGTCGGCACGGGGTACTTCGACCGGGTCGCCACCGCGATCACGCCCGACGCCTCGACGCTCGCGCTCGCCGGCTCCACCGAGACGGCCCAGTTCACCCACTGACCCCTGACCCGCGCGGCCCCGCCGCGCCCGCACCCGGAGGTGCACCATGACCATCCTCACCCCCGCCCGCGCCCCGCTGACGGGACCCGTCGTCCAGCCGCACCTCGAGATCGTGGGCCCGGACGTCCCCGGCTCCGCGCAGATCCTCACGCCCGAGGCGCTGGACTTCGTCGCCGACCTGCACACCCTGTTCGGCACGCGCCGGATCCTGCTGCTGCGCGAGCGCCAGCTGCGCCGCGACCGCATCGCGAACGGCGCCGACCCCGGCTTCCTCCCGCTGACCGCGGGCGTGCGGGCGGACCGCACGTGGCGCGTCGCCGGACCGGGTCCCGGCCTGGAGGACCGTCGGGTCGAGATCACCGGCCCGACCGACCGCAAGACGACCGTCAACGCCCTCAACTCCGGCGCGCGCGTCTGGCTCGCCGACCTGGAGGACGCGACCAGCCCCACCTGGGAGCACGTCGTCGGCGGCCAGCACAGCCTGTACGACGCGATCCGCGGCGACGCGGACTTCACGTCGCCCGACGGCAAGGAGTACCGGGTCGGCGAGCAGACGCCGACGATCGTGTTCCGCCCGCGCGGCTGGCACCTCGCCGAGAAGCACGTCGAGCACGTCGACCGGGCCGGCCAGCGCTACGGCGCGTCCGCGTCGCTCGTCGACGCGGGCCTCTACCTGTTCCACAACGCGCAGGCGCTGGTCGACGGCGGCCGCGGCCCGTACCTGTACCTGCCGAAGATCGAGAACCACTACGAGGCGCGGCTGTGGGACGAGGTGTTCCGGTTCACCGAGGCGTACCTGGGTCTGCGGCACGGCACGATCCGCGCGACGGTCCTCATCGAGACCATCACGGCCGCGTTCGAGATGGAGGAGATCCTCTACGAGCTGCGCGACCACTGCGCGGGCCTCAACGCGGGCCGCTGGGACTACATCTTCAGCGTCGTCAAGACGTTCCGGTCCCGCGGTCGCCGCTGGATCCTTCCCGACCGCTCCCGCGTGACGATGACCGTGCCGTTCATGCGGGCGTACACCGACCTGCTGGTCGCGACGTGCCACCGGCGCGGCGCGCAGGCGATCGGCGGCATGAGCGCGTTCGTCCCGAACCGTCGCGACCCGGAGGCCAACGAGCGGGCGTTCGCGCAGGTCCGGGCCGACAAGCAGCGCGAGGCGGACCAGGGCTTCGACGGGACGTGGGTCGCGCACCCCGACCTCGTGCCCGTCGCGCGGGCCGTCTTCGACGAGGCGCTCGGCGAGCGCACCGACCAGCGTGACCGGCTGCGCGACGACGTCGAGGTGAGCGCGGCGGACCTGCTCGACGTCGCGTCGGCGGGCGGCTGCGAGCCCGGCGCCATCACCGACGCGGGCCTGCGGACCAACCTGTCCGTCGCGGTCCGCTACCTGGAGGCGTGGCTGCGCGGCACCGGTGCCGTCGCGATCGACGGGCTCATGGAGGACGCCGCGACCGCGGAGATCTCCCGGTCGCAGGTGTGGCAGTGGGTGCACCACGGCGTCACGACGGACTCGGGCACGACGGTCGACGCCGCGCACGTCCGGGCCGTCCTCGCCGACGTCCTGGCCGGCCTGCCGCGCACCGCCGACGACCGGTTCGACGACGCGGCCGCGCTGTTCGAGGAGGTCGCGCTGGGCGAGGCGTTCCCGACGTTCCTCACCGTCCCGGCCTACGCGCAGCACCTGGTCACCCGCGCCTGACGCCGACGCGCCGGGGGACGTGCCGTTCGTGCACGTCCCCCGGCGTCAGTCGGTGCCGGGGTCTGCGGCGGCGTCACGCGAGGCGCGGTCGACGTCCCGGCTCGGCGGAGGCGATCATGAGCGACGTCGCGGCGATACTGACGGGCATGGACCGCCACGACGGCGCCCGGCAGCGGACGGAGCGGGCCGCGCGCGAGCACGTCGCCGCGTTCAACGCCCACGACACCGCACGCCTGCTGGCCGGGTTCACCGCGGACGCCCGGTGGGCCACCGGGCAGGACGTGTTCGTCGGGACCGCGGCGCTGGCAGACGTGTTCGACGCGGGCCTGTGGGCGCTCGACCCCGCCCTGGAGGTCCTCTCCTTGGTCGTCGGCGAGGACCGCGCCGCGGCCGAGCTCCGCGAGACGCTGACGTTCGACGGCGAGGTCCGGACGTTCACGGTCGCGGTGTTCCTCGACGTCGACGGCGATGGTCTGATCCGGCGCGGGCGCGTCTACCGCGAGGGCTCCGCAGACCTCGACTGACCGCCTGCGCGGCAGCGCCTGGGACCCAGGTCCCAGGCCTCCCACCTGCAGGTTTCCCGAGTTTCCCCCCGCTGACCTGGCCTCAGGACCTTCGGCTCAGTCATCCGACGAATCGCCCCCCTAGCGTCGAAGACGTCAACGGCGACGACTCCAGCAACCGCCGGGAGGCCACTCCCGAGCACTGACCAGGGGAGCCCTACGGTGACTGTCACCGAGTCCAGCACGACCCGCACGACCAAGGCCAAGAAGGCCCCCGCGACCGCGCCCGAGGCGCCGGCCGCTCCCGCCCCGGCGCTCTCCGAGGACCAGGTCGCCTCCGCGATCGACGCACTCGTCGCCAACGCGACGAAGGCGCTCGCGGAGTACGCGCGGTTCACGCAGGAGGACGTCGACCGCTTCGTCAAGAAGGGTTCGGTCGCGGCGCTCGACCAGCACGGCCACCTCGCGAAGCTCGCGGTCGAGGAGACCGGGCGCGGCGTGTTCGAGGACAAGGCCGTCAAGAACATCTTCGCGTGCGAGCACGTGACGAACTCGATGGCCGACCTCAAGACCGTGGGCGTCATCGCCCGCGACGAGCTGCGCGGCATCACCGAGATCGCCGAGCCCGTCGGCGTCGTCTGCGGCGTCACCCCGGTCACGAACCCGACGTCGACGGCGATCTTCAAGTCGCTCATCGCGCTCAAGACCCGCAACCCGATCATCTTCGCGTTCCACCCGGGCGCGCAGGCGTCCTCGGTCGCGGCCGCGAAGGTCGTGCGGGACGCGGCCGTCGCCGCGGGTGCCCCCGAGCACTGCATCCAGTGGGTCGAGACGCCGAGCATCGCGGCGACCAACATGCTGATGAACCACCCGGGCGTGGCGCTCATCCTCGCGACCGGCGGCAACGCGATGGTCCGCGCGGCCTACTCCTGTGGCAAGCCGGCCCTCGGGGTCGGCGCGGGCAACGTCCCGGCCTACATCGAGAAGTCGGCCAAGCTCAAGCGGGCCGTCAACGACGTCGTCCTGTCCAAGGCGTTCGACAACGGCATGATCTGCGCGTCCGAGCAGGCCGTCATCCTCGACGACGAGATCTACGACGCCGCGATGGCGGAGTTCAAGGTCCTGCACGCCTACCTGGCGACCCCCGCCGAGAAGACGCTGCTCGAGCAGTTCATCTTCGGCGTCGAGGCGCAGGGCACCAACTGCGGCGAGGCGAAGCTCAACCCGACGGTCGTCGGCAAGTCGCCGCAGTGGATCGCCGAGCAGGCCGGCTTCACGGTCCCCGCGGACACCTCGATCATCCTCGCGGAGGTCGACGGCGTCGGCCCGCAGGAGCCGCTGACGCGCGAGAAGCTCGCCCCCGTCCTCGCGGTGCTGCGCGCCACGACGACCGAGCAGGGCATCACGCTCGCCGAGCAGATGGTGGAGTTCGACGGCCTCGGCCACTCCGCCGCGATCCACACCCGCGACGACGCCCTCACCGAGAAGTTCGGCAGCCGCGTCAAGGCCGTCCGCGTCATCGCGAACGCGCCCTCGTCGCTCGGCGGCATCGGCGACATCTACAACGCGTTCATCCCGTCGCTCACGCTGGGCTGCGGCTCGTACGGCCACAACTCGGTCTCCAACAACGTCTCGGCGGTGAACCTCATCAACGTCAAGCGCGTCGGCCGGCGCAACAACAACCTGCAGTGGTTCAAGGTCCCGGCCAAGACGTACTTCGAGCCGAACGCGATCCGCTACCTGCAGGACATGCCCGAGGTCGAGCGCGTCACGATCGTCACCGACGCGACGATGACCACCTTGGGCTTCGTCGACAAGATCATCGACGTCCTCAACCGCCGCCCCGGCAAGGTCGCCCTGCAGATCATCGACCAGGTCGAGCCCGAGCCGTCGGTCCGCACCGTGCAGAACGGCGCCGCGCAGATGCGCCACTTCCGCCCGGACACGATCATCGCGCTCGGCGGCGGCTCGCCGATGGACGCCGCGAAGGTCATGTGGCTGCTGTACGAGCACCCGGAGATCAACTTCTCCGACCTCAAGCAGAAGTTCTTCGACGTCCGCAAGCGTGCGTTCAAGTTCCCCGTGCTGGGTGAGCTCGCGCAGCTCGTCTGCATCCCGACGACGTCGGGCACGGGCGCCGAGGTCACGCCGTTCGCGGTCATCTCCGACCCCGACGCGGGCAAGAAGTACCCGCTCGCCGACTACGCGCTGACGCCGACGGTCGCGATCATCGACCCGGTCCTCACGGCCAAGATGCCCCCGTCGCTCGCGGCGGACTCCGGCTTCGACGCCCTGACGCACGCGACCGAGGCGTACGTGTCGGTCTACGCGAACGACTTCACGGACGGCATGGCGCTGCAGGCGATCCGCCTGATCTTCGACAACCTCGCGACGTCGGTCAACGGCGCCCCCGAGGACCCCGCCACGAAGGACGCGCGGGAGAAGATGCACAACGCCGGGACGATCGCGGGCATGAGCTTCGGCAACGCGTTCCTCGGGATCGTGCACGCCATGGCGCACGTCGTCGGCTCGACGCACCACCTGGTGCACGGCCGCACGAACGCGACGCTGCTGCCGCACGTCATCCGCTACAACGGCACCGTCCCGACCAAGCTCACGAGCTGGCCGAAGTACGAGCACTACGTCGCCCCGGAGCGGTTCCAGCAGATCGCGCAGATGCTCGGCCTGCCCGCCGCCACCCCGGCGCAGGGTGTCGAGTCCTACGCGCTGGCCGTCGAGGCGCTGCGTGCGAAGGTCGGCATCCCGGCCTCGTTCCAGGGCCAGGGCGTGTCCGAGCAGGAGTTCATGAGCCGCCTCGACGAGGTCGCCATGGGCGCCTACGAGGACCAGTGCGCTCCCGCCAACCCGCGCATGCCGATGATCGACGACATGAAGGACCTGATGACCGCGGCCTACTACGGCACGTCGCTGGAGGACGTCCGTTCCCGCCGCAGCGAGCAGCAGGAGGCCTGACCTCCCGCGCGT
>NZ_BIMR01000091.1 GCF_004306155.1 Cellulomonas biazotea
CTGCGAGATCCACACGAGGCGCTCGGGGTCGCGCACGACGATGTCGTCCACGGCCTCCGGGGAGTTGACCACCTGGATGTGCTCGGGCGCCTCGCCCTGCGTGCCCTCGACCTCCTCGTGGCCGTCGTGGCCGATGAGCAGGATGTCGTAGTCCTCGGCGGCGAACCGCACGGCCTCCTTGTGGACCTTCGTCACGAGCGGGCACGTCGCGTCGATGGTCTGGAGCGAGCGGGCGGCGGCCGCGGCGTGCACGGCCGGGGAGACGCCGTGCGCGGAGAACACGACGCGCGCGCCTTCGGGCACCTCGTCGGTCTCGTCGACGAACACGGCGCCGCGGGCGGCGAGCGTCTCGACGACGTACTTGTTGTGCACGATCTCCTTGCGGACGTACACGGGGGCGCCGTAGTGCTCGAGCGCCTTCTCGACGGCGACGACCGCACGGTCGACGCCCGCGCAGTACCCGCGCGGGGCCGCGAGCAGCACGCGCTTGGTCGGCGGCACGCCGGGGGCCTGGTCGGTCGCAGAGGTCACGTCGCGAGTCTACGTTCGACCCGCTCACGGACCCGCCCGGGGCGGCCCGGTGTGACGCACCTGCACGTGACGTCCACGCCACTCGCACGACCCCACCGCCCCCGCCGCCCCGCGCCCTGCGGCCCCCGCGACGCCCTCGACCCCGTCATCGTGACCGCGAAAGGCCACGGAGTCGGTCGTGATGACGGGGTCGGCGACGGACGGGCCGGCAGAGGGCGAGGAGGGGGGTCCGGGGGTCGGGGTGTGGGGGGCGTGAGGCAGGCTGTGCGGGTGAGCACCGAGCCCCAGCCGCCCGCGGCGCGCCTGCCGCTGCCGCTGCGCGCGGCCGAGACGACGCCGGAGCGCCCGTGGCCGGTGCGGCACCTCGCCCCGAAGATCGCGGACTACATCGCGAGGATGCCGCCGGTGTGGGTCGAGGGGCAGGTGCTCAACCTCAAGCGGTGGAACACCATGTACTTCCTCACGCTGCGGGACACCGACCTCGACATGTCGCTGTCGGTCACGGCCCCCGCGGCGGCGGTCCGACGGCTGGGCGACGGCGTCGCGGACGGCGCGCACGTCGTCGTGCACGCGAGCCCCCGGTTCCACGCGAAGAAGGGCGACCTGTCGTTCCAGGCCGACGACCTGCGGCTGGTCGGCCTGGGCGAGCTCCTGGCGCGCATCGAGCACCTCAAGGGCGTGCTCGCGGCCGAGGGGCTGTTCGACCCGTCGCGCAAGCGGCCGCTGCCGTTCCTGCCCGCGGTCGTGGGGCTGGTGTGCGCGCAGCAGGGCGACGCGGAGCACGACGTCGTGTCGAACGCGCGCGCCCGCTGGCCCGGGGTGCGGTTCGAGATCCGGCGCGTCACGGTGCAGGGCCCGCGCGCGGTTCCGGAGGTGTCGGCGGCGATCGCCGACCTCGACGCCGACCCGCACGTCGAGGTCGTGGTCGTGGCGCGCGGCGGCGGCTCGTTCGAGGACCTGCTGCCGTTCAGCAACGAGACGCTGGTGCGTGCCGCGGCGGCCTGCCGGACGCCGCTGGTGTCCGCGATCGGGCACCACATGGACACGCCCCTGCTGGACCTCGTGGCCGACCTGCGCGCGTCGACGCCGACCGACGCCGCCAAGCGCGTCGTGCCCGACGTCACCGAGGAGCGGGCGCGGGTCCTGCAGCTCCGGCAGCGGTCGCGCGGCGCGCTCGTGCACCGGCTGACGCGTGAGCAGGCCGGGCTCGACCACTGGCGCTCACGCCCCGTCCTGGCGTACCCCGCGACGCTCGTCGACGCCCGCGAGACCCGCGTCCACGTGCTGCGCGACTCCGCGCGCCGCGCGCTGCAGACGGCCCTCGCGCACGGCCGCGCCGAGGTCGCGGGGCTCGCGGCGCAGGTCCGGGCCCTGTCACCGGCGGCGACGCTCGAGCGCGGGTACGCGGTCGTGCAGCGCGCGGACGGGCACGTCGTGCGGGACCCCGCGGACGTCGAGGCGGGCGACCGGCTGCGCGTGCGGGTCGCGGGCGGCGAGCTCGGCGCCGAGGTCGTCTGACCCGAGCCTCGCGTCGTCCCCGCCGGGGCGCGGTCGAGCGGCGCGCCGTCGGGCCGAGGTCCCGGCATCGTCCCCGGGCACCGTCCGGCGGTGTGGGCCGCGGGTGGTTGACTGTGCGTCGTGCCGAGGACGCCCGAACCGAGCAGCGCCGCCCCCGACTCCCCTCCCCCCGCCGTGAACCCGCCGGACGCGCACGCCGACGTCGCGGCCCTGACGTACGAGCAGGCGCGTGACGAGCTGGTCGCGGTCGTCGCACGGCTGGAGGCCGGCGGCGAGTCGCTGGAGGAGTCGCTCACGCTGTGGGAGCGCGGCGAGGCCCTCGCGGCCCGCTGCCAGCAGTGGCTGGACGGCGCACGCGACCGGCTCGCGGCGGTCCGCACCGAGCACCCGACCGGCGCGGCCGCCGGCGCGACCCCGACCGGCCCCACCGAGGAGGACGACCGATGAGCGGCACGACGACCGAGCGGGCGCTGGTGATCGGCGAGGCGCTGATCGACGCGGTGCAGCGGTCGGACGGCTCGCGCAGCCAGCACCCGGGCGGCAGCCCGGCGAACGTGGCGCTCGGCCTCGGCCGGCTGGGGCGGCAGGTCGACCTGCTGACGTGGCTCGGCCGCGACGCGGACGGCGACACGGTGCGCCGCCACCTGGAGGCGTCGGGCGTGCGCGTGCTGGAGGGCGACCGCGTGGCGGACCGGACCCCGGTCGCGACGGCGAACCTCGACGAGCACGGCGTCGCGACGTACGAGTTCGACCTGGAGTGGGACCTGCCGACGTCGTGGGACGAGGCGCCGGGCGACCCGCTCGTCGCGCACACCGGCTCGATCGCGACGGTCCTGCAGCCGGGCGGGACGCGGGTCGCGCAGGAGCTCGCGCGCCGTCAGGGCACGTCGACCATCACGTACGACCCGAACCTGCGGCCCGCGCTCATGGGCTCGCCCGCGCACGCGCTGCCGTTCGTCGACGCGCTCGTCCGCCTCGCCGACGTCGTCAAGGTCAGCGACGAGGACCTCGCGTGGCTGCACCCGGGCGTCGCCCCGGCGGAGATCGCCGAGGAGTGGAGCCGGTCCGGACCCGCGCTGGTCGTCGTGACGCACGGCGGCGAGGGGGCGTTCGCGAGCACGTCGGCGGGTGCCCGGCTCACGGTGCCGGCGCCGCGCGTGCAGGTCGCGGACACCGTCGGGGCGGGTGACTCGTTCATGGGCGGGCTCGTCGACGGGCTGTGGTCCGCGGGGCTGCTCGGCGCGGGCCGGCGGGAGGCGCTGCACGACGTCGACGCGGCGACCGTCGAGCGCGTGCTGGAGCGGTGCGCGCGCATCGCGGCGATCACGGTGTCGCGCCCCGGGGCGAACCCGCCGTCGTCGGCCGAGCTCGACGCCTGACACCGGACCGGCCCGCGCCGGAGGGCGGGCGTCGGGCCGTGCGTCGTCAGGCCGTCCGGGCCTGCTGCTTCTGCTCCCGGGCGTGCGCCCGCTCCAGCGACGCCTTGCGGTCCTGCTCGTTCTGCTCGTCGAGCGTGCGCGCCTGGTCGGCGTCGAACGTGAGGTTGTCGCCCGTCTCCGGGTCGAACACGAGGATCTTCCCGGCGTCGAACCACAGCTCGGCGTCGTCGCCGTCCCGGACGCGGCTGTCGGAGGCGAGCGCCACGACGAGCTGCGTGCGCAGGCCCTCGCCGTCGAGGTCGCGGTCCAGCTCCTCGAGCTTGCCGGCGACCTGCGGGTTCGTCTCGAACGGGATGTAGGCGAACAGGTCGGAGCCGAGCCACTCGGTCACGTCCACGTCGGCGTGGAACGTGACGCCACCCTCACGGTTCTGCCGGGAGGCGACCGCACCGTCCTCGAAGTGCTCGGGGCGGATGCCGACGATGACGAGCCTGCGGTCCCCGAGCCGCTGCCGGAGCGCGGCGGAGATCGGGACGTCGGCGATAGGCAGCCTCAGGACGTCCCCGGAGACCTCACCGGGCAGGAAGTTCATGGGCGGCGAGCCGATGAACCCGGCGACGAACAGGTTGACGGGGTGCTCGTACAGGGCGCGCGGTGAGGCGACCTGCTGCAGCTCTCCCTTGCGCAGGACGGCGACGCGGTCGCCCAGCGTCATGGCCTCCGTCTGGTCGTGCGTCACGTAGACGGTCGTCGTGCCGAGGCGCCGCTGCATGCGCGCGATCTCGGTGCGCATCTGGCCGCGCAGCTTGGCGTCGAGGTTCGACAGCGGCTCGTCGAACAGGAACGCCTGGGCCTCGCGCACGATCGCGCGTCCCATGGCGACGCGCTGGCGCTGCCCGCCGGACAGGTTCGCGGGCTTGCGGTCGAGGTGGTCCTGCAGCTCGAGGGTCTTCGCGGCGAACGAGACCTTCTCGCGGATCTGCTCCTCGGTGAACTGGCCCTTGGTGAGGCGCAGCGGGAACGCGATGTTCTCGAACACCGTGAGGTGCGGGTACAGGGCGTAGTTCTGGAACACCATGGCGAGGTGCCGGTCGCGCGGGGCGCGCTCGTTGACGCGCTCGCCGCCGATCGTCAGCTCGCCCTCGGAGATGTCCTCCAGCCCGACGATCATCCGCAGCAGGGTCGACTTCCCGCAGCCGGACGGCCCGACGAGGATGACGAACTCGCCGTCGGCGATGTCGAGGCTCACGCCCTTCACGGCGTGGAACCCGTCGGGGTACCGCTTCTGGATGTCGGTGAGGGTGATCGCAGCCATGGAGGTCTCCTTCGGGTCAGCCCTTGACCGCGCCCTGGGTCAGGCCCGCGACGATCTGGCGCTGGAACAGCATCACGAGGATCACGACGGGGATCGTGACGATCACCGCCGCGGCGGAGATGGCACCGGTGGGCTCCTCGAACTGCGAGGCACCGGTGAAGAACGCGAGGGCGGCGGGGACCGGCCGGGCGCGGGACGTCGACGTCAGCGAGATGCCGTAGACGAAGTCGTTCCAGGCGATGAAGAACGCGATGAGCGCGGTGGTGAACACGCCGGGCGCGGCGAGAGGGACGATCGCCTTGCGGAACGCCTGCCAGCTCGTCGCACCGTCGACCTGCGCGGCCTGCTCGAGCTCCCACGGGATCTGCCGGAAGAACGCCGCGAGCGTCCAGATGGAGATCGGCAGGGTCAGCGACAGGTACGGGATGATCAGGCCGAGCCACGTGTCGTAGAGGCCGATGTTGCGCCACAGGTTGAACAGCGGCGTGACGATCGAGATGACGGGGAAGATCGAGACCCCGAGCGCCGTGGTGAGGATGAGCCGCTTGCCGCGGAAGTCGAGCCGGGCGATCGCGTACGCGGCGAGCGTGGCCAGGACGACGGCGATGCCGGTCGCGATGAGCGAGATGCCGATCGAGTTGCGCAGCGACGGCAGGAACAGGTCCCGAGCGGAGCCCTCGGGCCCGAGGATCTCGTTGTAGTTGGTCCACGTCCACTGCGACGGCAGGAACGTGCCCGTGTTGAGCTCGCTGGGCAGCTTGAACGACGTCGCGACGATCGACGCGACCGGGAACAGCGCGTACAGCAGCACCAGGACGGTGATGACGGCCCAGCCGACCTTGAGGCGGGTGGACATGGTGCTCATCAGCTCTCCCCCCTCGCACCGGCCAGATCGACCTTGAAGAGCTTGATCGCCCCGATGCAGATCCCGATGACCGCCAGGAACAGCAGCACGGAGATCGCGGAGCCGAGCCCGATCTCCAGTCTCCCGATGGACGTCCGGTAGGCGAGCAGCGACAGGACGGTCGTGCCCGCCGAGCCGTTCGTCATGATGAAGACGTTGTCGAAGATGCGGAACGCGTCGAGGGCCCGGAACAGGACGGCGACCATGATCGCGGCCTTCATGTTCGGCAGGGTGACCCGCTTGAGCCGCTGCGCCCACGTCGCGCCGTCGACCTCGGCCGCTTCGTCGAGCTCCGAGGGGACCTGCGCGAGGCCGGCGAGCAGGAGCAGCGAGATGAACGGCGTCGTCTTCCAGATCTCCGAGGCGATGATCACGAAGATCGCGGTGCCGAACTGGGCGAACCAGTTGAGGTCCTCGCTGATCCCCGGGACCCAGTCGAACCACGTGTTGACGTAGCCGGAGTTGATGTCGAACGCGTAGAACCACGCGAACGCGGAGACGACCGTGATGATGCCGTAGGGCACGAGGATCGCCGTGCGCAGCAGGCCGCGCAGGCTCTTGATGGCCCGGTGCATGACGAGCGCCAGCGCGAAGCCGAGCACGAGCTCCACGGCCACGGTGATGACCGTGATGAGCACCGTGACCCCGAACGCCTGCCACCACACCGCGTCGGTCAGCACGACGCCGTAGTTGGCGAGCCCGATGAACGCCTTGTCGTCGGGCGCCGTCAGCCGGTACCGGAACAGCGAGTCGTACGTCGCCTGGAGGATCGGGTACAGCGTCACGGCGAGCATGACCACGAACGCCGGGCCGGCCAGGTACCAGCCGAGCCTGTTCTCCGCGCGCGCCCGGTCGCTCTGCAGCGCCTTGATCCGGCGCGCCTTCACGTCCCGCGCCTCGGGCGTCGCCGGAGGGGCCGCCTGCGTCGTCATGACACCTCCTCGCTCACAGGAGCTGGTCCCCGTGCAGGACCGCGGTGATGAACGCGGTCGACTCCTGCGGGGTGACCTCCGGGCTGACCGACGACGGCGGGTGCCACGTCTCCTGCAGCCCGGACGACACCTCGTTGTAGTACGGCGTCTGCGGCCGCGGGGCGGCCTGCTCCAGCGACTGCCGGATGACGTCCGCCATCGGGAACGCCTCGAGCACCTCGGGGGCGTCGTACGACGTCGTGTTCGACGGCGGGTTGCCGTTCTCGACGAAGTAGAACGTCTGGTTCTCGGGCTGCACGATGCACTCGGCGGCCGCGAACGCCTGGTCGACGTACCGGCTGTACGCCCCGACGCCGAGGTTGATCCCGCCGTACGGGGGCCGGGACTCCTGCGCCTCGTCGACCTGCGGGTACAGGGCCCAGCCGATGTCGTCGAGCACGGACTGCTCGATCGCGCCGTCCTCGACGCCCGCCTTGGTCGCGGGCCAGACGAACGGCCAGTTGACCATGAACGAGCCGCGGTCCCCCTGGAAGATCGTCATCGAGGCGTTCTCGTCCTCGGTCGGCAGCGCCGGGCCCGCCAGGTTGTCACGGCCGATCGTGCCGATGATCTCGGCCGCGGCGCGCCCCGCGTCGGAGTCCAGGCCGAGCTGCAGCTCGTCGGCCGGCGCCTCCGGGTTCTCCAGGATCTGACCGCCCGCCGACTCGACGAGCGCGTTGATCCACACGGTGAGCGACTCGGCCTTGGTGCCCTGCACGCTGAGGTACTTGTCCTGCGACGCGGACGCCTCCATGATCTGCTGCCACGTCACGGGCGCCGTCGCGGGGTCCAGGCCCGCGGCCTGCGCGACCGACTTGCGGTACCAGAGCAGCTGCGTGTTCGCCCAGAACGGGACGGTGACCAGCTTGTCGCCCCACGTCGCGCCGTCCAGCGCACCCTGCACGACGTCCTGCGACACGCGCTCGGCGACGTCGTCCGGGATGGGGGCGAGGAAGCCCGGCTCGGCGAGCTCGGGGATGAACGGCGGGTCGAGGCTCATGAGGTCGATCGACGAGTCCTTCGCCGCGAGCCGTCGGGCGAGCTGCTCGCGCTGCGACGCCGCGTCGCGCGGCAGGACCGACACCTCGATGCGGTACTCGCCGCCGGCGTCGTCGGTGCAGCGCTTCGCGATCTCCGCCTGGCCGCCGTCGTCCGGGTTGATGTACCAGGTCAGCAGCGGCGGGCCGGACTCGGCTGCGCACGCCGCGAGCGGCACGAGCAGACCGACCGCCGCCACCATCACGAGCGCTCTCGTCCGGCGTCGCACGAGCCACCTCCCCCGATGACGCGCCCTCGCGCCATGACCTTGCCTACTCCTGTTGTCGCAGGTCCGCTACACATATGCACCACCCGGTGCGGGTGAGGACGCCCGCCAGGCGGTCACCCGCTGCCGGTCGGGGCCGTTGCTGCCACGATGGCGGCGTGCCGAACGTGACGCCTGCCGAAGCCTGGTCCGCCCTGCGCGAGGGGAACGCCCGGTTCGTCCGCGGCGAGATGGAGCACCCGTCGCAGGGCATCGACCGCCGCGCCGAGCTGTCGGCGTCGCAGCACCCGTTCGCGGTGATCTTCGGCTGCTCCGACTCCCGGGTCGCGGCCGAGATCATCTTCGACCAGGGCCTCGGCGACGTGTTCGTCGTGCGGACCGCCGGGCACGTGCTCGACACGACCGTCATCGGGTCGATCGAGTACGGCGTCGAGGTGCTCGGCGCGTCGCTCGTCGTCGTCCTCGGGCACGACTCGTGCGGTGCCGTCGCCGCCGCGACCGACGCGCTGCGCGACGGCTCGCTCCCCCGCGGGTTCGTCCGGGCC
>NZ_BIMR01000092.1 GCF_004306155.1 Cellulomonas biazotea
CGCCGCGGGGGCACCGAGGGGGGCGGTGGGCTGCTGAGCACCCGCCGTCGCGCCGGCGGGCGTCGCGGCGGAGGGCGTCGGCGCGCCGGTGGGGGGCCCGAAGGACGGGCGGACGTGCGCACCGCCGCGGGTCGGGTCGGGCGTCGCGCCCGGCGTCCCCTGGGACGCGACCGGCTGCGTCGGCGGACGCTGCGGCAGACCTGCACCGCCCGGTGCACCGGTGCCGTCGGAGGGCGTGCTGCCGTTCGACGCCCAGTGCAGCCGGCCCGAGTGCGGGCTGGTGTTGCTGCCGGATCCGCCGGTCTCGCTCATCGGGTTCCCATCGTTCGCGGTGCCCGGCTCCCCCGCCGGACCACCCCGAAGCCTACCGACGGGACTTCACCCGACGACGTCGCGACGCCGGAACCCGGCGAAACCGGCCCCGACCAGCACGGCGGCGACGGCGGAGACGGCGACCACGGGCGGCCAGGACATCTCCTCGGCAGGCAGCCCGGGCAGGTACGTGAACGGGGACAGCGCGTCGGAGCCGTCGGGCAGGAGCGCGCCGAACATCCCGACGACGCCCACGTACGCGACGTACGCCCAGACCAGCCCGAGCAGCCGCGGCGCGACCCCGTAGACGAGGACCGCGACGCCGAGCACGCACAGGACGCCGGGGATCGTCACCGCGGCCGCGCCGAGGAGCGTCCCGAGCTGGCTCGGGTCGGACAGGCTCCCCGCGCCCGCGAGGCCCATCGCGAGGCCGGCGACCAGCATGACGACGACGCTCGCCACCGCGGCGACGCCCACCTGCGCACCGAGCCAGTGCGCGCGCGAGACCGGTCCGGCGAGCACGCGGGCGCCGCGCGTCGCCGTCTCCTCGGCGCGGACCGCCCCGACGGCGGCGACGGCGTACGCGGCGGTCGTCAGGGCCAGGAAGACGGCGTAGATCGTGAACGCGCCCGCGACGGGGTCGGCGTCCCCGAAGAGCTCGCCGAGCGTGGCCTCGCTCTCGACGAAGTCGGCGACCGCGCCGGCCAGCAGCCCGACGAGCCCGCCCATGAGCACGACCGCGGCACCCCAGGACGCGATCGCCCCGGACTGCCGGCGCAGCGTGAGCGGCACCATGCCGGACAGCGCGGGCGACGCGGCGGTCCGGCCCAGCCGCTCGGCGACGAGCCCCGTGCCGAGGTCGCGCAGGGCGACGAGCCGGAAGGCGACGACGACGCACACCACGGTCGCCACGACGCCGATGAGCAGGGGCCACCACCGCTCGTCGACGTACGCGCGCGTCGCCTGCGCCCACCCGAACGGCGACAGCCACGTGAGGACGCTCGTGCTCTCGGGCCCGCGGACGTCGCCGACCGCGCGCAGCAGGAACGCGACGCCGACGGCCGCCATGCCCAGGCTCGACGCGGTGCGGGCGTGCGCGGAGACCTGCGACGCGACCGCGGAGACCCCCGCGAACACGAGCCCGACCATGACGATCCCGGCGCACAGCGCCGCGGAGCCGACGGGGTCGAGGGCCGTGGACAGCAGCGCGAGATAGGTGAGACCACCGACCGCGAGCGTCCCGACGAGCGCGGCGACCAACCCGGCGACGACCGGGGCGTCCCGGCCCACGGGGGCCGACCGGACGAGCTCGAGCCGGCCGTCCTCCTCGGCCGCCCGCAGGTGCCGCGTGACCGTGAGGAGCGCCATGATCGCGACCGGCAGCATGACCCACAGGCCGAGCTCGTTGGCCGTCATCGCGCCGAGCGTGTAGTCGTCGAGCCCGTACCCCGGCCCCGCGAGCGCGGTCGCCGCGGGCGAGGAGATGAGCTGCGCACGCGCCGCGCGCGACTCGGGCGTGCCGTACACGTCCGCGAGCGCGTCGACGGACACCTGCGTCAGCCCGGCGACCGCGACGGACCACACGAGGATGCGCCAGCGGTCGAACCGCAGCGCGACCCGCACGAGCCCCCGGGTGCCGACGAGCGCCCCCACGTGCTGCGGGCGCGGCGCCCGGGCCGCGGTCGGCGCGGCCGTCGTCGTCGCGGTCATCGCGGCTCGCCCTCCCGCACGCCGAGCGTCGCGAGCTCGTCGCTGTACTCGCGCAGGAACAGGTCCTCGAGGGTCGGCGGGTGCGCCGTGAGGGACTGCACGCCGAACGCGGGCAGCGCCGCGAGGACGTCGTCGAGCGACGCGGTGTCGACGTCGAGGGTCACGTGGCCGTCGTCGCGGCGCACGTGGTGCACGCCCGCGAGGGCCGTGAGCGCCCGCTCCGCGGCGTCGCCGTCCCGCAGCCCCGCGGTGACCGTCGTGCGGGTCAGGCTGCGCAGCTCGTCGAGCGACCCGGACTGCACCGCGCGGCCCTGCCGGATGATCGTCACGCGGTCCGCGAGCGCCTCGACCTCCGCGAGGACGTGGCTCGACAGCAGCACCGTGCGGCCCTGCGCGGCCGCCTCGCGGACGATCTCCTGGAACACGGCCTCCATCAGCGGGTCCAGGCCGCTGGTCGGCTCGTCCATGAGCAGCAGCTCGACGTCCGCGGCGAGCGCGGCGACGAGCGCGACCTTCTGCCGGTTGCCCTTCGAGTAGGCACGGCCCTTGACGCGGGTGTCGAGCTCGAACCGGTCGACGAGCTCCGCGCGACGCCGCGGGTCGAGCCCGCCGCGCAGCCGGCCGAGGACGTCGATGGTCTCGCCTCCCGACAGGTTGGGCCACAGGGCGACGTCGCCGGGGATGTACGCGAGTCGGCGGTGCAGCGCGACGGCGTCGCGCCACGGGTCGCCGTCGAGCAGCCGCACGTCGCCCGCGTCCGCCCGCAGCAGCCCGAGCAGCACCCGGATGGTCGTCGACTTCCCCGCGCCGTTGGGGCCGAGGAAGCCGTGCACCTCACCGGTCCGGACGGTCAGGTCGAAGCCGTCGAGCGCGCGCTTGCGCCCGAACGTCTTGACGAGGTCGCGCGCGACGATCGCGTCACTCATGGGTGGTCTCCTCGTAGGCGAGATAGGCGTCGAGGTAGGAGCTGTCGGTGAACAGGCCGTGCGTGTAGATCTCCAGGCCCGGCAGCATGACGTCGCGGTACAGCGCGGTCATCGCGGCGGTCGGCTCCGCGGTCGGGGCGGGCCCGCGGCCCGCCGCGGCGTCGAGCTGTGCCATGAGCAGGTTCCCGACGGTCGTCGCGATGAGCAGGCGCGCCCGCCCGTGCGGGTCGGCGCTGGGCCGGACGGTGCCGAGGGCGACGCCCTCGTCGAGGTACTTCTCGGCGTCCTCGACGAGGCCGTCGACGAACCGCGCCGCGAGGTGCCCGCCGTCCATGAGGCTGCGGACGATGTAGGCGAACAGCGGCGCGTACTGCTCGATGGTCGCGAGCTTCGCGATGACGTCGCCGGGTGCGGTGTGCCCGATCGCGGCCGACTTCTCCGCGTGGATGACGGCCAGGACGTGCTCGTCGCACGCGGCGCGCAGGGCGTCCTTCGAGCCGAAGTGGTGGATGACGAGGGCTGCGCTGACGTCGGCGTCCGTGGCGATCGTCCGGACGCTGGCCCGGAAGCCGTCGCGGCCGAAGCGCGCCACGGCCGCGTCCCGGATCCGGGCCCGGGCGGTGAGGTCGTCGACGCCTGAACGCATGTTCACCATGCTAAACGCGCGTTCAATCGTCGCGCAACGGCCTGATGTGGAGGATCTGTCGCGTCCGGCGCGACGGAGGTTCCACGCGACCTCCTGTCCGCGCGGGTCGGCGGCGGGGTGGCTGCGGCGCGGCGGTGGGATGGCGGCGCGGCGGCGGGTGGCGGCGGGTGGCGGCGGGGTGGCGGCGGCGCGGTGTCGGAGGGCCTCGGTAGCGTGCCCG
Organism: Cellulomonas biazotea; assembly: GCF_004306155.1. Classification (GTDB taxonomy): domain Bacteria; phylum Actinomycetota; class Actinomycetes; order Actinomycetales; family Cellulomonadaceae; genus Cellulomonas; species Cellulomonas biazotea. Next base: position 3,815 of record NZ_BIMR01000092.1, read on the forward strand.
CCGTGAGCACCACCACCACCAAGCGCGCCGACCGCAGCGCCCGCCCCGGCTTCCGCTGCTCGGAGTGCGGGTGGACCGCGACCAAGTGGGTCGGCCGGTGCGGCGAGTGCCAGGCGTGGGGCAGCGTCGCCGAGGACGTCGGCCCCGGCGGCGGCGCACCCCGGACCGTCGCGACCGCGCCCACCCGCGCCCCCGCGCGCCCCATCAGCGACATCGACGTCGAGTCCGCCCGCGCGCGCCCCACCGGCGTCGACGAGCTCGACCGCGTGCTCGGCGGCGGCATCGTCCCCGGCGCCGTCGTGCTGCTCGCCGGGGAGCCCGGCGTCGGCAAGTCGACCCTGCTGCTCGACGTCGCCGCCCGCGCCGCCCGCGGCGGCCGACGCGTCCTCTACGTCACCGGCGAGGAGTCCGCCGGCCAGGTCCGGCTGCGCGCCGGCCGCGTCGGCGCCCTGCACCCCTCGCTGCTGCTCGCCGACGAGAACGACCTCGCGACCGTGCTCGGCCACATCGAGGTCGTCGACCCCGACCTGCTCGTCCTCGACTCCGTGCAGACCATCGCGTCCGCCGCCGTCGAGGGCACCGCGGGCGGCGTCGCCCAGGTCCGCGAGGTCACCGCCGCCGTCATCGCCGCCGCCAAGTCGCGCGACCTGCCCGTCGTGCTCGTCGGGCACGTCACCAAGGACGGCTCCGTCGCCGGACCCCGCACCCTCGAGCACCTCGTCGACGTCGTCTGCCAGTTCGAGGGCGAACGGCACTCCCGGCTCCGGCTGCTGCGCGCCACCAAGAACCGGTACGGCCCCACCGACGAGGTCGGCTGCTTCGACCTGTCCGAGACCGGCATCGCCGGGATCACCGACCCGTCCGGGCTGTTCGTGTCCCACGCCGCGTCGACCGTCCCCGGGACCTGCCTCACCGTGACCCTCGAAGGACGACGACCCCTCGCCACCGAGGTCCAGGCCCTCGTCGCGCCGTCCGCCGTCCCCAACCCGCGGCGCACGACCAGCGGCGTCGACTCCAGCCGCCTCGCCATGGTGCTCGCCGTCCTGCAGCGCCGGCTCGGCGCGCGGCTCGCCGACCAGGACGTCTACGTCTCCACCGTCGGCGGCGCGCGCGTCGTCGAGCCCGCCGCCGACCTCGCGCTCGCGCTCGCCGCCGTCAGCTCGCGGGAGAACACCGCCCTGCCGCGCGGCCTCGTCGCCGTCGGCGAGGTCGGCCTCGCGGGGGAGATCCGCACCGTGAGCGGCGTCGGGCGCCGGCTCTCCGAGGCCGCCCGCCTCGGGTTCACCCGAGCCGTCGTCCCCGCCGGGTCGCTCGACGGCGTCGCCGCGCCCGACGGGATCACCGTCCTGCAGGCCGGTGACCTGGCCCAGGCCGTCGTCGCCGCCGGGATCGGCACGTGACGTGAGCGCGCCGAACGGGCGAACCGCAGCACTCGCGGCGCCCAGCAGGCGGGTCGTCAGGAACTCGCTCGACAGCGCTCGATACCATTCCCCCGTGCCACACACGCACGTCCCCGACGACCTGCTCCGCTCCACCCTCGCCGCTGTCGCCCCCGGCAGCGAGCTCCGCGACGGTCTGGAGCGGATCCTGCGCGGCCGGACAGGGGCGCTCATCGTCCTCGGCTTCGACGACCTCGTCGCGAGCATCTGCTCCGGCGGGTTCGAGCTCGACGTCGAGTTCTCCGCCACGCGCCTGCGCGAGCTCGCCAAGATGGACGGCGCCGTGGTCGTCGACGGCGACCGCATCGTGCGCGCCGCCGTGCAGCTCCTGCCTGACCAGACCATCGAGACGTCCGAGTCCGGGACCCGCCACCGCACCGCCGAGCGCGTCGCCAAGCAGACCGGCTTCCCCGTCATCTCCGTGTCCGCGTCCATGCGGATCATCGCCCTGTACGTCGGCGGGCAGCGGCACGTCCTCGAGGACTCCACGACGATCCTGTCGCGCGCCAACCAGGCGCTCGCGACCCTCGAGCGCTACAAGGCCCGCCTCGACGAGGTCAGCGGCACGCTGTCCGCGCTCGAGATCGAGGACCTCGTCACCGTCCGCGACGTCTCCACCGTCGTCCAGCGGCTCGAGATGGTCCGCCGCATCTCCGAGGAGATCGAGGGCTACGTCGTCGAGCTCGGCACCGACGGGCGCCTGCTCACCCTGCAGCTCGACGAGCTCGTCGGCGGCCTCGGCTCCGACCGGTCGCTCGTCATCCGCGACTACGTCGACACCACCCGGCGCGACCTCGACACCGTCCTCGCCGCGCTCGGCGAGCTCAACTCCACCGAGCTGCTCGACATCGCGCACATCGCGCGCGTGCTCGGCCTGCCCGGCGGCGGGGACGCCCTCGACGCCGCCGCCGGCCCGCGCGGCTACCGGCTGCTGTCCAAGGTCCCGCGCCTGCCCGGCACGATCGTCGACCGGCTCGTCTCCCACTTCGGCGGGCTGCAGAAGCTGCTCGCCGCGAGCATCGAGGACCTCATGGCCGTCGACGGCGTCGGCGAGCAGCGTGCGCGGGCCGTGCGGGAGGGGCTGTCGCGGCTCGCCGAGTCGTCGATCCTCGAGCGCTACGTCTGACGACCACCCCGCCGGACGTACGGTTCGGCGTCAGCCCAGGCCGAAGACCGCCGGGGTCGCCGTCGCACCCGCGAGCGTGAACGCCGCCGAGTACGTCCCCGCACCCGGCTCCGGCTGACCCGCCGGGCAGCCCTGCGCGGACCGCTCCCGGTTCCACACGAGGGGCGTCTCGTCGACCACGCCGCCACCGAGCAGCAGCGTCCGCTCCTCGGTCCCCGCCGCGACGCAGTCGCGCGACGACCACACCCGGTCGACGCCCGAGGTGATGACGACCTCCCGCTGCGCCTCGCCCGCGTCGACCAGGCACGGCTCCGACCCCGTGTTCGTGATGCTCACCGCGAAGGTCGGGCTCACGCCCGCGGGGAACGACTCGGCGGTCGCGGTGATCGCGAGCGCGAGCACCTCGGGGGCGCAGTTCGCGGGCTGGTCGGACGACGCGTCGTCCTGCTCCTCGCCCGCGTCTGCACCCTCGTCGCCTGCGGGCGTCGTCGCGTCGGTGCCGGCGGGCGACGTCTCCGAGGCCGGGGGCAGCTCCCCGTCGGCGCTCGCACCGGCCGCGCCGCGGCCCACGAGCACCCACACGACGAGCGCGACGACCAGCAGCGGCAGACCGAGGACGATCGTGCGCCGCACCCAGTAGACGCGCGCCGGCAGCGGACCGGACGGTCGGACGACGCCCACCGCTGCCTCCCTCGACCTCGCTCGTGCGCCTGGCCCGTCGGGGCTCCGTCGGGACCGGGTCGTGCCCGGTCCGTCCCGGATCGTCGCCCGGGTGGCGCGAGGACCCGGCGGCGCGCGACCACAGTACGGCGGTCGGTGACGACGGCCACGGCCGACTCGCGGGGCGAGACGGAGCGCGGCGCAGGTCGGCGGCACGGGATGCGTCGGGACGTCGGCGGCACGACGACCTCAGCGGCGTCGACGTCGGCGGCACGACGATCTCCGTGGCGTCGACGTCGGTGGACTCCGACGTCGGCGGCGCGACGGTCTCCGTGGCGTCGACGTCGGTGGACTCCGGGGCGTCGGGGACGTCGATGGCGTCGGTGGCGTCGGTGGCGTCGGTGGCGTCGGGGAGGATGGGGCGGTGCCCGCCGTCCCCACCGTCGTCACCGCGCCCGCCGTCCGGCGCCCCGACGCGGCCACGGGTGGCGACGACCCGGCCGGGCTCCGCGACGTGGTCGTCGCCTGGTTCGACGAGCACGCGCGCGACCTGCCGTGGCGGGCGCCCGACCGGACCCCGTGGGGCGTGCTGGTCAGCGAGGTGATGCTCCAGCAGACGCCCGTCGTGCGCGTGGCGCCGGCGTGGCACGCCTGGATGACCCGCTGGCCGACGCCCGCCGACCTCGCCGCCGCGAGCACCGCCGACGTCCTGCGGGCCTGGGACCGGCTGGGATACCCGCGCCGGGCGCTGCGGCTGCAGGACTGCGCGCGGGCCGTCGTCGAGCGGCACGGCGGGCAGGTCCCCGACGACGAGGCGGCGCTGCTCGCCCTGCCGGGCGTCGGGTCGTACACGGCTGCCGCGGTGCGGGCGTTCGCGTTCGGGCGCCGGTCCGTGGTGCTCGACACGAACGTGCGCCGGGTGCTCGCTCGCGCGGCTGCCGGGACGGCCCTGCCCGCACCCGCGCAGACCGTCGCGGAGGTCCGCCGGGCGGAGGCGTTCGTGCCCGACGACGACGCCGCGGCGGCCCGGTGGGCGGCGGCGTCGATGGAGCTCGGGGCGCTGGTGTGCACAGCGCGCGCGCCGCGCTGCGACGCGTGCCCGGTGCGGGACGGGTGCGCGTGGCGCGCGGCGGGCTACCCCGGCGACGAGCACGCAGCCCGTCGTCGCACGCAGGCATGGGCCGGGACGGACCGGCAGGTGCGCGGGCGCGTCATGGCGCTGCTGCGCGACGCGCTCGGCCCGGTGCCGCAGCACGCGGTCGACGCGGTGTGGCCGGACGCCGGCCAGCGCGAGCGGTGCGTCGAGGCGCTCGTCGCCGACGGGCTCGCGGTCCGCACACCCGGCGCGGGCGACGACCACCCGGCCACGTACCGGCTGCCCCACTGAGCCCGGCGCACACCCCGCCGCGCACGTCCGGGCCGCACCCGCACGCTCCGAGCCCGCCGCCCAGGGCCCGACTCCCCGAGCCCCTCGCACCGCGCAGCCACGCCGCCGCCCGGGTGCACCGTGCACCCCCGCGGGACGTCGGCTTGACGGTCGCACGGCGGGCCGGGAGCGTGCGGGCATGCGCCTCTTCGACGTCGTCCGCTACCCGCTCGACCGGTTCGACAGCACGGGGGTCGTGCTCGACGCCGTGCCCCCGACGACCGGGGCGTCGTCGGTGCACGTCGCGCGGCTCGACGCGGGCGGCACGATCGGCCGGCACCGGGCGGTCCGCCGGCAGGTGCTCGGGGTCGTGTCGGGCGACGTCGAGGTCCAGACGGACGACGAGCCGCGGCTCGCAGCCGGGCCGGGGACGCTCGTCGTGTGGGAGCCGGGCGAGATGCACCAGACGTGGGCGACGTCGGACGCGGTCGTCGTCGTCGTCGAGACGTCGGGCGACCTGGACCTGGGCGCGCCGTTCGTCGAGCGCGGCCGCGAAGGCTAGGCGCGGGGGGCGGATGCGCGGGCGGCGGGCGTGCCGGGCTCGGGCGTGCCGGGCTCGGGCGTGCCGAGCTCGGGCGTGCCGGGCTCGGGCGTGCCGAGCTCGATGAGCATGCGGGTGTTGCCGAGGGTGTTCGGCTTCACGCGGGCCAGGTCGAGGAACTCCGCGACGCCGTCGTCGTGCGAGCGCAGCAGCTCCGCGTAGACGTCGGTCGTCACGGGCGTCCCCTCGATCGCGTGGAAGCCGTGCGCGGTGAAGAAGTCGACCTCGAACGTGAGGCAGAAGACGCGGCGCAGCCCGAGGGCGCGGGCACGCTCGACGAGGGCGTCGAGCAGCGCGTGCCCGACCCGCCGGCCGCGGTACGCGGGGTCGACGGCGAGCGTGCGGATCTCGGCGAGGTCCTGCCACATGACGTGCAGCGCACCGCAGCCGACGACGGTCCCGTCGGGGGTCTCGGCGACGACGAACTCCTGCACGGCCTCGTAGTAGCCGACCCACTCCTTCGCGAGGAGGATCCGCTGCTCGGCGTACGGCTGCACGAGGGCGCGGATGGCCCGCACGTCGGCCGGGAGGGCGGGCCGGATGAGGAGCTGCTCGGACGTCACCGGCACACGGTACCCACGGCCCCGACCTGACCCTCGACCTGCCCGCGACCCGGTGAGACGCGACTCGAACGACGTCGACCGCCTGGAGCTGACGTTCAGCATCCCCGAGCTGCCGCCGTTCCCCGCTCCCGTCGCGCGCAGCGTGGACGTCGCGGTCGAGGACGGCGAGCAGGTCAGGCGCGCGCCCGGCGGCGGGGCGCCGGGGCCGGCGGCTCGACCGCGTCGAGCAGCAGGGTCGCGGTGATCTCGTCGACGACGAGGTCGGTGACGACGCCCGCGCGGAGGGCCGCGAGCAGGGGGGCGACCTTGTTGTCGCCCGCCACGACGCACACGCGCCGGGGCACGCGCTGGAGCTCGTCGGGGGTCGGGCCGGTCGCACGTTCGTTCAGGTGGACGTCCTGCCACGAGCCGTCTGCGCGCAGGAACACGGTGCAGACGTCGCCGACGACGCCGACCTCGTGCAGCAGGCGCACGTCGGCGTCGTCGAGGTAGCCCGCCGAGTACACGTGCGACGGGACCGCCCCCGCCACGGCACCGACGGAGAACACGGCGATGTCGGCGCGGCGCTGCATGTCGAGCACGCGCCGGACGGACCGCTCGCGCCACATCGCGGCCTTGGTGTCGGGGTAGTCGAAGAACGCCGGGACCGAGAAGTGGTGCACGGCGGCGCCGAACGCGGTGCCGAACGAGGAGATGAGGTCGGACGCGTACTCGATGCCGCTCGTGCGCATGTTCGCGGCGCCGTTGAGCTGCACGACGTGCGACCCGCGGGTCGGCTTGGGCGTGAGGTAGCGGGACACCGACGCGAGGGTCGTGCCCCAGGCCACGCCCATGACCATGTCGGAGTCGAACCAGGACGACAGCAGGCGGGCGGCGGTGATCGACACCTGGTCGAGGCGCTCGATGTGGCTGGCGGAGTCGGGCACGGGCACGACGTACGTGTCGATGCCGAACGCGGCGGCGACGGACCGCCCGAGCCCGGGTGCACGCGTGCTCGCGGGGCGCAGCGTGATCTCGACGAGCCCCGCCTGGCGTGCACGCTTGATGAGCCGCGAGACGGTCGACCGGGACGTCCCGAGGTGCCGGGCGATGACCTCCATCTTGAGGTCCTGCAGGTAGTACATGGAGGCCGCCCGCAGGACGTCCTGCTCCCGCTCGACGTACATGGCCCTCCCCTCGTGCCGCCGCCGGTGCACGAGCGTGCATGCACGTATGTGCACCCCGGTTGCGCGTTCGTTCGCCCCGTGATGACGATAGCGAGCAGCCCCGGGCGCAGCGATCCGAGGCGGACGAATCACCCGGGGGACAGGAACCGCATGAGAACGGCACCACTGACGGTCCAGGCGCGCCAGGACGCGCTCACCGCGATGCGCGAGAGCAGCGCGCTCGGCAACGAGCTCGACGTGCTCGTGATCGGTGGTGGTGTGACCGGCGCCGGCATCGCGCTCGACGCGGTGACCCGCGGCCTGTCGACCGCGATCGTCGAGGCGCAGGACTGGGCGAGCGGCACGTCGAGCCGGTCCAGCAAGCTCGTGCACGGCGGCCTGCGCTACCTGCAGATGCTCGACTTCCACCTGGTGCGCGAGGCGCTCACGGAGCGCGACCTGCTCATCAACACGCTCGCGCCGCACCTCGTGAAGCCGGTGTCGTTCCTGTACCCGCTGGAGAACAAGGTCTGGGAGCGCGCGTACGTCGGCGCCGGCGTCGCGCTGTACGACACGCTCGCCTCGGTGAGCGGCAGCAAGCGCGCGATGCCGATCCACCAGCACCTGTCCCGCAAGGGCATGGAGCGGCTGTTCCCCGACCTGCGGCACGACGCCGCCGTCGGCGCGGTCCGGTACTGGGACGCGAGCGTCGACGACGCACGGCTCGTCGAGACCCTCGTCCGCACGGCCGTGTCCTACGGCGCGCACGCCGCGTCACGCACCCAGGTCCTCGACCTGCACACGACGTCGGGCGGCGCGGTCACCGGCGCGGAGCTCGTCGACCTGGAGACGGGCGAGCACCTCGACGTGCGCGCCCGGGCCGTCATCAACGCGACGGGTGTCTGGACCGAGCAGACCGAGGCGCTCGCCGGGTCCGAGGGCGGGCTGCACGTGCTCGCGAGCAAGGGCGTGCACATCGTCGTGCCGCGCAGCCGGATCGCGGGCAACACCGGCCTGATCCTGCAGACCGAGAAGTCGGTCCTGTTCATCATCCCGTGGTCCCGCTACTGGGTGATCGGCACGACCGACACCCCCTGGCAGCACGACCTCGTGCACCCTGTCGCGACGAGCGCCGACATCGACTACGTCATCGAGCACGCCAACGCGGTGCTGTCCCGGCCGATCTCCCGCGACGACGTCATCGGCACCTGGGCGGGCCTGCGGCCCCTGCTGCAGCCGCAGGTCAAGGAGGGCACGTCGTCGGCGAAGGTGTCGCGCGAGCACACCGTCGCGTCGCCGACGCCCGGGCTCACCGTCATCGCGGGCGGCAAGCTCACGACCTACCGCGTCATGGCGAAGGACGCCGTGGACTTCGCGATCGGCTCCCGCGCCACGAGCCTGCCGTCGCTCACGCACGACCTGCCGCTCGTCGGCGCCGAGGGGCTGCGCGTCCTCCAGCGCCAGGCCAAGGCCATCGGCGCGAAGTACGGGTGGGACCGCCCCCGCATGGACCACCTGCTGCACCGGTACGGGTCGCTGCTCGGCGAGCTCATCGACCTCGTCGACGCCGAGCCGTCGCTCGCGGAGCCGCTCGCGAACGCGCCCGCGTACATCGGCGCGGAGATCGTCTACGCGGTCAGCCACGAGGGCGCCCTGCACCTCGACGACGTCCTCATGCACCGCACCCGCCTCAACTACGAGCAGGCGGACAAGGGCGTCGGGGCGCTCGAGGAGATCGCCGACCTCGTCGCACCCGTCCTCGGCTGGGACGAGCGGACCCGCAGCCGCGAGATCGCCGCGTACACGGCCCGGGCCGAGGCGGAGGACGCCGCCGCCCAGGAGCCCGACGACGCGGCCGCCGAGAAGGTCCGGCTGCGCGCCGGCGACCTGTCCCCCATGCAGCGGCTCGACGAGCGGGTGGGCGCCGGCACCAAGCCGGGGTCCCCGCGCGGCCGCGGATCGGCAGGTCCCGCGGGCACCTGACCGCACACCCAAGACCCCCCGCGCGCCCCTGCGCGGGGCGCACGTGACAACGACGTCTCGTCAAGAGAAGGGGTAGCTCGTGGGCACACTCATGTCCCAGGCGTTCGTCTCCGAGATCCTCGGGACCGCCATGCTCATCCTGCTGGGTGCCGGTGTGGTGGCGAACGTGATCCTGCCCGGCACGAAGGGCTTCGGCGGCGGCTGGCTCCTCATCAACTTCGGATGGGGTCTGGCCGTCTTCTCCGGTGTCTACGTCGCCTTCAAGTCCGGGGCGCACCTCAACCCGGCCGTCACCATCGGCCTCCTCACGGCCGACCAACCGTTCTACAGCGTCACCGGACCCGAAGGGGTCGTCACCGCGACGCTCGAACCCACCATCGGCAACACGTTCTGGTACATCCTCGCCCAGATGATCGGCGCGTTCCTCGGAGCCGTCGTCGCCTGGCTGGCGTACAAGAAGCACTTCGACCAGGAGGCCGACGCCGGCACGAAGCTGGCCGTCTTCTCCACCGGCCCGGCGCTGCGGTCGTACGCGTGGAACTTCGTCACCGAGGTCATCGCGACGTTCGTCCTCGTGTTCGTCATCCTCGCGTTCGGCCCGACGCCCTCGGGCCTCGGCCCGCTCGCCGTCGCGTTCCTCGTGGTCGGCATCGGCGCGAGCCTCGGCGGACCGACCGGGTACGCCATCAACCCGGCCCGTGACCTCGGCCCCCGCATCGCGCACGCGATCCTGCCGATCCCCGGCAAGGGCGGCGGCGACTGGTCGTACGCGTGGGTCCCGGTGCTCGGCCCCATCGTCGGCGGCGTGCTCGCCGGCCTGCTCGCGACCGCCTACATCCTCTGACCACGGCACCCGACCGAAAGGCAGACCCCCATGCCCGACACGCAGTACGTCCTCGCCATCGACCAGGGGACCACCAGCACCCGTGCGATCGTCTTCGACCACGGCGGACAGATCGTGTCCGTCGGCCAGAAGGAGCACGAGCAGATCTTCCCCAGGGCCGGCTGGGTCGAGCACGACGCCGCGGAGATCTGGACCAACACGCGTGAGGTCGTGGGCCTCGCCCTGACCCGCGCGAACCTCACCTACCGCGACATCGCCGCGGTCGGCATCACCAACCAGCGCGAGACCGCGGTCGTCTGGGACCGCACCACCGGCGAGCCGGTGTACAACGCGATCGTCTGGCAGGACACCCGGACGCAGAAGATCGCCGACGAGCTGGGGGCGCTCGGCGGCGGTGCGGACCGGTACAAGGCGAAGGTCGGCCTGCCGCTCGCGACGTACTTCTCCGGCCCGAAGATCAAGTGGATCCTCGACAACGTCGACGGCGCCCGCGAGAAGGCCGAGCGGGGCGACCTCGCCTTCGGCAACACCGACGCGTGGGTGCTGTGGAACATGACCGGCGGCGTCCAGGGTGGGGTGCACGTCACCGACGTCACCAACGCGTCGCGCACCATGCTCATGAACCTCGACTCGCTCACGTGGAACGAGGACATCGCCGCCGACATGGGGATCCCCCTGTCGATGCTGCCCGAGATCCGCTCGTCGTCCGAGGTGTACGGCAAGGGCCGCGAGGGCGGCATGGTCCCCGGCGTGCCCATCGCGGGCATCCTCGGCGACCAGCAGGCGGCCACGTTCGGGCAGGCGTGCTTCGAGGTCGGCACGGCCAAGAACACGTACGGGACCGGCAACTTCATGCTGCTCAACACCGGCACGAAGCCCATCCCGTCGAAGAACGGCCTGCTGACGACGCTCTGCTACAAGATCGGCGACCAGGACGCCGTCTACGCCCTGGAGGGGTCGATCGCCGTCACCGGGTCGCTCGTGCAGTGGCTCCGCGACAACCTGGGCCTCATCTCCTCGGCGCAGGAGATCGAGCAGCTCGCCGAGAGCGTCGAGGACAACGGCGGCGCGTACTTCGTGCCGGCGTTCTCCGGCCTGTTCGCGCCGTACTGGCGGTCCGACGCCCGCGGGGCGCTCGTCGGGCTCACCCGGTACGTCAACAAGGGCCACATCGCCCGCGCCGCCCTGGAGGCCACCGCCTTCCAGACGCGCGAGGTGCTCGACGCGATGAACGCCGACTCCGGGGTGGACCTCACGGAGCTCAAGGTCGACGGCGGCATGGTCGCGAACGACGCGCTCATGCAGTTCCAGGCCGACATCCTCGGCGTGCCCGTCATCCGCCCGAAGGTCGCCGAGACGACCGCGCTCGGTGCCGCGTACGCCGCGGGCATCGCCGTCGGGTACTGGTCGGGCGAGCAGGACGTCATCGACAACTGGGCCGAGGACAAGCGCTGGGAGCCCGCGGCCGACGAGGTCGAGCGCGACCGGCAGTACCGGCTGTGGAAGAAGGCCGTCACGAAGACCTTCGACTGGGTCGACGACGACGTGCAGTAGACGTCACCGCAGGTGACGGGTGCGGCGAAGGGGCCGTCGCACCCGTCCCCGGGGGCCCGGGGGG
>NZ_BIMR01000093.1 GCF_004306155.1 Cellulomonas biazotea
CGCCCGGACCGGCGGGGGAGGCCGCCGGTCCGGGGCGGTGTCAGCGGCGGACCACCACCGACAGCGGCTGGCTCCACGTGGCGCCCGCCGCGTTCGACAGCTCGACCCGGTAGACGTGCGTGCCCGCCGCCCGGCCGGTCAGGCGCGTCGACGCCCGCTGCGCGTCGAAGCCGTGCGCGACCAGCGCCTGCGCGTCGACCAGGCGGCCGTCCTCGTACAGGCGGTAGCCCGTCGCGTTCGTGCCCCACCACAGGTTCGTCGTCACCGTGTAGGTGCCGTCGCCGTCCCAGTTTTCGTGGCTGAGCACGGGTGTCGCCGGGTTCGCGTGCGTCACCTGGACCGTCAGCGGCGCCGACGTCGTGGTGCCGAACCGGTTGGTCAGCTCGACCGTGTAGACGTACGCGCCGTCGCGCTTCCCGGTGACGTCGAAGGACGCCGACTGCGCCGACGGGGTCGCGTCGACAAGGTCGCGCGCGCCGACCTCGACGCCGCCCTCCAGCAGCCGCACCGACCGCGCGTTCTGGCCCCACCAGAGGTTCGCGACGACCGTGTACGAGCCGTCGCCGTCCCAGTTGTCGTGGCTGAGGACCGCGGTGCCGGGGGCGGCCGTCGCCGGGCCGTCGGGCTCGGTCGGCTCCTTCTCCAGGCCGTCGATGGCGTCCCGCACCAGCGCGGTGACCGTGTCGACGTCGTCCTGCGTGGCGCGGCTGCCCGCGAGGACGACGCGCGCGGCGGCGACTGCCTCGTCGAGTGCGGCGACCGAGCCGGTCGTCCACCCCTCGCGGTCGATCGCGTCGGCCTCGGCGACGACCGCCTCCAGGGCCGTCGTGTCCGCGCCCGTCGCCGGGGCGGCGGCGACCAGGCGCACGTCGTCGACGTTGCCCCACGCGCCGCCGCTGAGCGAGAAGCGCGCCTCGACCGTGACGACCCCGTCGGGGCCGACGACGACGTCCGGGACGGTCGTCGTCACGTACTGGCGCCAGCCGTCGAGCCGCAGCGGCTCGCTGCGCTCGCCGACCGACGTCGTCGCGGCCAGGCGCAGGACGTCGCCCGCACCCTCGGCGTCGCCCTGCGTCGTCGCGGACAGCGTGTACGCGCCGGCCGGGACGCCCGTCAGGCGCTGCGCGACCGTGAACTCGTAGGCGGCGCCCGCCCAGAACTTCACGGCGCGGCTGCCCTCGGACGCGTCACCGTCGTCCGTCACCGCGGCACCGGTCCCCGTGATGGTCCACGGCCCGTTCCCGGCGTCCTCGAACCCGGCATCGAGCACGTGGTTCGTCAGGCGGACGTCGACCGTCGCGGTGATCGCGAGCCCCGACGACGTCGTCCCCGGGATCGTGTACACGCCCGGGCCGCGGATCCAGTCGACGGCCCCGGACCACGTGACGGACGGGTGCTCGACGGTCCCGTCGTTGTACGTGACGGCGATCGTCGCCGGCAGGTCGACGGGTGCGCCGTCGGCCACGACGAGCTCGACCCGCTCGACGTCGACGACCTCGACCGGTGCGACGGCACCGGTGCGGGCGTAGGAGAACACCCGCAGCGACTCCAGCGGGTTCCCCGCGAAGTCGAACATCGCCTGGTTGTCCCACGCGGACCCGCCGAACCACTGGCCGGCGTCCTGCGGGTCGTACTCGCCCGCGAAGCTCGTCGCCCAGCCGGAGCCGTCCCGCTCCCACAGCACCTTGTTCTGCTCGAGCGCGGTCGGCGGCCCGACGGGCAGCCACGCGGGCTCCCAGTAGAAGACGCCGACGCCCGCGCCGGTGTCGACGACGGCCTGCACGACGTCGCGGACCTCGGTCGCCTGGCCCTGGACGGACGCCGGGTAGGCGTCGTTCGTCGTCGACGTCGTGATGGTGTTCTGGTGGCCGTCGCCGTCGTCGAACGTGTGGTTCCACGACGTCTCCGCGACCATGACCTCCTTGCCGTACGTGTCCGCGACCTGCTTCAGGCGCGCGGTGAGGTTGGCGAGCGTGCCGTGCCAGTACGGGTAGTACGAGCTCGCGAAGACGTCGTAGTCGACGCCGAGGGTGTCGAGCGCGAGCGCGTAGCGCGGGTACCGGCCGTTCTCCGGGTTGGTGAAGTGGATCGCGACCTTCGCGTCCGGCAGGACGTCGCGCACGGCTGCGGCGCCCGCGTCGTAGACCGCCGCGCACGGCGCCCACTGCGCGACGTCCGTCCACTGCGACGGGCAGGCGAGGCCCGCGACGCCGTTGTTGGTCTCGTTGCCGACCTGCACCATCGCGACGTCCACGCCGGCGGCCGCGAACTGCTCCAGGGCGTCGTGCGTGAACTCGCCGACCGCCGTGGCCGTCTGCGCCGCCGTGAACCCCTCCCACGCCTTGGGCGCGTGCTGCTTGGCCGGGTCCGCCCAGAAGTCCGAGTAGTGGAAGTCGACGAGCACCCGCAGCCCCGCGTCGGTGGCCCGCTCGCCGATCTCGACCGCGCGCGGCACGTCGACGTTGCCGCCCCCGTAGCCGCGGCCCGCGGCGTCCCACGGGTCGTTCCACACCCGGACGCGCACGGTGTTGACGCCGTGGTCCGCGAGGACGTCGAACAGGTCGGCGGGCTGCCCGGCGGCGTCGCGGAACACGACGCCGCTGGCCTCCAGCGACAGCACCGACGACACGTCGACGCCGCCGAGGAAGTTGTCCGGCAGGCCCTCGACCTTGTCGACGAAGATGCCGGCCTCGACCGGCCCGTCGGTCGGGGCGGCCGACGCGACGGACGGTGTGGCCAGGAGGGCGGCGGCCGCGAGGGCTGCGGCGGCCAGGCGTGGGGCACGTGCGGGGGGATGACTCACCGTCGAGTTCCTTCCGATCTGACTGTGCGCGGTCCCAGTGCGGAACCGGGCAAAACCGTAACCCCTGCCCCATGTCCGGCGGAATACCCGGAACAGACGTCGTGGCAGAACTGTGACCGTTCACACGGGATCGGATGCGTGCCCGCGCGTCGGATGGTCGGCTGGAGCATGCACGAGCGCGCGGTGGTCGTCGGAGGCGGTTCCCACGTCGGCGTGCGCACGGGCGGCGTGACCGACGTGCCCGACCCGGTCGTCCTCGTGCCCGGCGCCGGCTGCTCGGGCGACGCCTTCCACGTCGACCTCGTCGACGCCCTCGCCGCCCGCCGCCACGTCGTGGTCGTCGACCCCCGCGACACCGGCCGCTCCACGACCACCACCGGCGACACCCCCGAGTACGCCCTGCCCGACCTCGCCGACGACCTCACGGCCGTCCTGCGCGCCGTCCTGCGCCCCGGCGAACGCGCCCACGTCGTCGGCGTCTCCACCGGCGGGTCGCTCGGCCAGGTCGTCGCGCTCGACCACCCCGACCTCGTCGCTAGCCTCACGCTCGTCAGCGCGACTCCCGGCGTCCCCGGGCTCGAGGCCCCCGACCTGCCCGGCCCGACCGCCGCCCTGTCCGCCGCGTCCGGGCTGCCCGACCCCGACTGGGCCGACGACGACGCCGTCGTCGACTGGATGGTCGAGGTCGAACGCCCCTACCGCCCCACCGTCTTCGACGAGGACGACGTCCGCGCGACCGCCCGCGCCACCGTCGACCGGTCCACCGACCCGTCCGCCGCCGCGCACCACTACGCCGCCGCACCCGGACCGCCGTGGCGGCACCGGCTCGGCGACCTCCGCGTGCCCGTGACCATCGTGCACGGCGACGACGACCCGTTCTTCCCGCTCGCGCACGCCCATGCGCTGGCCGCCGAGATCCCCGGCGCGCGCCTCGTCGTCCTGCCGGGCAGCGGGCACGGCGTCCCGGTCCGGCGGCACTGGCCGGCGTTCGTCGCCCTGGTCGCGGGGGAGGCCTGACCCTCCGGCCCGCGTCCGTCAGGGCGTCCGCGCCACCGCGACCGCCTCCACCTGCACCAGGCACGCGGGGTCGACGAAGTCCGTCGTCGACGTCATCCGCGCCGGCGCACCGCGGAAGAACTCGGGGAACACGTCGCACGCCGCCCGCTGGTCGCCCACGTGCCGCAGGTACAGGTGCACCTGCACGACGTCGTCGAGACTCCCGCCGACCTGCGCGAGCGTCCGCCCGAGCTCCGTCAGCGCGGCCCGGGTCTGGTGCGCCGCGTCGGGCCGGTCGAAGCCCCCGGCGTGGTGGGCGAGGAACACGAGGCCTCCGGCGACGACGGCAGCGGAGCAGGTCTCGTCGCCGACGTGCGACGGCAGGCGGGTGATCGACATGCGCGGACGCTACCGACGGCCACCGACACCGGAGTGCCGGCCTGTGGAGTCCGCTGGCGCGCTGACCTCGTCTGATGCCGCGCGCGTCGAGTCGGGATGACGCCGGAGCCCGGGACGCTCAGCACGGCGTGGCGGACTGCGCCACGACGGTGGGGCGCGTTCGGGCGGCAATATTGGCGCTATCCCGGGGCGCGTCATTATTGTCGCTACGGCGGCTGGCGCCAATATTGTCGCAAAGGGCGGCGTGAGATGAACACCGAGAGCGACGCTTGGGCGCGCCTGCGCTCTCCTGCGGACGTGGGTGCGTTCCTTCGCGACGCACGCATCGAGGCGAACCTGTCGCAGGCGGCGCTCGCCGACGAGCTCGGGTTCGACCGACGCGTGCTGCAGCGCATCGAGGCGGGCGAGCCGACCCTCTACATCACGCGCGTGTTCGCCCTGCTGGCGCGACTTCACCTGAGGCTCGAGGTCCGGGGCGATGGCGTCCCTGGACCCCCGCCTGCACCGGCGTCCGACCCGACCATGCCCCCGTGGAGCATCACGGACCGGCCAGCGGCGACGCATCTCTGACGTGTGGGAAGGGGGCTCGATCTCGGCGCGCTCGGCCGGTCGCCCCTCCCGCCCCACGGCCGAGGGCAAGGTCTGGCTGTGCGCGATCATGGACGTGTTCTCCAACCGGATCGTCTGGTACTCGACCAGCGATCGGATTACATCTCGCATCACGGTGAACGCGCTGACCGCGCGGTGCAGCGACGCGGTGAGGTAGCCGGATGCGTGGTTCACGGCGATCGCCATAGCCAGTTCGCGGCCGCAAAGTCCTGCGCTAGCTCGCCCGCCACGACCTGATCGGGTCGACGGCTCGCTCGCCGGTGGCTGCGTCGAGGGCGCGGTGCTCGACGTCGCGGGCTGCAGAAGAACGTGCTCAACCGGTGACGCCGGACCACCAGCGAGGACCTGCGGATCGCGATCGTCACCTGGATCGAACAGACCTACCACCGCCGCCGAGGCCAAGCCCGGCTCGGCCGCCTGACACCGATCGAGTTCGAGACCATCGTGACCACTCAGGTCGCACTCGGCGCCTGAGACCCGCTGTCACCCACTCGTTCCGCAGACCCACGTCCAGCCGACGGGCATGATGCGCTCAGACATATGAGGGGGAGGCAGTCCCGAGCCTCCACTCCGGGCCGCTGAACGGTCGGTAGTCCGGCTCCACAGTGCCCTCGAGCTGAACAAGAAGGCGCAGGTGGTGGCCGAACTCAGGACCATTCGCCCGCTCCACCTGCAAACGCGCCGCTCCGTTCTGGCGAACGTGTCGCACGTAGTCCACGAGTGGGTCCGGTACCCACCCAAGCGGTGCGTTCGCTTCGTCTGCCACCACGATCGCAAGCGGATTCACCGGGTTCTGTGCGTCATCAAGCAGCGTCAGGCGATCGCCGCGCCGGAGCCGCGACAGCACCAAGTCCGCGCCCGGTGCGTAACGGACGCCGTGGACGAGAAAGAGGCAGTCCGTGGACCCATCCGCATGCACGGCAGGCTCGGGGACTAACTCGATCGAGTCGCCGGTCCGTCGCCCCCCGGAGCGAGCCAGGAGTTCGAGGGGACCCGCGAGCGCGTCGAGGGAGAGGGCCTCTAGGAGACGCGGCCGTTCAGGGCGCGCGGGGTCCATGAGCCGCGCGGCGAAGAGCGGAAAGAGATTCTCCGCTTCGTAGACGCGCGCGTAGTCGTGGAAGCCAAGTAGTGGCCTCGCGCCGAGGACCGCTCGAGCCCCAGCCAGGTACGTGAAGCGGAACCCGTGGCTCGTCTGCTCCAGCACACCAACCGGGTGGTATCGGCGAGTGCGCGGGTGTTGCCAGGTCACCGCCAACCGTCTCAGCAGCGAAGCTGGAGCTGGCTCGACCGCCCAAGACGCCTCAGTCGCCTGCATCGAGGAGCCTCCTGAGGTTTTGCTGAAGCAGTCGGTCTACGAAGGTACGGGCGGGGTCTGACATCTCGGGGGTCGCTTCCACGATCCTCGCCCAGTCTTCCTGCTTTATCGAACCGAACCGGTCCCGCCAGTAGTCCCAGGTCGCGGTCGGTGCCATCGAGAGCGCCCGATGGGCGAAGTCCACGAGCGAGGTCTCACGACCGTCCTCGAACTTCTCGGCACGACCACGGCCGAGCCACGCGGCGAAACCGTCGGGGTCGCCGAGCATCCTGGTCCGCCGGACGTCGGTGAGGTTGAAGCCGAGGGTCGAGCCGTGGTCGTAGCTGGGAGCGAGTCTCAGGGCTCCCGAGGGGCCTCGAAGAACTGACCAGTTCTCGACGTGTCGATCTTGGTTGGCGATCCACGCGTCGAAGAGGAGGTAGCCGCAGAACAGGTCGAAGGCCGTGAGGCCGCCCGGCACCGCCCTACCGACCGGCGGCAATGCTGAACGGAGGGACCGCTCGACGTTGCCAAGGTTGTGTCCTTGCCGGCTTCGCGTCTTCGGGATGAAGCTCGGGACGAACTCAGCGATCAAGACCGAGCCGGCCTGAAACTCCCAGGCCGCGCCCGGCTTGAGGTCGGCCGAAATGCAGCCGGGTGTCCCAGCGCGTCGAGCCAGTTCGACTTGCGCTGTCGGGATGCCGACGAGTGTGCCCAGTTCGGCGCTGATCTTCTCCGCCCAGTCCTGACCCTCGCGGCGGTCGGGCCGCACCCGCGTGAGCTTGTGAAGCCACCGACCGCCGTTAGGGCCGCTGAGCCAGGTGTTGGTCCCGCGACCGGCAGTCTCCACTTGTTCTACGGCCCAGTCGGTCACGTCGATCATCGGATACGGCCGAAGCGCGTCGGTCACGACGGCACCGTGAGCCGCGTCGGGGAGAGGCGGACGCACTGCATGGAGTGATCATCCTCGGCGGAGAGTTTGCATAGCGGCAAGGCGCGCTCGCCCGGACGAACTGCAACCGCCAGCCCGCGGCCCCGACGACGAAGGGCCCGCCCCACATCGCTGCGGGTGACGGGCCCTTCGGGCGGCGGAGGATGGGGGATTCGAACCCCCGAGGGCTTTCACCCAACACGCTTTCCAAGCGTGCGCCATAGGCCACTAGGCGAATCCTCCAGGCGGGCCAAGGGTACTCGACGGACCCTGGATCTCCGAAACGCGCGACGGAGGACACCCCCGACCGCCACGATGGGGCGGGACGCCGGACGTGTGACACGAGGAGGCGCGATGGTGGTGGCGCAGGACGCGAACGGCGTGACCGGGGTGCTCGACGGTCCGCAGGTCAGGCTCGCGCAGCCGGCGGACCTCCCCGCGGCGCGCACGGTGCTGGCGCGGGCGCTCGCGCACGACCCGCTGATGGACTGGATCTTTGGGCTGCGGGCGGACCGGTCGGCGGCGGTCGCGGCGTTCCTGTGGGCGGGCGTCGAGGGGTACGTGCTGGCGGGGACGACGTGGCTCGCGGTCGACGACCGGCGGGCCGTCGGGGCGGCGGCGTGGCGGGTGCCGGGGACGGAGGCCGTGGGGGCGGACGGCGGGCCGGCGCTGCCGGGGCCGTCGACGCTGGGTCTGCTGCTGCCCGCGGACCGGGTGGTGCTGGTGCGCGACGGGTTCGCGGCGATGCACGGGCTGCTGCCGGACGAGCCGCACGCGCTGCTGCACTTCCTGGGGGTCGACGCGGACCGGCGTGGCTTCGGGCTGGGTGCGGCACTGGTCGAGGCGGGGGTCGCGGGGGTGCCGGACCACCTGCCGGCGCACGTCAACACGACGCTGGACAGCAACGTGGCGTTCTACGAGGCGCGGGGCTTCACGCACGCCGGGTCGGTGCGGCTCGGACCGCGCGGGCCGGTCATGCACGGGCTGCGTCGCCCCGCCCGCCGCGCCTAGGCTGGCCGGGTCCGGGTCCGTCGCACGGACGACGGGCCGACACCGGCGACGAGGAGCAGTGCCATGGCGCACGGCGACATCACGCACATCGACATCCCCGCGGACGACCTGGGGCGCGCGACGGCGTTCTACCGGACGGTGTTCGGGTGGGACGCGCAGGAGATGCCGGGCTTCGAGGGCTACCCGATGTGGCAGGCCCCGAACAAGATCAGCGGCGGCGGGTTCGGGCAGCGCGACGACAGCCTCCGCGTCCCGCGCTCCTACGTCGAGGTCGACTCGATCGACGACGCGCTCGCGACGGTCGTGGCGCAGGGCGGCTCGGTCGTGCAGGAGAAGCGGGAGATCTCGCCGACGTCCTGGTGGGCGGTGTTCGAGGACACCGAAGGCAACCAGATGGGCCTGTACGAGAGCTCGACGCACGGCTGACCGGCCGTGGCGCGGTCTGACGCGGACCGTCGCGTCAGACCTCGCCGAACCGGGCGACCGCGCGGATCTTGTTGGTCGCGTCGAGCGCCGCGACCTTGTACGCCTCCGACAGCGTCGGGTAGTTGAGGACGGTGTCGACGAGGTAGTCGATCGTGCCGCCGCACGCCATGATCGCTTGCCCGATGTGTACGAGGTCGGTCGCGGACGTCCCGAAGATGTGCACGCCCAGCAGCTCGCGCGTGTCGACGTGCACGAGCAGCTTGAGCATCCCGTAGGAGTCCCCGACGATCTGCCCGCGCGCGAGCTCGCGGTACCGGGCGACGCCGACCTCGTAGGGCACGGAGTCGCGCGTGAGCTCGTCCTCGGTGCGGCCGCAGTAGGAGATCTCGGGGATCGTGTAGATGCCGATGGGCTGCACGGCGGCGAGCTCGCGGGCGGGCTCGTCGAACGCGCGGTACGCGGCGAGCCGCCCCTGGTCCATGGACGTCGCCGCGAGCGCGGGGAACCCGATGACGTCGCCGACGGCGAAGACGTGCGGGACGGCGGTGCGGTAGTCGCCGTCGACCTCGATCCGTCCGCGCCGGTCGGCGGACAGCCCGGCGGCCGCGAGGTTCAGGTCGGCCGTCTGCCCCTGCCGCCCGGCGGAGTACATGACGGTGTCGGCCGCGATCTTCTTGCCGGACGCGAGGCGCGTCACCGTGCCGTGCGGGCCGGTGTCGACCCCGGCGACCTCCTCGCCGAGCCGGAACGACACCGACAGGTCCCGCAGGTGGAACTTGAGCGACTCGACGACCTCCGGGTCGCACATCTCCAGCATCGTGGGCCGCTTGTCGACGATCGTCACGCGCGTGCCCAGCGCCGCGAACATCGACGCGTACTCGATGCCGATGATCCCGGCGCCGACGACGACCATCGACCCGGGCACCCGGTCGAGCGCGAGCACCCCGTCGGAGTCCACGACGGTCCGCTCGTCGAACTGCACGGTGTCGGGCCGGTGCGGGCGCGACCCCGTCGCGATCACGACGAACCGGCCCGAGAACCGGGTGCGGCGCCCGTCGTCGTCGGTCACCTCGACGGTGTGCGGGTCGACGAAGGCGGCGGCGCCCGAGTGCAGGTCGACGTGGTTGCGCAGCAGCTGCGCGCGCACGACCTCGACCTCGCGCCCGATGACGTGCTGGGTGCGGGCGAACAGGTCCTCGATGGTGATGTCGCTCTTCACGCGGTAGCTCGCGCCGTACATCTCCCGCTGCGCCATGCCCGTGAGGTAGAGCACGGCCTCGCGGAGCGTCTTGCTGGGGATCGTGCCGGTGTTGACGGACACGCCGCCCATCATGTGCTTGCGCTCGACGACGGCGACGCGGCGCCCGAGCTTCGCGGCGGCGATCGCGGCCTTCTGCCCGCCCGGTCCGGAGCCGATGACGACGAGGTCGTAGTCGAACCGGGTGTCGTCGGGGGTCGCAGCGGGCTCGGCCACCGGCCCGGGGATGCCGTCGTCGCTCACGTCCACGAGTCTGTCCCGGCCGGGCGCCGCGCACACGCTGGACGGTGTCGGTGGGGCCCGGTACACATCAGCCGTGAGCCTCGACCGCCCGCTGCCCGTGCGCCGCGTCCGGCCGTCCGGCGTCCCGGTGGACGGGGACGCGTGGTACCTGCGGGTCCCAGCGGTCCGTCAGGTGCTCGCGGAGGGGTGGGACCTCGGGCCGGTGACGGTGCTCGTGGGGGAGAACGGCGCGGGCAAGTCGACGCTCGTCGAGGCGCTCGCGGTGAGCCGCGGCATGGGTCCCGAGGGCGGGTCGATCGGGTCCGGGTACACGACACGCCCGTCGGAGCCCGACCTGTGGTTCGACGTCGAGCGCGACCCGGGAGCGGGGCGGTCGGGCTTCTTCCTGCGGGCCGAGACGATGCACGCGTTCTACTCGTTCCTGGAGGAGAACCCGGGCGGGAGCCCGCACGAGCCGCGGTTCCACGAGATGTCGCACGGGGAGTCGTTCCTCTCGCTCGTCGGCAACCGCATGCTGCGCGCCGGCCTGTACGTGCTGGACGAGCCCGAGGCGGCGCTGTCGTTCACCGGCTGCCTGGCGCTCGTCGCGCACCTGCACGACCTCGCGCGCTCGACGCCCTCGCAGGTGGTCGTCTCGACGCACTCGCCGGTCGTCGCCGCGATCCCCGGCGCGACGGTGTTCGAGGTCGGCGAGTGGGGCATCCGGGAGTGCGCGTGGGAGGACCTCGACCTGGTGCAGCGCTGGCGGGGGTTCCTCGACGACCCGCGCCGGTACCTGCGGCACGTGGTCGACGACTGACCGTGGTCCGTCGTCCTGAGGTGCGGATGCCGGACCGCCTCCGCAGGATGGGTCGATGACGGACCAGAGCACGCACCAGGACCCCCGCTCCCAGTACCCCGGCCCCGAGTCGCAGCCCGGCGAGAAGATCCCGCACCCGGGACTCACCGAGCAGATGGCGAAGGAGCCGGACCACGGCGAGCGGACGTACCGCGGGTCGGGCCGGCTCGAGGGTCGCAAGGCGCTCGTCACGGGCGGCGACTCCGGGATCGGCCGGGCCGTCGCGATCGCGTACGCCCGCGAGGGGGCCGACGTCGCGATCGTCTACCTGCCCGAGGAGGAGCAGGACGCGCAGGAGACGGCGCGCTGGGTGTCGGAGGCGGGGCGGACGGTCGTCACGATCCCGGGCGACATCCGCGACGAGGCCTTCTGCGCGGAGCTCGTGCAGCGCGCGGTCGACGGGCTCGGCGGGCTCGACGTCCTCGTCAACAACGCCGCGTACCAGATGGCGCAGCCCGGCGGCCTGGCGGACATCACGACCGAGCAGCTCGACCGCGTCCTCAAGACCAACCTGTACGCGATGTTCTGGATCACGAAGGCCGCGCTGCCGCACCTGGGTCCCGGGTCGACGATCATCAACACGAGCTCGATCCAGGCGTTCGACCCCAGCCCCGGCCTGCTCGACTACGCCACGACCAAGGCGGGCATCCTCAACTTCACGAAGGGCCTCGCGCAGGAGCTCACCGAGCAGGGCATCCGCGTCAACGCCGTCTGCCCGGGGCCGATCTGGACGCCGCTCATCCCCGCGACGATGGAGGAGGAGAAGGTCGACCAGTTCGGCGGGGACACCCCGCTCGGCCGCGCCGGGCAGCCCGCCGAGATGGCGCCCGCGTACGTGTTCCTCGCGTCGCAGGAGTCGAGCTACGTCTCGGGCGACCGCATCGTCGCGACCGGCGGCAAGCTCGCCTGACGGACACCGTCGTCGTCGGTCGCCGGGCCGGGCCCCGGGCTGCCGGCGACGGGGCGACGGCCCGGGACGTGCGCGACGCCCGCGCCGCGTCGGCTAAACTTCTGGGCAGACCCCTCGTACGGCGTCATCTCGCTGAACCCCCCCAGGGCCGGAAGGCAGCAAGGGCAGGTGAGCTCTGGCGGGTGTGCGGGGGGTCCTCTCATGCCCGGACCGCGTGCGGCCCCGCGGCAGGCGCGGCCGTCAGTGCGGGTCGGGGTCGCGCAGGGCCAGGCGCGTGAACGTCTGCGCCGCACCCGCCTCCCGCTTCAGGCGCCGGACCAGGTGGTCGAGCGACCCGGGGTCCGCGACGAGCGCGTGCAGCAGGTAGTCGTAGGAGCCCGTGACGTGCACGGCGTCGAGCACCTGAGGGAAGCCCGGAGGCCGGCGCAGCGCCGACTGGAAGTCCTCGTTGGTCGTCTCCGGCGCGAGCCTGACCTCGATGAACACCTCCAGCCCGCCCGTCGGCGCGCCCGACGGGGCACGGCCGCTCACGATCGTGAAGCCGCGGATCGTGCCGTCGTCGACCAGGCGGCGCACCCGGGCCGCCGCCGCGTTGGCGCTGAGCCCCACGCGGGCGCCCAGCTCACGGAATGGCAACCGCGCATCCGCGGTCAGCTCACGAAGGATCGCGTCGTCGATGACGTCCACGGCGCACATTCTCGCAGTCGCACGACGACTTGCGCAGCGCGTGCTCGATGCCGGACCCGCGACCGGAGCATCCTGGGCGTCGTGGAGAACTCGCCCCTCGTGCTCGGCGTGCTCGCCGGGCTCGCCGTGGCCGTGCCCGTCGGGCCGATCGCCGTCCTGCTCCTGCGCGAGGGCGT
The DNA here is from genome assembly GCF_004306155.1 of Cellulomonas biazotea. Taxonomy (GTDB): domain Bacteria; phylum Actinomycetota; class Actinomycetes; order Actinomycetales; family Cellulomonadaceae; genus Cellulomonas; species Cellulomonas biazotea. The sequence goes on from NZ_BIMR01000093.1 coordinate 12,582, forward strand.
CGTGCACGGCACCCGCGTCGCGCTCGGTGCCGGGCTCGGGATCGCGACCGTCGACCTGCTGTACGCCGTCGTGGCGCTCGTCGCCGGGGCGCAGGTCGCGCGCGTGGTCGCCGACCACGAGGTCGTCGTGCGCTGGGTGACCACGATCGTGCTCGTCGTCGTCGGGGTCGTGATGCTGCGCGGGTGGTGGCGCGAGCGACGGGCCGTCCGCGCGGGCGAGGAGAGCGGCCCTGGTGACCTGGTCGGCACCGACGCCGTCGACGTCGACCGCACTCGCGTCGACGACCGCACCCGCGTCGGCGTGCGCACCCGCGTGCTCGCGGCGACGCCCGCGGCCGCGTACCTGCGGTTCGTCGCGCTCACGGTCGTCAACCCCGCGACCGCCCTGATCTTCGCGACCGTCGCCGTCGCGCTCGCGGGTGGCGTCGGCGCCTCGACGGGCGGGGCCGGCCTCGTCCAGGGTGCGCTGTTCGTCGTCGGGGCCGCCGCCGCGTCGGCCGTCTGGCAGAGCACCCTCGCGGTCGCGTCGGGCACCCTCGGACGCGCCGTCGGCGAGCGGGGGCGGTCCTGGGCGTCGGCCCTCGGCGCGGTCGTCGTCCTCGTCCTCGCCGGGCTCGTCGCGGTCGGCTGACGCGTCCGCGCAGGCCCCGGCCGCGCGGCCCCGCGCGTGGGTGGGGACGTCTAGGGTTCTGGGCGTGACGACTGCGCTGTACCGCCGCTACCGGCCGGACAACTTCGCCGAGGTGATCGGACAGGACCACGTCACCGCACCGCTGCGGCAGGCGCTGCGCAGCGGTCAGGTCAACCACGCCTACCTGTTCAGCGGCCCGCGCGGCTGCGGCAAGACGACGTCCGCCCGGATCCTCGCGCGCATCCTCAACTGCGAGCAGAACACCGAGGCGAGCCCCACCGACACCCCGTGCGGCACGTGCCCGTCGTGCGTCGAGCTCGCCCGCGGCGGCCCGGGCAGCCTCGACGTCGTCGAGATCGACGCCGCCAGCCACGGTGGCGTCGACGATGCCCGTGAGCTGCGCGAGCGCGCCACGTTCGCGCCCGCGCGCGACCGGTTCAAGGTCTTCATCCTCGACGAGGCCCACATGGTCACGCCGCAGGGGTTCAACGCGCTGTTGAAGATCGTCGAGGAGCCGCCGCCGCACGTGAAGTTCATCTTCGCGACGACGGAGCCCGACAAGGTCATCGGCACGATCCGCTCCCGCACCCACCACTACCCGTTCCGGCTCGTCCCGCCGGACGTCCTCGTGCCGTACCTCGAGGAGCTCTGCACGACCGAGGGCGTGCCCGTCGCCGCGGGCGTCCTGCCGCTCGTCGTCCGCGCGGGCGCCGGGTCCGTCCGCGACACCCTGTCGGTCCTCGACCAGCTCATCGCCGGGTCGGGCGACGCGGGCCTCGACCACGACGCTGCCGCGGCCCTGCTCGGCTACACGCCCGCCGCGCTGCTCGACGACCTCGTCGAGGCGATCGCCGCACGCGACGGCGGGTCCGCGTTCCGCGTCGTCGAGCGGGTCATCTCCACCGGCCACGAGCCGCGCCGCTTCGTCGAGGACCTGCTCGAACGCCTGCGCGACCTCATCGTCATCGCCGCGTCCGGCGACGCCGCCGGGGCTGCCCTGCGCGACGTGCCGACCGACCAGCTCGCCCGCATGCGCCTGCAGGCGCAGCACCTCGGCGCGTCCGAGCTGTCGCGCTCCGCCGACCTCGCGAACGCCGCCCTCACCGAGATGAGCGGCGCGACGTCGCCGCGCCTGCACCTCGAGCTGCTCATGGCCCGGCTGCTGCTGCCCGCCGCGGACGACTCGCGTGCCGGCCTCGGCGCCCGCGTCGACCGGCTCGAGCGCGGGCTGCCTGCGGGCGGGGCCGCGTTCGCGTCGGCGCCGATCGCGGCACCGGCTGAGCGACCCGCGGCCGGGGACCGTCCGGCTGAGCGTCCCGCCGCGGTGGACCGGCCGGTCGAGCGTCCTGCTGCCGCTCCCGACCGTCCGGCCGCGCCTCCTGCCGTGCCCGACCGCCAGCCCGAGCGTCCCGCTGACGTGGACCGGTCCGTCGCGCGGCCTGCCGGGGACACGGCCGACCACCTGGCCGACGGCACGGCCGACCGGTCCGCCGCCACGGTGGACCTGGCCGACGGCGCCACGTCCACGACCGCCCGAGCGGACGATGCGGCGGAGCGTCCGACGGCCCCCGACGCCGCCTCGGGCGACTGGCCGATTGTCGCGCCGGTGGGCTCGGGTCGGCCCGCGCGCGCCGTGACCAGTCCCGGGTCGGGGCACGACGCGGCGACGGATGACGGCGCGTCCGCCCCGGTCGCTGACGGTGGTGACCGCCAGGCCGCGGGCGTCGGCGACGCCGGCCCGGCTGCCGCGTCACCCTCGGCTGTGGCGGCGCCGGCTGCTGCGGCGTCACCCCCGGCCGCCGCGGCCGCCCCGGCGGGAGGCCAGGACACCGAGGTGCTGCGGCGCCGGTGGCCCGAGGTGCTCGAGACCGTCAAGGGTCTGCGGCGCGTGACGTGGGCGCTCGTCGACCCCCGCAACGCGCAGGTCGCCGAGCTCGACGCGACGACGCTGCGCCTGTCGTTCAGCACGCCGCAGCTCGCGACGACGTTCCGCAACGGCGCGCACGCCGACGTCGTGGCGCGCGCGGTCCGGGAGACGCTCGGCTTCGACGTCCGTGTCGAGGGCATCCTCGGTGACCCGCCGTCGGGCGGTGGCGCCGGTGCCGGGCGTCCGGGCGCGGGTGGTCCCGGCGGTGGTGCAGGCGCGGGCGCGGGCGGTGCGGCCGCAGGTGGCTTCGGACCTGCCGGCCCGGCAGGCGGCCGGGGTGCGGGCGGGCCCGGCG
>NZ_BIMR01000094.1 GCF_004306155.1 Cellulomonas biazotea
CGCGCGCGGCGGCGATCCCGGCGTCGAGCGCCTGCTCGGTCGTGGCGATGAGGCGCTGCGCCTCGGGCGTCTGCGTGCCGAGCTGGAACGTCAGGGCCGAGTCGCACACCCAGCCCTCGACCTGCGCGGCGAAGTCGATGCTGAGGACGTCCCCGTCCTCCAGCACGTGGTCCGACGGCAGGCCGTGCAGCGCGGCGTCGTTGACCGACGTGCACAGCACGCCCGGGTAGGGGATCGCGCCGAACGACGGGTGGTAGCCGAGGTACACGGAGTGCGCGCCCGCGGCGTCGATCATCCGGTGCGCGTGCGCGTCGAGGTCCTTGAGCGTCTTGCCGGGCCGTGCGACGTCGCGCAGCGAGGACAGGACGCCGGCGACGAACCGTCCGGCGGGGCGCATCTCGGCGATCTGGGCAGGGTTCTTGAGGGCCACGGGTCCACCCTGCCATGCCGAGCGCGCGAGCCCCTGGGCCGGGCTGGCGTCGCGGTGCGGGTTCCGGGCAGGGAACAGCCCGTGGGCCGGACCAGGAGGTCCTGCCGCGGCGGACGAGGTCGCGGCTCCCACGGGCTGCGGTGACTGTCGGTACTCGCTCGTCGCCCCCGCCGGTGACCGGCGGGACGCCACGGGCGGATGAACAGTCCGTCCCGAGCTTCGGGCGACTAGCGGACAGTCACCTCACGCGTCCTGGAGTGCTTCATGTTCCGGACCACCTCCTTCCCGTGTGCTGACGACGCTACGTCCGTCGCCCAGGGCCTGCCACCGTATTTCGCGCCGGACGAAGACCGGCGACGCGTGCGCTGGTCAGGCGTTCCAGGTGCGGATCTGCCACCCGCCCTCGCGGAGCAGCCGCACGCCCGCGCCGCTGAACCTCCGCGACCATGCGCCCTGCGTCCGGCTGTCGAGGAACGCGGCGAACGTCCCGGCGACGACGCGCTCGCGCACCCGCGGCGACGTGACGCACGCGTGCACGGCGGCGTTGTACATGCCGAGCAGCTCCAGGTGCTCGCGGCTCTCGGGCGGGTCGGCGCGGCCGAAGACGTCGTCGAGGACGTCGCGGCGCCCGGCGCGCAGCAGCCACGTGCGGGTCCGCATGGGGTGCAGGCCGGCCATGAGGGACAGCGCGGGGACGGCGTCGGCCAGCGGCAGGACGTCCTCCCGGTCGAGGCGTTCGAGCGTCGTCAGGACGGGGTCCGGGTGGTACAGCCCGACGGCCCCGAGGCCGCGCAGGCAGCAGTACCGCCAGCCCTCGTCGGCGTCGGGGCGCAGCCACGGGTCGAGGACGTCCATCGGGGTGCCGGTGCTCGCGCACGCCAGCGCGAGGGGCACGAAGACCAGGTGCCGGCCCCCGAGCGGTCCGGCAGCGGGGTGGTCGTCGTGCTCGACGGCCGTGACGGTCGCGGTGAGCCGCTGCAGCAGGGGCAGCCATCCGGCGGGGGGGCCGGGGGCGACGACGGAGTGCGCGACGAGCAGCGCGCGCCGCGTGCGGGCGTCGGCGTCGACGAGCAGCCGGTCGGCGAGCGCGTCCGCCCCCTCGGGGTCCTGCACGTCGTGCGTCGCGACGACCAGCGCGGCCAGGACACGGAACATCGTCGTGTCGGACCGCAGGAGCGCACGCAGGTCGTCGACGAGCGGCCCCAGGTCGGTCGCGGGGTCGAGCGCGGCGACGGCGCGGCGCGCGGACGGCGCCTCGGGCAGCCCGCCGCCGAGCTCGACGGGCCCGTCCGGGTCGCCGGGCGGGGTGAAGAGCCGCAGGACGCGCCGCGACACCTTCGTCGCGACGTACCCGCGCACGACGAGCCGCTGCACGAGCGGTCCCCACACCGGCCGGGTGACGCCGATCCGGTCGACGAGCATCCCGTGCCACAGGCCGCTGGTGACGCGCACGACCTCGTCGTCCGCGCAGTCGTTGACGTAGTTCGTCACCGTGACCTGCGAGAAGAAGTCGAAGATGCGGCGTGTGCGGGGAGTCGGCGGGACCAGGCGGACGCCCGCGGCGATCCGCGTGAGGACGTCCTCGATGAGCCTCAGCGGGTCGGCGGTGCCGTTCGAGTAGAGCGCGAACGCGGCCGCGTCGGCGTGCGCGTCGGTCGCGGCCGGGTGGGTGACGACGCCGATGAACGCGTCGGCCTGCGCGGCGGCGGGCAGCAGGCAGGTCGCGTGCAGGGCGATGCGCTGCAGCTCGGGCGAGTCGCCGACGGCCAGGCGGACGAGGAACGTGGTCGCCGCGGTCGCGTCCTTCTCGACGTACGCGGCGAGGACGTCGAAGACCGCGCCGCGTAGCAGGGGCACGTCGGACGACCCGAGGAACCGCACGACCCGCTCGACGGCGTCGCGCCCGTCGGCACCGCCGAGGTGCAGCGCGACGAGGTCCCGGTAGGGCCGGCCGACCAGCAGGGGGTCGTGCACGGACGCGACGAGCGCGGCGACCCAGTCGGGCTGCAGGGCCCGCTCGGTGAGCTCCGCGAGCAGCCTCGGGTCCGGCGGCAGCTCGGCGAGGTGCCCGGGCGCGTGCACGAGGCCGTACGACGCGCCGACGTCGTCGGGCCGCGCGAGGTCCTCGGGCGTGAGGGCGACCGTCGCCGCGACGACGCGCTCGTGCGCGGCCGGCGCGTCGACCCGGTGCAGGTTGAGGTTGTTCGCCTCGGTCTGCGGCGCCCGCAGCGTCGCCCCGAGGGTCGAGTGCGCGAGGCGGCACCCGTCGCCGTCGGCGACGACCAGACCGGCGAGGCTGCCGACGGTCGCGGCGACCCGCGGCAGGGTCGAGTCGAGCCACCGGACGAGCGCGGGGAGCGGCACCGGCCCGCGCGCGACGGCCAGGTGGCCGAGCACCGGCTCGACCGCCGTCGCCCACTGCTCCGTCAGGGTGTCGCCGTACGCCTGCTCGAGGATCGTCCGCAGCGCCACCCCCGACGACGCCTCCGCCTGGGCGGGCAGCACGAGGGCGTCGAGCGCGAGGTCCGGGTGGGCGAGGAGCTGCTCGGCGGCGTTGCGTGCGAGCAGGAAGCTCCCGTCGACCCGCTCGACCAGGGCGTCGACGACGTCGTCGCCGCGTCCGGCGGGCGCGAGCCGTCGCCGCAGGTACGCCTGGAGATCCGCGTCGACGAGCACGCGACGCGCGTCCGTGCCCAGGTCGAGCCGGGCGGCGTCGTGGTGCTGCGCGGCGGCGGCCACGGCCGGGTCGGACGTCGCGACGAGCACCCGGACCCCGGGCAGACCGGCCAGGGTGAGGACGGGCTCGATGCCCCCGGCGTCGACGCCGTCGACGAGCACGCGGACCGTCGTGCCGGGCGCGTCCGCGAGCACCGCCCGCCACGGCCGGCCCAGCAGCACCTCGGACAGGTCGGCGACGGGCAGGTGAGCGAGACCGTACGGCCCGGCGGCGTCGGCGCGCGGCGGCTGCCAGCCCGGCACGGTGACGGCGAGCTGCTCGGCGAGCGAGCTCACGACGGCACGCGGGTCGACCGACGCGCCCGAGCCGCTCTCCCGCACGACGTGCACGGCCGACCACCGGCTCCGGACGTCCTCCAGCAGCGCGGCCTCGGCGGGCGCGTCGGGACCCGCGAACCCGGTCCCCGCACCGGCCAGCCAGCCCGCCAGGACCGACGTGCCCGCGCCGGTCACGCCCGTGAGCAGCAGCAGCGACGACGGTCCGTCCGTCCACGCCGCGACCTCCCGGACGGCCCACCAGCGGGGCTGCAGCAGGTCGGGCGGCGGGACGACCCCCTCGGGCACCCGGTCCCGCGGCGGCACGACCGGCACCGGAGGTGGGGGTGGTGTGGCGAACACCTGCGGTGACGTGCGGGTGTAGAGGACGGGCGTCACCCACTCGGGGCCCGCGATCAGCACGTGCCGGGCGGCGGACACGGCCTGCTCGACGGAGGAACCGGCGGCGAGCGACTCGTACAGCGCGGCGGCGACCCGGTGCGCGGCGTGGTCCGTCACCGGGTACTGCATCGCGACGGCCACGGGCACGCCGGCGCGGACGAGCGCGTGCGCGGTGCCGGACTGCGGCTCCTGCGTCGTGACCTCGCCGGTGCTGCAGCCGTTGAGCACCGCGACGCGCAGCCACGGCGCGGCGACCAGGTGGTTGGCGAACGTGTCGGCGTCGACGACGTGCGCGGTACGGTCCGCCCACTCCAGGGTGACGACCCCGCCCTGCGCGCCGGCGCCGCCGTGCCCGACGAAGTGCAGGACGTGCCACTGCTCCTTCTTCAGCGCCGCCTGCAGGCCGTCGAGCGTCGGCTGCTCCAGCCGGTGCAGGTGGACCGCGTCACCGAGCGGCGCGACCGCGTCCTGCAGCGCGGCGTACTCCCGGTCGACGTCGAGCGGGGTGCGGTCCGTGGGCGACGCAGCGACGACGAGGATCCGCAGCCGGTCCCCGAGCGGTGCGGGGCCCACGGGCTCGGTGGCGTCGGCGTACCGGACGACGTACACGCCGGCCGTGTGCACGAGGAAGTTCGAGCCGTGCAGCAGCAGCTCCCACGGCAGCGCCGCGACCTCGGGGGCCTGGTCGAGCTGCAGCCGGACCCGCAGGGCACCGCCGCGCTCGGCGGCGAGGTTGCGGGCGGTGACGAGCAGGTCACGTGCGTCGGTCGCGAACAGCGCATCGAACAGCGCACGGCCGAGCGCCTCGGTCCGGGCGGCGAGCGCCGGGCGCGGTCCCGGCCGGGTCTGCTGCCGCGCCGCGTCGAGCTCGTCCGCGAACGCCGCGAGGACCTCGGGAGTCAGCGGCGGGACGAAGGCGCGGTTGGCGGTCTGCTCTCCCCGCGGGGTCCGCAGCGAGACGCGGGTGCGGTACCCGGTGCCGTCCGGGACGACGAGGACGTCGAGGTCGAGCACGGGCACGTCGGCCGTGCCCGACGGCACGCCCGCCGGTGGGATCTCCAGGCTCGTCGTCACGTGGTGCCCCCCGCCGTGCCCGCACGGTCCACGCGCGAGGGCCCTGCTCCCCCGGCGTCGTGGCCGCGTCGCACGACGCGCCGAGCGTACGGCCGCAGGCACGCGCTGTGACCCCTTTTACCCCTTTTTCGCCCGGTATCCAGGTCGTGAGAAGTCTCTCCTTCTGCTCAGACGGCGCCCGCCGCGGCCGATGGTCCCGGTAAGTTGCCGCGCGGCGAAAGGTCGACTGGACGTGCGACCAGCTCCGGAAGTCCCGAGGGAGGACGACATGACCGACCACGACAACGCGGCGCCCCACGGCACGCCCGCGCGGAACCTCACGCACGCGTTCACGGACCCGAACCCGTTCCTGTCCGAGGACCGCACCCTGCACGTCGCCGGGCGGTCCACGCCCATGCAGCGCGGCGTCAACACCGCGCCGGAGCACCGCGAGGACTGAGGTCCACCGCTCCGCCAGGTGCCCGCCGGGCCCGCGTCACGCACGCGGCGGCGGGCACCGGCGCGTCCGGGCCCCGGTCGTCCGCCGGCGGGTGCGAGGCCGACCGGTCAGCCCGCGAGCGCCGCCCGGACCAGCGCGGAGAGCTTCTTGCCGTCCGCGCTCAGCCCGGCCCGTGCCGTGGCCTCCTTCATGACGCCGCCCATGTCGCGCAGGGTCGTCGCCCCCGTCTCCGCGACGACGTCCCGGACCAGCGCCGCGAGCTCGTCGTCGGACAGCTGCGTCGGCAGGTACGCCTCGATGACGTCGGCCTCGGCGGTCTCGTTCGCGGCCCGCTCGTCCGCGCCCGCGTCGGCGTAGATCTGCGCGGACTCGCGACGCTTCTTCACCTCGCGCGCGAGGACCCGCAGCACGTCGTCGTCCGTGAGGTCCTTCTCGACGGGCCCGGCCTTCGCCTCGGCACGGACCGCGGCGACGACCTGCCGGATCGTTCCGGTGCGGAACGTGTCGCGGGCCTTCATGGCGGTCGTGAGGTCGGACGTCAGTCGGTCGAGGGTCGCGCTGCTCATGCGGCCATCGTGCCCCGTCGGAGCGCGGCGGCGCGATCTCGATGTTCGTCCCCGCCCCGCGACCCCGTCATGGTGCCCGCACGCAGCCCCCGACCGGGCACCAGGACGGGGGTGGGCCGACGACCCCGGACCTCGGGCCCGGCAGGGGGCCGACCCGTCCGACGTACCGTGGAGCGGTGACCGAGCCGACCCCGTCCGCGCCCGGCCTGCCGGGTCCGGACCTCTCCCTGCCGGACCCCGCCGAGGTGCGCGCGCTCATGACCGAGCTGCGACGCCTCGTCCTCACGTACAAGTTCGGGATCGACGAGATCATGACCAAGCTCGCGATCCTGCGCGAGGACTTCCGCCACATGCAGGACGACAACCCCGTCGAGCACGTGGGGTCGCGCCTCAAGTCGTTCGAGTCGATCGTCGCGAAGTGCCGCCGCAAGGGCATCCCGCTGACGCCCGAGGGCATCCGGACCCAGATGTTCGACGTCGCCGGCGTACGCGTGACCTGCAGCTTCGTGTCCGACATCTACCGCGTGCGGGACACGCTCGTGCGGCAGGCCGACCTGACCGTGCTGGAGGAGCGCGACTACATCGCGCACCCCAAGCCCAACGGGTACAAGTCGCTGCACCTCATCGTCCAGGTGCCCGTCTACCTCACGGACCGGGTGGAGGAGGTCGTCGTCGAGGTCCAGCTCCGGACCATCGCCATGGACTTCTGGGCCAGCCTGGAGCACAAGATCTTCTACAAGTACGACGGGCACGTCCCGGCGCACCTGACGGACTCGCTCAAGCTCGCCGCGGACGTCGCGTCGTCGCTCGACACCTCCATGGAGCGGATCCACACCGAGGTGCAGGCGATCGCGGCCGACGACCCGCCGCGCGGCCCGCGCGACACCGACCCGTCGAACCTCGAGGAGGCGCTGCTGCGCGGCTTCTGGCGGACGGCGGAGGCGGCGGAGTCGGACCGCTCGCACCTGGGCTGAGCCGGTCAGGGCAGGCGGGCGCCCTCGGGGACGTCGATCTGGTCGTAGGCGAGCAGGTTCGGGGTGCCGGCCCGGCGTGCGTGGTAGAGCACCTCGGCGTTCTCCTCGACGGCGACGGCGACCTTGAACGCGAGCTTGAGCGAGACGCCGACGGCGAGCAGGCCGTGGTTCGCCCAGACGACGGCGTTGACGTCGTCGCCCATGAGCTCGGCGCTGCGCTGCCCGAACGCGGCGCACGTCGAGAACTCGAACGGCATGACCGGGACCGGTCCCTTGGCGTAGAGCACCATGTTGAGCAGGACGGGGTCGATCGTCTGGCCGAGGGCGCCGAGGACGTTCACGAACGTCGACTCGGTGTGCACGATCGCCTGGGCGTCCGGGCGGCGGCGGTAGTGCGCGAGGTGCACGGGCAGCTCGGTGGACGGCAGCAGGTCGCCCTCGACCACGGTGCCGTCGAGGTCGACGACGAGCATGTCCTCGGGGTGCATGGCGTCGTAGCGGACGTCGGACGGGGTGATGACGATGCCCTCGAAGCCGTCGTCGCCGTGCACGCGGACGCTGATGTTGCCCTGGGTGTTGAAGTTGAGGCCGGCGCGGACCGACTCGCGGCAGTAGTAGAGGATCTCCTCGCGGAGCGCCTGGCTGGCCCGCGATCGTGTGCCGGTGCTGGTCATCGCCGTCCCTCTCGGTCTTGAATCCTTTCAACAGACTCTGGCAGGGCGACATCGGCACGGCGCGGGACGAATGTCCCGTCCGTCCGGAGACCGCTGCGCCGAACCGGCCCCGAGATGGCCCATCTCAGCCCTCGACGAGCCCCGACTCCTGGTACGCCACGACGCGCGGCGGGCCGTCCAGGTGCGTGCGCCACTCGGCGAGCAGCGCGCGCATCGCGGGGTCCTGCTCGACGCGGACCTGGTCGGTGTCGTAGGTGTCGCGGTCGGCGTACTCCATGATCTCGACGAACACCGCCGGGTCGTCGAGCGCCCACTGCAGCCGGGTCCGGATGCCGCCCGGCGCCTCGTAGGTCGGGCGGGCGCGCACCAGGAACGCCTCGAGGTCGGCGCGGCTCGTCCGGACACGTCCGTGCAGGTAGAGCGTGATCACGTCCCCATCGTGCCGTCGGACCGCGCGCGGCGACCGGGACGCACGGCCCGTTCTCTCAGAGGCGCCCGCGCCGGTGTGAGGTTCCGTGGGCCCAAGGGCCTGATCAGAGGCCATGTCCGCCTCGGATGCTGGTCGCAGCACCGCACGTCCCCGCACCACCGGAAGGTCCCGATGCGCACCGCACCCCCGCCCACCCTGGGCCGCGTCGTCGTCGTCGGCGCCGGCATGGTCGCCCACCGCCTCGTGGCCGGGCTCCTCGACCGGGCGCCGCAGGACGGCTGGCACGTGACCGTCGTCGGCGACGAGCCCTGGGCCCCGTACGACCGCGTCCACCTGTCCGAGCTCGTCACCGCCGACCGCACGCCCGCGGACCTGGCGCTCGACCCCGACGTGTGGGAGGACCCGCGGACCCTGCTCGTCACGGGTGACGCCGTCGCCCGGCTCGACCGCGACGCCCAGACCGTCACGACCCGCTCCGGCGCGGTCCACCCGTACGACCAGCTCGTCCTCGCGACCGGCTCGTGGGCCTGGACGCCCCGCACCGAGGGCACGGACCTGCCCGGCGTCTTCCGGTACCGGACGCTCGCCGACCTCGACGCGCTGCGCACCTGGGTCGCCGAGCGCTCGGCCGTCCTCGGACGCCCGCTGCGCGGCGCGGTCGTCGGCGGCGGCGTCCTCGGCCTGGAGGCGGCCGCGGCCCTGCAGCACCTCGGCGCGAGCGCGACGGTCGTCGAGTTCGCCGACCACCTGATGAACGTCCAGCTCGACGCGGGCGGCGGCGAGGCCCTGCGGGTCCTCGTCGACGACCTCGGCATGGACGTCCGCACGTCGACCGGGTGCACGGGCCTGGCGGCGGCCGACGACGGCGCCGTCGCGACCATGCGCCTGTCGGACGACAGCGAGATCCCGGCCGACGTCGTCGTCTTCTCGACCGGCGTCCGCCCCCGCGACCGCCTCGCCCGCGAGTCGGGCCTGGCGATCGGCGAGCGCGGCGGCGTCGTCGTCGGCGCGACGTGCCGCACGTCCGACCCGGCCGTGTGGGCGATCGGCGAGTGCGCGTCGTTCGAGAACGAGTGCACCGGCCTCGTCGCACCCGGCAACGCGATGGCCGACGTCGTCGTCGACCGGCTGCTCGGCGGCCCCAAGCTCTACACGCCCGCCCCCGAGGGCACGAAGCTCAAGGGCGTCGGCGTCGAGGCGGCGAGCTTCGGCGACGTGTTCGGCCTGACGCCGGGCGCGCTCGAGGTCACCTTCACCGACCCCGTCGCCCGCACGTACCGCAAGCTCGTCGTCTCCGACGACGCGCGCACGCTGCTCGGCGGCGTGTTCGTCGGCGACGCGGCCCTCTACCCGCAGCTGCGCCCGATGCTCGGCCGCCCGCTCGGCGCCGACCCGTCGGCGTTCCTCGCACCCGAGGGCGGCGTGCCCGACACGGGCGCGGACCTGCCCGACGACGTCGTCGTCTGCTCCTGCACCAACGTCACCGCCGGGACCGTCCGCGAGGCCGTCACCGAGCACGGCTGCACGACCGTCGGCGAGGTCAAGGCCTGCACCAAGGCGGGCACGGTCTGCGGCTCGTGCGTCCCCGTCGTCACGAAGCTCGTCAACGCGCAGCTCGAGGCCAGCGGCATCGCGGTCTCGCGGGCCATGTGCGAGCACTTCGCGATGCCCCGCGCCGAGCTCTACGCCCTGGTCCGCGAGGGCGAGGCCCGCACGTTCACCGAGATCGTCGCCGCGCACGGCACCGGCCGCGGCTGCGCGGTCTGCAAGCCCGTCGTCGCGTCGATCCTGTCGTCGCTGCGCGCCGGGCACGTCCTGGAGCGCGACCACGCCGGCCTGCAGGACACCAACGACCACGTCATGGCGAACCTGCAGAAGGACGGCACGTACTCCGTCATCCCGCGGGTCCCCGGCGGGGAGATCACCCCGGAGAAGCTCGTCGCGATCGGCTCGGTCGCCGCGGAGTTCGGCCTCTACACCCGCATCACCGGCGCGCAGCGGATCGGCATGTTCGGCGCCCGCATCGACCAGCTCCCCGCGATCTGGCAGCGGCTGATCGACGCCGGCTTCGAGTCCGGGCAGGCGTACGGCAAGTCGCTGCGGGCCGTGAAGTCCTGCGTCGGGTCCGCGTGGTGCCGGTTCGGCGTCCGCGACTCCGTCGGCATGGGCATCCTGCTGGAGAACCGGTACCGCGGGCTGCGCACGCCCCACAAGTTCAAGGTCGGCGTCTCCGGGTGCGCCCGCGAGTGCGCCGAGGCACGCGGCAAGGACGTCGGCGTCATCGCCACCGCGTCCGGCTGGAACGTGTACGTCGGCGGCAACGGCGGCGCGAACCCCCGGCACGCGGACCTGCTCGCCGAGGACCTGTCCGACGACGCGCTCGTCGCCGTCATCGACCGGTTCCTCGCCCTGTACGTCCGCCGCGGCGACCGCCTTCAGCGCACCGCCCCGTTCGTCGCCGACTACCCCGGCGGCATCGAGGCGCTGCGGTCCGTCCTGGTCGACGACAGCGAGGGCATCGCCGCCGACCTCGAGGCCGAGATCGCCCTGCACGTCGACGACTACCGCGACGAGTGGGCCGCGGCACTGGAGGACCCCGACAAGCTCGACCGGTTCACCGCGTTCGTCAACGCGCCCGCCGAGCACGACCCCGACCTGCTCTACACGCCGCTGCGCGGCCAGGTCCGTCCCGCCGAGCCCGGTGAGATCGGCCACCACGACCCGCGCGTCGCCCGCCTGCTGCCCCTCACGGAGGTGACCCGGTGACCACGACCGACCTGCGCACCGACGTCTGCGCCCTCGACGCCCTCGTCCCCGAGCGCGGTGCCGCCGCCCTCGTCGACGGCGTCCAGGTCGCCCTGTTCCGACTCGCCGACGACACCGTGCTCGCCGTGCAGAACCGCGACCCCTTCTGCGGTGCGAACGTGCTCGCACGCGGGATCGTCGGGTCGGTCGGCGACGCCCCCACCGTGACGTCCCCCATGCACAAGCAGGTCTGGGACCTGCGCACGGGCGCGTGCCTCGACACGGGCGGCAAGACGCCGAAGGACGCGTCGGTCGACCTCGCCACGTGGGCCGTGCAGGTCGCCGAGGGCAGGGTGCTCGTCACCCGCGCCTGACCGGGCGGTGCGCCCGTACGCGACGTCACCCGCGGGCTGTGGATGACGCGAACGGCGCGTCGCGACGACGGGGACCCTGACGTGCATGCCCCGGCCCCCTGAACGCCACGAGCCCGAGGGGTACGGCGACCTGCTCGCCGACCTCAAAGCCCGAGTCCGCGCGACGCAGGTCCGTGCCGCCCGCGCGGCGAACACCGAGGTGCTGCGGCTGTACTGGTCCATCGGGCGGGACGTCCTGGACCGCCAGCGGGTGGCGGGCTGGGGAGGCGCCGTCATCCCGCGCCTCGCCGCGGACCTCCGCAGGGAGTTCCCCGAACAGCGCGGATGGTCCGCCTCCAACTTGAAGAACATGCGTCGCGTGGCCGAGGTCTGGCCCACGCTCTCGGACTTTGGCCAACACGGTGTTGGCCAACTGCCGTGGGGGCATGTCGTGGTACTCCTCGAACGCCTGGCCACGCGCGAGGAGAGGGACTGGTACGCCGCGCAGGCCGTCGAGAACGGCTGGACCCGCAACGTGCTGGAGCACCACATCAAGGCCGACCTTCGGTCTCGGCTCGGCGCAGCCCCGACCAACTTCGCGGCCGCCCTCGACGCCCCCGACTCCGAGCTGGCCCAGCAGCTCGTCAAGGACCCGTACGTGTTCGAGCACCTGGGCCTGACGGCGCGCATGGCCGAGCGTGACGTCGAGCGGGCGCTGATGGACCGCCTGCAGGACACGCTTCTCGAGCTCGGGCGCGGCATGGCGTTCGTCGGGCGCCAGGTCAGGCTCGCGGTCCGGGACGACGACGGCGCGGTCGACGAGTTCGTCGTCGACCTGCTCCTCTTCCACGTCGAGCAGCTGCGGTATGTCGTCGTGGAACTCAAGGTGGGGCGCTTCGAGCCGGCCCACGTCGGGCAGCTCGGCACGTACGTCGCGATCGTCGACGGGCAGCTCCGGCGCCCGGGGATCCACGCCCCGACGATCGGCATCCTGCTGTGCACCGGGAAGAACGGGGCGACGGTGCGGTACTCGCTCGCGTCCTCGTCCGCGCCGGTCGCGGTTGCCGACTACGCCGGGCTGCCGCGCGACGCGCGCGAGGCGCTGCCGAGCGCGGACGAGCTCCGGGCGGTCATCGAGGAGGGCGGGCCCGAAGCGGCCGAGCGGTAACCCTGGGGGCGGAGCACAACGAAACGATTCAAGCCGGTAGTGCCCGTCCGGCGTCCCGACCTACGGTCGAGTGGCTCTCGGTAAACGCCTTCCCGACGACGTTCCGCGCACGGGGCGGTAGGGAGCCCTGGGTCGGACCGGCCCGGAGACCTCGACGGGAAGGGCCCGACGCCGTGCACCGCACCGACACGCACCCCCTGCTCGCACGCCTCCGACGACCGGGCACCGGCGGCCCGAGCGGCCCGAGCGGTCCCGCCGGTCCCGGCAGCCCACGCGGACCCCGCGGTCCTCGCCGGGCTCGCGGCCGCCGCACCCTCGCCCTCGCGACCGCGGCCGCCGCGGCCCTCACCGGCGTCGGCGTCGTCGCCGCACCCGCGGCCACCGCCGCGTCGGTCGACACCAGTGCGTACTACGTGCTGGTCAACCGGCAGAGCGGCAAGGCGCTCGAGGTCGCGAACTGGTCGACGGCCGACGGCGCGAACGTCCAGCAGTGGACCCGCAACGACCTCGCGATCCAGCAGTGGAGGTTCCTCGACGCGGGCTCCGGCTGGTACCGCCTGCAGAACCGCCACTCCGGCAAGGTCCTCGACCTGTGGGGCTGGAGCACCGCGGACGGCGGCGAGTTCCGGCAGTACAGCGACCTCAACGGCGTGAACCAGCACTTCAAGCTCGCGGACTCGGAGGGGGGCCGCATCCGGCTCCTCAACCGGCACAGCGGCAAGGCGCTCGGCATCCACGACCGCTCGACGGCCGACGGTGCCTGGGCGACGCAGACCCAGGACGGCAACCAGTACAACCAGCAGTTCGAGCTCGTGAAGATCGGCAGCGGCGGCGGCAGCGGTAGCGGGGAGTGCGGCGGCACCTACCAGGCCGAGGTCGTGCAGAGCGGCTCGACGTGGACCGCCCGGCGCGGCTCGACGACCACCTACAGCGGCACCGACATGCGCACCGCCATCCAGACCGGCATCGACAGCCTCACGTCGGGGAGGACCAGCAAGGAGCGGGTCGTCGTGCGCGGCTCGGGGTCGATGAGCGCGAACAGCCGGATCAGCCTGCGCTCGTACACGACTGTCGAGGTCTGCGGCACGATCGACGTCACCGGCTCCGGGTCCGGGGACCAGGCCGTCTTCTACGGCCGCGGCGTGACCGACGTCGAGATCACGCGCCTCAAGGTCACCGGCACCCCGCTGTACGGGATCTTCATCCGCAACGGCGTCAACGTGACGCTCGGGCAGATCGACCTGCGGTTCAACGGCTCGGGGCTCGGCGTGCGCATCGACAACCACGGCGACCGTTCGCAGCGCACCCGCAACGTCCGCATCGACAGCGTCTACGCGCAGGGCACGGGAGCCGAGGGCGTCGAGACGTACGGCGTCGACGGCCTGACGATCGGCACCGTCACCGGCCGCAACACGGGCTACTCGGCGCTGCTCCTCAACGACACCAACTGGGCGACCGTCGGGACGGTCGACGCGCAGGGCGCGGGCACGGGCACCGGGTACGCCGCGTTCCGCATCGCCAACCGGGCGGGGCGCGACACCGGCTCCTACCCGACGAACATCAAGGTCGGCACCGTCAAGGCGTCCGGCGGCGGCCGAGGCGTCTTCTGCGTCTCGGAGAGCGGCGGGCTCGCGATCGACCGCGTCGAGATCTCGGGCACCGGCAACAACCCGATCCTCATCGAGAACTGCTACAACGTGTCGCTCGCCAACCAGAGCGGCACCGTCTCGGGCGGTCAGGTGCGGCTCGCGGCGCGGACCGAGTTCGCCGGGAACCGCGACATCACGCTGCAGAACCTCACGCTCTCGAACGGCGCGACGGTCCGTGAGAGCCCGTGCACCAGCAACCTGACGATCCGCAACGTCACCCCGACGAGCGCGATCACGCGCTGCTGAACCCCGCCGGGTCCGGCGTCGTCGCACGACCCGACGGCGCCGGACCTCGCGCCGGCCCTCGGTCGAACGCCCTCAGTCGAACAGGAGCGTCTCGACGCGCTGCCCCGTGACCTCGGCGATCAGGTCGAAGTCCTTGTCGACCGCGAGCACCGTGAGGCCCAGCCGCTCCGCCGTCGCGGCGACGAGGAGGTCCGGGATCGACGCCGCACGGTGCTCCCCGCGCTCGGCGAGCAGCACCTGCACCTCGAGCGCACGGTCCTCGATCCCCGGGGTGAGGTGCTCGACGGGCATGAGCGAGATCGGAGGCGTCGACGACGCCTCCAGGGCCACCCGCGCCGAGATCGCCGAGAACCCGACCTCGAGGCGGGTCACGCCGGCGATCCGCAGGAGACCCCGCTCCAGCCGCGCCTGCCACTCGTCCCGCTCGACGGCGAACGGCAGACAGACCAGGGCGGACTTGTCGACGAGCCAGCCCGTCACCGCCACGCGGCCCCCATGACGTCCGGGTCGGCGAGGTCGGCGAACCCGGCGGCGAAGCGGTCCCAGTCGTCGGGCGTCATCCGGGTGGGCCGGACGGCACTGGGCACCTCGGACTCGAGGTGCCGGCGGAGCACCTCGGCCCTCGACACCCCGAGGCTCCGCGCCTCGTCGTCGAAGTGGGCGACCGCCGCGTCGGACAGGCCGCGGACGAGGATGTCGGGCATCGCGCACCTCCTTCGTTGATATCACGCTAGCACCGCTCGGGGTCGGAGGGATGGCCGTCGCTCCGCCACGCATCCGGGCGAATGTCCAGGACGGAGGGCGGACCCGGCCGCGTCGTCCCGTCCGTCCGGATAGGCTCCCCGCGAACCGACGCCTCCCGTCCCCACGGACCGGCGTCCGACACGCCCGCACGGGCCAGAGCACGACAGGGGAACCGTGGCCGTCCTCACCGCCGACAAGCGCGTCCTGCACGCCGACCTCGAAGGCGACTCCGTCCGGGCCGCGTCCGGCTCGATGGTCGCCTACACCGGGAAGGTCGAGTTCAAGTCGGCCGGCATGGGCGGCGGTGGCGGGTTCCGCGCCGCGCTCAAGCAGAAGGTCGCGGGCGAGTCCATCTCCCTCATGACGGCCAGCGGCGCGGGCCGCGTCTACCTGGCGCAGGACGCCATGGACGTCACCGTCGTGCACCTGACGAACGACCGGCTGACCGTCGAGTCCGACCACATCCTCGCGGTCACCGACGGCCTGCAGCTCGACGTGCAGTTCGCGGGTCTGCGCGGCATGACGAGCGGCCAGGGCCTCGCGACGACCACGGTCACGGGCACCGGGCAGTGCGCGATCATGTCCGAGGGCCCGCTCATCGCCCTGGCGGTCACGCCCGGCGAGCCGCTGGTCGTCGACCCCGACGTGTACGTCGCGGGCACCGGCCAGACCCAGATGAGCCTCGTCTCGGGCGTCACGTGGCGCTCCGTGGTCGGCGAGAGCGGCGGGGAGCCCTTCTCGCTGCGCTTCGAGGGCCAGGGCACCGTCTACATCCAGCCCGCCGAGCGCTGAGGGGCCACCGCGCATGCCGTTCGAGAAGATCAACAGCAAGGTCGTCCGCATCGCCGTGACGCCCCAGCAGGCCGTCCTCGCCCGCCGTGGCGCGATGCTCGGCTACAGCGGCCAGGTCGCGTTCCGGCCGATCAGCGGCCAGGGGCACGGAGTCGGCGGGATGGTCGGCGCCGCGATGTCGGGCGAGTCCAACCCGATGATGGCGACCGAGGGCAACGGCTCGGTGCTCTACGGGTTCCGGGGCCTGCACGTCACGGTCCTCGACCTCACGGGCGACTCGCTCACCGTCGAGGCCGACCGGATCCTCGCGCACGACGCCCACCTGCAGACGAGCGTCGAGTTCATCGGGCAGGGCGGGGTGCGCTCCGCGGTCCGTGGCGCGATGACGGGCCAGGGCCTGTTCACGACGCGCCTGTCCGGGCACGGCTCGGTCGCGCTCCTGTCGCACGGCGGCACGTTCCCCCTGCAGCTCACCGGTGACACCGTCGGCGTCGACCCGCAGGCGTACGTCGGCCACGTCGGTGCCCTCAACGTCGACCTCAAGGCCAGCGTCGGCCTGCGCGACCTCGTCGGCCGCGGGTCCGGCGAGGCGTTCCAGCTCCACGTGTCCGGCCACGGCACGGTCTACGTCCAGGCCTCGGAGGAGAAGTTCTGATGATCAGCGGCATCGACACGACCGTCTACGACGCCCGGAGCCTGCCCGCGGACGACAACGTCAACCCGTACGCGTTCTCGATCGACCTCAACGGCGAGTGGTTCACGTCGAAGGGCGCGATGATCGCGTACTACGGCTCGATCGACTTCTCCGCCGTGTCCGCGTACGCGTCGCGCGCCGCGTGGGTCGCCGCCCGGTTCTCCTCGCCGCTGTACGCGCAGGAGTGGGTCGTCGCGAGCGGCCGCGGCAAGCTCGTGATCGGGGACCGCGGGAACGACATCAACTCGTACGACCTGGCCGACGGCAACCTCACGATCAAGCAGACGAACCTGCTGGCCTTCGAGACGGGCCTGGAGCTCAAGCAGTCGATCGTCCCCGGCTTCGTCACCCTCATCGGGACGGGCAAGTTCCTCGCGTCGTCGAACGGCCCGGTGATCTTCGTCGAGCCGCCGTTCCGCGCCGACCCCGAGGCGCTGCTCGGCTGGGCCGACTGCCCGTCGCCGTCCGTGCACTACGACTACAACTGGATGGCGCACTCGCTGGTCGCGGGCATCCAGTCGATCTTCGGCCGCGAGTCCGGCGAGGAGCGCCAGTACGACTTCACGGGCGCCGGCACGGTCCTGCTCCAGTCGTCCGAGGTGCAGCGTCACGACCCGGCGCTGCTGCGCATCGTCGAGGCGCAGACGACCCTGCTCGACAACCAGTCGGCGGGCCAGCTCGGCCAGCGGCTCGTCGCCCGCTCGCAGCAGCAGTAACGACCACCGCACGCCCGAGGGGCCCGGACCAGCGCGGTCCGGGCCCCTTCGTCGTGCCCCGCGGTCGCGCGGGAGGCGCCCCCCCGACCGCTCAGGACCTCACGCCGTCATCCGATCAGGTGACCGTAGAGAGAACTGCAGAGGGACCTGAGCAGGGAGCAGCACCGTGAGCACCACCGAGTCCGCCGCCGACCGTCGCACCGTGGGCCGCCGACGCATGACCTGGCCGATCGGCCGACGCCTCGTCGCCGGCTACGCCGTCGCCCTCGTCCTGATGGCCGCGATCGGCGTCGTGTCCTTCGTCAACACGCAGGCGCTCGTCCGGAACAACGGCTGGGTCCAGCACACCAACGAGGTGCTGAACGAGACCGACGCGATCCTGTCCTCGCTGAAGGACGCGGAGACGGGCCAGCGCGGCTACCTCATCACCGGCGTCGACACGTACCTCGCGCCGTACACGGCCGCGAAGGTGGCCGTCACGGACCACGTCGACACGGCGCGGCAGCTGACCGGCGACAACGCCGACCAGCAGGCGCGTCTCGACGAGCTCGAGCCTCTGATCGCGGCCAAGTTCGCCGAGATGCAGGAGACGATCGACGTGCGTGGCACCGACGGCTTCGAGGCCGCGCAGGCCATCGTGCTGTCGGACCAGGGCAAGGTCGTCATGGACCAGATCCGCGCCCTGCTCGACGACGTGCGGGCCGACGAGTCGGCGCTGCTCGTCGAGCGCGCGGCCGACGCCGACCTCGCCGCCAAGGCGACCACGGCCGTCGTCCTGGGCGGGACGATGCTCGCCGCGATCGTCGTCCTGCTCATCGCGACGTTCCTCACGCGGAGCATCACGCGCCCCATCAACGCCCTGACGTCGCGGCTGCGGGAGATCGCGGACGGCGACGGCGACCTGACCCAGCGCGTCGACGACACCCGCACGGACGAGGTCGGCGAGCTCGCCACGGTGTTCAACCGGTTCGTCGGGAACATCGCCACCCTGGTCCGCCAGATCGGCGAGACCGCGTCGACGTCGTCCGCCGCCGCGCAGGAGCTCTCGGTCGTCAGCGCCGAGATGACGCGCCAGTCGACCGACGCCGCCGCGCAGGCCACGACCGCGGCGGCCGCCGCCGAGCAGGTCTCCGCGAACGTGCAGACCGTCGCCGCCGCGAGCGAGCAGATGGGCGCGTCGATCCACGAGATCGCCCGCAGCGCGTCCGAGGCGAGCGGTGCGGGTCGCACGGCCGTCACGAGCACCGACGAGGCGACGACGACCGTCGGCCGGCTCGGGGAGTCGTCCGCCGCGATCGGTGGCGTCGTCGCGCTCATCAACACCATCGCCCAGCAGACCAACCTGCTCGCGCTCAACGCGACCATCGAGGCCGCGCGTGCCGGGGAGTCCGGCAAGGGCTTCGCGGTCGTCGCCGGCGAGGTCAAGGAGCTCGCGCAGCAGACCGCGCAGGCGACCGAGGAGATCACGGCCCGGATCACCCAGATCCAGGCGGACGTCGATGTCGCCGTGACGGCGATCTCCACGACGACGCAGGTGATCGGCCAGGTCAACGACCACCAGACGAGCATCGCCGGGGCGGTCGAGGAGCAGAGCTCGACCACGACGTCGATGGCGGCGAACGTCGCCGAGGCCGCGGTCGGCGCGACGGTGATCGCCGACAACGTCCGCTCGATCGCGAACAACGCGCAGCAGACCGTGGGCAGCATCGAGCAGATCCGCTCGTCCGCCGACGAGCTCGCACGCAACTCGCAGCACCTCGACGCGCTCGTGGGTCGCTTCCGGGTCTAGTGCACCGCCGAGCGGGCGGCTCGGTCGGGCGGCTCAGTCGGGCGCGACCTCGCTCACGCGGCCGTCTTCGACGTGCCACCGGCGCGTCAGCCGGACCGTGTCGAGCATCCGGCGGTCGTGCGTGACCAGCAGGATCGTCCCGTCGAACGACTCCATGGCCTGCTCGAGCTGCTCGATCGCGGGCAGGTCGAGGTGGTTCGTGGGCTCGTCGAGGACGAGCAGGTTGACCCCGCGGGCCTGCAGCAGCGCGAGGGCCGCCCGGGTGCGCTCGCCGGGCGACAGCGACGACGCGGGCCGCCCGACCTGGTGCCCGGCGAGCCCGAACTTGGCGAGGAGGGTGCGGACGTCGGCGGTCGTCCACTCGGGGACCTCCCGGGCGAACGCGTCGCCGACGGGGACGTCGCCCTCGAACGCGGCCCGCGCCTGGTCGACCTCGCCGACGAGCACGCCCGACCCGAGGGACGCGCCGCCCTCGCCGGCGGCCACGCGGCCGAGCAGCAGCGCGAGCAGCGTCGACTTGCCCGACCCGTTCGGGCCGGTCACCGCGACGCGGTCCTGCCAGTCGAGCTGCAGGTCGACCGGCCCGAGCACGAAGTCGCCGCGCCGCACGACGGCCGCCCGGGCGACCGCGACGACGGCGCCCGAGCGGGGTGCCGTCGCGATCGACATGCGCAGCTGCCACTCCTTGCGCGGCTCCTCGACGACGTCCAGGCGCTCGATCATCCGGTCGGTCTGCCGGGCCTTCGCGGCCTGCTTCTCGGACGTCTCGCCGCGGTGGTGCTTGACGTTCTTGTCGTTGTCGGTGGCCTTGCGGCGGGCGTTGCGCACGCCCTTCTCCATCCAGGCGCGCTGCGTGCGGGCTCGCAGCGCGAGCGCGTCACGGCGGGAGGCGTAGTCCTCGAACGCCTCGCGCGCCTGCCGCCGGGCCGTCGACCGCTCCTCCAGGTAGGCGTCGTACGAGCCGCCGTACGTCGCGACCCGCTGCAGGCTGCGGTCGATCTCGACGACAGTCGTGACGGTCCGCGCGAGGAACTCGCGGTCGTGGCTCACGACGACGACGGGCGCCTGCGCGCGGTCGACGAACTCCTCCAGCCGGTCGAGCCCGTCGGCGTCGAGGTCGTTCGTCGGCTCGTCGAGCAGGTACAGGTCGAACCGGGACAGCAGCAGCGCGGCGAGCCCGACCCGTGCGGCCTGCCCGCCCGACAGGGCCGTCATCGGCAGGTCGAGGTCGACCGCGAGGCCCAGGTCGTCGGCGACGACGCCGAGGCGGGCGTCGAGGTCGGCACCGCCGAGCGACATCCACCGCTCCAGCGCCTCGGTGAACCGGTCGGCGGCGTCGGGCTCGTCGGCCGCGAGCGCGTGCGACGCGTCGTCCATCTCCGCCTGCGCGGCCAGGACGCCGGTGCGCCGCTCCAGGAACGAGCGGACCGTCTCGTCGGGGTGCCGCTCGACCTCCTGCACGAGGTACCCGACCTGCGCGGACGCCGGCGACAGGGACACCGCGCCGGACTCCGGGGCGCGCTGCCCGGCGAGGATCCGCAGCAAGGTCGTCTTCCCGGCACCGTTGGGCCCGACCAGCCCGACGACGTCCCCGGGGGCGACGACGAGGTCGAGCCCGGAGAACAGCTCACGGTCACCGAAGGCTGCGGCCACCCCACGGGCCTGGACGGTCGCGCTCATGCGCCCATCCTGCCTGCCCGCCGCGACGTCCCCTGACACCGCGGCGGTCGCGCAGGCCGAGACCGTCCACCGCGGCGTGAGGTACGACCTCGAGGTCGACACGTCCGTGGCGTCGCCGGACGAGTGTGCCCGGACGATCCTCACCGCGCTCGCCGCACGCTGACCGGGCCGGCTCGCGGTCCGCGTGCGGCAACTCGGGCCGGTGGGCGGCGCCGTGGTCACAGGTCGAGGGTCGGCTCCACCGAGCTGATGACCTTGTCCCTCTGCCGCGCGTACGCGATCTCGCGGCGTGTCGATGCTCCGACGTAGCCGCCCTCGCTGACCACGCGGACCTCGTCCGCCAGGTCGATCCGCCGCAGGTGCAGCTCGGCCAGCGCCTCGCGCACGGCGGGCGTCAGCTCCTCGCTCACCGCCTCGGGGCCGAGCACGATCACGCCCTGGGAGGTGAGTCGTCGCCGCTCCGAGTCGAACAGGTGCTGGAAGCGCAGCGAGCCGCTGAGGCACACCACCGTGGGTCGTTCGACGGCGTCCACGCCGCATCTCCTCGCCGTGCCGGACCGGACAGCAGCGATGCTCGCACGTGCCTAGGTGTGCGGCGTCCCTCGTCGCGCCGCGGCCAGCGCCTCCCGGCAGCCGGAGGCCGGGTACCGGTCGAAGACGTCGTGCGCGAGCGCGGCCGCGGCCGGGTGCTCGTCGAGGTACGACGCCCACTCGGTGTAGCAGCGCGCACGGTCGGCGACGACGGTCGCGCACGCCATGACGAGCGCGAGGTCGTCGCCCGCCTCCCGCGTGAGCAGCTCCGCGACGACCTCCCGGCACCGCCAGAACTCCCGCGCGCCGGTGAGGTCCGCGCCGGAGAAGCGGGTGCCGAGCGTGGACGCCCGGCCCAGGCGTGCGGACCGGAGCACCGCGCCGGAGCAGTCCGTGGCGACCAGGTGCGCGAACGACAGGTCGGCGCCCGTGAGGTCGGCGCGTTCCAGGCCGCTCTGCCGTATCCGCGCCTCGGCGAGGTCCGCACCGCTGAGGTCCGCCTCGGGCAGCTCGACGTGCGTCAGGGCGACGCCGCGGGCGTCGACGTCTGCCAGGACCGCGCACGCGGCCGCGACCAGCGAGAACGACGCACCCTCGAGCCGGGCGCCGCGCAGGTCGGCGAGACGCAGGTCGCACCTCTCGAAGCGTGTCCCGCGCAGGTCGGCACCGCGCAGGTCGGCGCCGACCAGGCTCATGCCGACGAACGTCCGGCCGGCGAGGTCGGCGCCCGCGAGCGCCGCCGCGCCCGGCGTGGTCCCGGTGCCGCCGTGGGCGGTGGGCGTCGTCATGAGCCCGGCATCTCGGTGAGCGGGTCGGGCGCGAGCTCGGAGCGCAGGCGGGCGATGTCGGCGTCGAGCGCGTCGCCGACCTGCGCGTGGATGTCGTCGTACAGCTTGCTGTCGGTGAACGCGAAGGTCCCGCGGAGCTCGTCGGTCCGCGTCTTGCCGCCGAGCATGTTGGGGATCGCGGTGATGCCGTAGGTGTGGATCCAGGTGCGCCACAGCTCGACGGCGTAGGCGTGGGTGTCGCTGAGCTGGACGGCGGCCGTCATGTCCGCGACGTTCTGCTGCACCATCTGGACGGGGTCGGCGTCGGCCAGGTCGGTCCGGCCCTCGGCCCACGCGCTGCTCATCTTGCTCTTGAGCTCGATGCACAGGTCGACGCCCGCCTTCGCGGCCGCGCCGAGCTCCATGCTCTTGATCGCGTCCCAGCGTTCCGGTGACATGCCCGCTCCCTTCGAGGTCCCGGGGCTCGCGGTCGGGCTGGGGGTGTCGGAGCCCTGGTGCCCGCCGCCGGACGACGCGGGTGCGCGGACCCCGCCGAGCCGGACGATGTACTTGGAGATGTCGCCGAGGGAGGTCGCGATGGCGGCGCCGCCGAGCTTGCCGTCGCTGCCGGTCGCGCTCGCCGCGGCCAGATAGGCGGTCGCCGGGGTCTTGACCCGCTCGGCCACGGCGCCGCCGATCGATCCGCCGATGCCGGCGAGCAGGATGCCGAGCAGGATGTCGTTCTGGAGCTGCTGGCGCTTGCCGTGCTCGTCGACGGCGGTCTTGTGGTTCTCGTACGCGGCCTTGTAGTTGAGGTACGCCTGGCTGGCGATCCCCTTGAGGCCGAGGAACGCGGAGTTGAGCTGGAGCCCGGCCAGGTCGCACCGGTCGGACAGCCAGGCGAGGTCGGCGACGACACGGAACCGGAACGGCTGGGAGAACGCCTGGCCGGCGGCGGCGAGCGGTGGACCGAGGGTCACCTGCGGGACGGCGGCGACGAGCGCCGCGGGCTCGCCGAGACCGGCGGGAACCCCCATGCTGCCGACGACGACGCGGAACGTGGCGACGTCCCGGTCGACCGTGCACTGGGCGGGTGTGTCGCCCACGACGGTCCCGCCCATGGACGCCGACGCGGAGGGCATGTTCGACAGGTCGGCCCGGAAGACGAGCGTGTCGCCGCGGAACACCTTGTCCTGGGTGCGTGCGACCCCCTCGCCGAGCGCGCCGGGGATCACCTCGAACGTGGGGTGGAACGTCACGGCCGGTGTGGTCGACAGCATCGTCGGCGCGGGTGCCGGGACCTGCCGGCTCACCGTGGGTCCGGGGCGCCCGGGCGCCGCGCGTGCGACGCCCGTCCCGGGCCGGGGGCCGGTGACCGGTTCGGTGATCGCGTCCGCGACGGCGCGGTTGCCCGCCGACCGCTGCAGGTCGAGGAGCCGGTGGCCGGGCACGCGGGGTCGGTCGGTCGGCGTCGCGCTCTCGCGACGTCGCGGTGCGGGCCGGTCTCGACGCTCGGACCCCACCCGTTCACCCCCTGCGTCGCGCCACCGGCCCGCGGGACCGGCGTGGTGCTGGGCGGCGGCGCCGGGCGGCGGCATGGCCACCGTAGCGACGGCTCTCGCGCAGGCGGTGCCCGTTGGGACGTCGGGCGGGGCACGCGCGGTGCCCGACGAGGCGGCGCGCACCGGGGGCGGGCACGGCTGCGGGCACGCCGACGCCCCCGGCCAGGAGGTCCTGACCGGGGGCGTCGTCAGCGTGCGGGGTGGGATCCGCCGACGTCGTCAGCGGGTGCGCCCGTCACCTGTCGGTCACTTGTACGTCTCGAGCTCCGCGATGCGCGGCGTGCCCGACGCGCTCGTGATGTCGAGGGTGACCTTCTTGAGCGACGTCGAGGAGAACGTCACGACACCCGGTGCACCGCTCCCGGACTTCAGGACCGCGCCCGTGTCGGCGTTCAGGACCCGCCACGCGCTGATGGTGCCGCCACCCGAGGCCTGGCGGACGTTCACCGAGGAGATCGTCGTCGCGGAGCCCCACTTCACGGAGATCTGGCCGGTGGACCCGCTCGGCGACCAGTAGGTGCTGAGCGACCCGTCCTTGACGTTGCCGTACGAGGTGCCGCTGGCCTTGCTCGACCCGTCCGCACCGCTGGCGGTCAGGCTGAGGTTGGTGCCGGAGGGCGCCGTCGACGTGGGCGTCGGCGTCGGGGTGGTCGGCGTCGGGTTCGGCGTGGTGGGCGTCGGGTTCGGCGTCGTCGGGTCCGGCGTGGGCGTCGTCGGCGTGCAGGTGCCGTTGGACGTCTTCAGGCCGGTGTTGGCGCCGGCCGTCTGGCGGACGACGTCGGGGACGCAGCTCGCACCGTCGAGCGAGTACGAGTACGGCACGCTCACGGAGCCGGTCGACGCCATGCTCGGGCCGGCGGGGTTGTGGTCGCTGCTCTTCGACGACCACGTGACGTTGTCGAGGATGTTCCCCGACGTCTGCCAGGTGCCCGCGGCGTCCGTGTAGAACGTGCCGAGGACGTCCTTGGAGTCCTCGAAGTAGTTGTTCTCCACCTTGGCCTTGGCGCCGGCCCGCGAGTTGATGCCCGACTCGTTGAGCTTGACGTAGTGGTTGTTGTAGATGTGTGCGACACCGCCGCGCAGCAGCGGCGTGCGGGAGTCGATGTTCGAGTACAGGTTGTGGTGGAACGTGATGTAGCCGCTGCCGGTGTCGGTCTCGCTCGA
This sequence comes from Cellulomonas biazotea, assembly GCF_004306155.1. Classification (GTDB taxonomy): domain Bacteria; phylum Actinomycetota; class Actinomycetes; order Actinomycetales; family Cellulomonadaceae; genus Cellulomonas; species Cellulomonas biazotea. Next base: position 24,581 of record NZ_BIMR01000094.1, read on the forward strand.
GCCGATGAGGCCGCCGCGGCCGGAGTTGCGCAGGATCGAGTAGGACAGCGTGACGTTCTCGACGTCGTTCTTCATGTCGAACAGGCCGTCGTAGCCCTCCGACTCGCCGCCGGACGCCTCGAGCGTGACGTGGTCGACCCAGACCTTGCGGACGGTGCTCTCCATGCCGATGGCGTCGCCGCCGTTGGAGGTGGGCGAGCCCGACTTCTTGACGTTCTTGACCGTGACGTTCTGGATGATGATGTTGCTGGAGTCACGGATGTGGATGCCCACCTGGTCGAAGGTGGCGCCGTTGCCGACCCCGACGATCGTGACGTTGCTGATGCCCTTGAGCTCGATCACGCCGTCTGCGGTGTTGCAGCTGTTGCCCGAGACCTTGGCGGTGTTGCCGTGGTTGATGGTGCCCTCGACCTGGATCGTGATCGGGGTGCTGGTGCTGGCGCGGGTGCACAGCGCGGTGTGGATCGCGGTGCCGGTCGTGGCCTTGACGGTCGTCCCGCCGGCGCCGCCGGTCGTCCCTGCGGCGAACCCGTTCGCGGTCCCGGTCGCCGCCTGGGCGCCGGTGGTCGTCAGGACGGTCACGCCGATCGCGGTCGCCAGGGCCATCGCGGCCCCTGCCGCGCAGAGTCGCGTCGCGACTGGTCGTCTCATGTGTGGCTCACCTTCGTCATCGAGTGCGGAGCACGTCCGTGGTGCGTTCTGACCACGTCCCGGTGGGGTGACGGCCTGCCGGCGGTCGGTGCGGCGGGCGCCCGGCCCGGCGTTGGGTCGTGGCGCGCACCGGTCCGTCCGACGGTCAGAAACCGGTTTCTCGACACTAGGAGAGCGGTTTCCGAGACCACAAGGGGTTTGAATCCTTTAAGCCCGGAGCGGTGTCGCGGGCCCGACGACAGCCGTGGACGACGGACAATCGAACGCCCCCGCACCCGGACGGAGACCCGTGGACCTGCCCGACGCGCTCGCCCTCGCGCACCGCCTCATGGACCAGCACGGCCTGACGCAGGCCGGCTGGACCGTCGGCTTCGACCGCGCCCGCACCCGGGCCGGCGTCGCGAGCTCGTCGCGGCGGTGGATCGGGCTCAGCACCGAGCTCACGCGTCTCAACGACGCCGACCGCGTCCGCGACACGATCCTGCACGAGATCGCGCACGCGCTCGTCGGCACCCACCACGGCCACGACGCGACCTGGCGGGCGACCGCGCTCGCCATCGGCGGCTCGGGCAGCCGTCACACCGACGAGGGGACCGTGCAGCCCGAGTCGCCGTGGCGCGGCGTCTGCCCGGCGGGGCACGAGATCCGGCGGTTCCGCACCCCGCGCGGCCCGAGCTCGTGCCGCCGCTGCTCCCCGACGTTCGACCTCGCCGCGCTCATCGCCTGGACGCACCACGGCGTCCCGACCGCACCGCTGCCGGCCACCCCCGCCGCACCGACGGCCTCACGGCGGCGTCGCACCGCCCGTACGCGCACCCGGCGACCGGCACCCACGACCCGGCCGGACCTCGTGGCGGGCACGACCGTCGTCGTCACGTCGCCCGGCCGGTACCACGGCGTCACCGGCACGGTCGAGAAGGTGGCCCGGACCCGTTACCACGTGCGCACCTCCGCGGGTCTGCTCACGGTGCCCTTCGCGCTGGCGCGACCCGCGCGCTGACGCGCGGCCGCCGGGCCGGGGCGAGGCGGTGAACGGCAGACGCTCGGCCCCCGGCAGCAGGACGGACGCGG
>NZ_BIMR01000095.1 GCF_004306155.1 Cellulomonas biazotea
GCCGGCGCACCCCTGCGTGCGCCGGCGGTCCGCCCGGCCGTACGGACGTCACACATGCGAGGGCACATGACCACCGACCACATCCTCGAGATGCGCGGCATCACCAAGAAGTTCCCCGGCGTCATCGCGCTGGCGGACGTGAACCTCTCCGTCCGCCGCGGCGAGGTGCACGCGATCTGCGGCGAGAACGGCGCCGGCAAGTCGACGCTCATGAAGGTGCTCTCGGGCGTGTACCCGCACGGCACCTACGAGGGCGACATCGTGCTCGACGGCGAGGTCGTCGAGTTCAAGAACATCCGCGACTCCGAGCACCGGGGCGTCGTGATCATCCACCAGGAGCTCGCGCTCAGCCCGTTCCTGTCGATCGCCGAGAACATCTTCCTCGGCAACGAGCAGGCCGAGCGGGGCGTCGTCGACTGGAACCGGACGAACTCCGAGGCCGCCAAGCTCCTCGCCCGCGTGGGCCTGACCGAGCGGCCCGACACCAAGATCGTCGACATCGGCGTCGGCAAGCAGCAGCTCGTGGAGATCGCCAAGGCGCTCTCCAAGGAGGTCAAGCTGCTCATCCTCGACGAGCCCACCGCGGCGCTCAACGACGAGGACAGCGCCCACCTGCTCGGCCTCATCGACGGCCTGCGCGAGCACGGCATCACCTCGATCATCATCAGCCACAAGCTCAACGAGATCGAGGCGATCGCCGACACCACGACGATCATCCGCGACGGCCGCACCATCGAGACGCTCGAGATGCGCGGCGCGGAGCAGGTCAGCGAGGAGCGCATCATCCGCGGCATGGTCGGGCGCTCGCTCGACAACCGCTTCCCGGACCACACGCCGAACGTCGGCGACGAGGTCCTGCGCGTCGAGGAGTGGACCGTCCACCACCCCATCGACCAGAGCCGCAAGGTCGTCGACAGCGCCAGCCTGCACGTGCGCCGCGGCGAGATCGTCGGCGTCGCGGGCCTCATGGGTGCCGGTCGGACCGAGCTCGCGATGAGCCTGTTCGGCCGGTCCTACGGCGCGCGCGTCAGCGGTCGCGTCTTCAAGGACGGCAAGGAGATCGAGCTCAAGAGCGTCGGCGCCGCCATCCGGCACGGCATCGCGTACGCCACCGAGGACCGTAAGCGGTTCGGCCTCAACCTCATCGACACGATCCAGCACAACATCTCCGCCTCCGCGCTCGGCAAGGTCGCGCGGTGGGGCGTGGTGGACCGGACCGAGGAGGAGAAGATCGCCGAGCGGTACCGGCGCGAGCTCAACATCAAGACGCCCACGGTGTCGGCGCTCGTCGGCAAGCTGTCCGGCGGCAACCAGCAGAAGGTCGTGCTGAGCAAGTGGATCTACGCGGATCCGGACGTGCTCATCCTCGACGAGCCCACGCGCGGCATCGACGTGGGCGCCAAGTACGAGATCTACGGGATCATCAACCGGCTCGCGGACGCGGGGAAGGGCGTCATCGTCATCTCGTCCGAGCTGCCGGAGCTGATCGGGATCTGCGACCGCATCTACGCGCTCAGCCAGGGCCGCGTCACGGGCGAGGTCGCCCGCGAGGACGCCACCCAGGAGCGCCTCATGCAGTTCATGACGATGGAGAAGGACGTGACCGCACGATGACCACGGACACCAACCTCGCGCCGTCGGCCCCTCCGGGGTCGCAGCCGCGCGTGCCGCTGTCGCAGCGCATGCAGGGCCTCGGCGGGAACGCACGCCAGTACGGGATCTTCGGCGCGCTCGTCGTGATCGTCCTGCTGTTCCAGGTGCTCACCGACGGCAAGCTGCTGCTCGCCAACAACGTCGCCGCGCTGTTCCAGCAGAACGCGTACGTCATGATCCTGGCGATCGGCATGGTCATGGTGATCGTCGCCGGCCACATCGACCTGTCCGTCGGATCGGTCGTGGCCTTCGTCGGCGGCATCGTGGCCGTGTCGATGCGTGACTTCGACGTGCCGTGGGTCGTCGCGATCCTCATCGGCCTCGCGGTCGGCGGCCTCGTCGGCGCCTGGCAGGGGTACTGGGTCGCCTACGTCGGGATCCCCGCGTTCATCGTGACGCTGGCCGGCATGCTCGTGTTCCGCGGGCTCGCGCTGGTCATCGTCGGCGAGACCGTCGCGGGCCTGCCGTCGCAGTTCATCGCGATCTCCAAGGGGTCGCTGCCCAACTTCCTCGGCTTCGCCAACAACATGGACGTCGTCACGCTCGTCATCGGGGTCCTCGCGATCGCCGCGATCGTGTTCTCCCAGCTGCGGGCCCGCGCGTCGCTGCGCAAGCACGAGCTGTACGTCGAGCCGGTCGGCATCTTCGTCGCGAAGCTCGCGCTCGTCGCCGTCGGCATCGGGATCCTCACCGTCATCCTGTCGTTCTCGGCCGGTGGCACCCCGATCGTCCTCGTCATCGTCGGCGTCCTCGTCGTCGCGTACACGTTCCTCATGGGGCGCACGGTGTTCGGCCGGCACATCTACGCCATCGGCGGCAACCGCCTCGCGGCCGGCCTGTCCGGTGTCGACACCAAGCGCGTCGACTTCTGGATCTTCGTCAACATGGGCGTCCTCGCAGGCGCCGCGGCCATCGTGACGACGGCCCGTGCCGGTGCGGCCATCGCGGCGGCGGGCCAGAACTTCGAGCTCGACGCCATCGCCGCCTGCTTCATCGGTGGCGCGGCCGTCACGGGCGGCATCGGCCGGATCTCCGGGGCCATCGTCGGCGCGCTCATCATGGGCGTGCTCAACATGGGCCTGTCGATCATGTCCGTCGACCCGTCGTGGCAGATGGCGATCAAGGGCCTCGTGCTCCTGCTCGCGGTGGCCTTCGACCTCATCAACAAGCGGCGTGCCGGGACGCAGTAGCGGCCTGACCGTCCCGACGGCGCGGTAGGTTCTGGCCCCGTGAGCAGGCGAGCAGCGGCAGCCGGCTCGCAGTCGTCCCTGCGCGAGGCCAACCGCAGCCTGGTCGTCGAGACGGTCAAGCGGTACGGCGGGCTCACGCAGGTCGAGCTCGCCACCGCGACCGGCCTGTCGCAGGCCACGGTGTCGACGATCGTCCGTGAGCTGCTCGCCGCGGGCGTCGTCGACATCGCCACGACCACGCGCAGCGGGCGGCGTGCCCAGATGGTCACGCTCGCCCGCCGCGTGGGTCTCGCGGTCGGCGTCCAGGTCGGGCACCGGCACCTGCGCGTCGTCCTCGGCGACTTCACGCACGAGGTCATCGCCGAGCAGACCCTCCCGCTGCCGTCGGGCCACCGCGTCGACACGAGCCTCGACCGCGTCGCCCTGCTCGTCGTCGACCTCCTCGAACGCGTCGGTGCGACGCTCGAGGACGTCGTCGGCCTCGGGGTCGGCCTGCCCGCCCCGGTCGACGCGTCGACCGGCATGGTGTCGGTCGCCGGGATCATGCCCGGCTGGGACGAGGTGCACGTCGGCCAGGTCCTGTCGAAGCGGCTGGGCCGTCCCGTGTACGTCGACAACGACGCGAACCTCGGGGCGATCGCGGAGTCGACCCTCGGCGCCGCGCGCGAGTACGGCGACTCCGTGTTCGTGCGCGTCTCCTACGGCGTGGGCGCCGGCATCGTCATCGGCGGCCAGGTGCACCGCGGCGTCGGGGGCACCGCCGGGGAGATCGGGCACGTGCGCGTCGCGTTCCCGGGGGAGCCGTGCCGGTGCGGCAACACCGGCTGCCTCGACACCGTCGTCGGCGCGACCGCGCTGCTCGGCCGGCTGCGCGACAGCCACGGCGTGCTCGCGCTGCGCGACGTCGTCCAGCGGACCAACGACGGGGACCAGCGCTGCGCGCAGGCCGTCGCGGACGTCGGCGCCGCGGTCGGCGCGGTCGTCGCCGGTCTCGGCGTCGCGGTCGACCCGCAGGTGATCGTCGTCGGCGGGGAGCTCGCCGACACCGGCGAGGTGCTGCTGCGGCCGCTGCGCGAGGCCGTGCGGCTCAGCGTGCTGCGCAACCAGTTCGCCCCGCTCGACGTCGTGGGCGCGTCGTTCGGCGGGCGGGCCGAGGTCGTCGGCGCGCTCGTGCTCGCGCTGCAGTCGACCGACGTACCGTTGCGGGTCGGGGCCGACGACGACGACGGCCCCGACGAGCTGGAGTCGGCGACGCGGGCGACGGGGCTCGCATGACGGCCGGAACTGTTGACGTGGGGGCGTCAGCGCCATTCACTGCACGTATCACGTGCCCGACGGGGAGCAGGTGAACACCATGAGCAGCGACGTCCCCCTGCTCTCGATGCGAGGCATCACCAAGCGGTTCAGCGCGGTCGAGGCCCTCGTGGACGTCGACCTCGACGTGCACGCGCACGAGGTCGTCGCGCTGGTCGGCGACAACGGCGCCGGCAAGTCGACCCTCGCCCGCATGATCTCCGGCGTCCTCGCACCCGATGCCGGGCTCATCGCGATCGACGGCGAGCAGGTGACCATCCCGACGCCGACCGCGGCACGGGCACTGGGCATCGCCACCGTGTTCCAGGACCTCGCGCTGTGCGAGAACCTCGACGTCACGTCCAACCTCTTCCTCGGCCGTGAGCTCCGTGCCGGCGCCGCCCGCGACGACGGCACGATGGAGCGCATGGCCCGGCAGGTCCTGCGGGACCTCAACAGCCGCATCCCGTCGGTCCGCTCGCCGCTGTCGTCGCTGTCGAAGGGGCAGCGCCAGTCCGTCGCGATCGCGCGCACCCTCATCGGCAGCCCGCGGATCGTCGTCCTCGACGAGCCGACCGCGGCGCTGTCCGTCGCCCAGACCGCGGAGGTGCTCGTGCACATCGAGCGGCTGCGCGACCTCGGCCTGGGCGTCGTGCTGATCTCCCACAACATGACGGACGTGCGCGCGGTGTCCGACCGCATCGTCGTGCTGCGCCACGGCCGCAACAACGGCATGTTCGACGCCGCCCACGTCAGCCAGGAGGCGGTCCTGGCCGCGATCACCGGGGCGACGCGGGCCGAGGTGGCCGAGGGGCCGCTGTCGATGCTGCTGCGCTGAGCGCGCACGCCCGCACGAGAGTGCGGCCCGGTTCGCGACCTTCGTCCCGGTCCTGCCGGGGGCCGTCGGCCCGGGCGACGAACTCACAGGTCGCGCGCGGCGTGTCACGGCGGGGGAGGTCCCGTCCCGCTGCCTACGCTCGACGAGGCCAGCCCTGCAGCAGACCCGTCCCCGAACCTGGCCGCCCGATGTCGTGATCCGATTCGAGAACGTCACCAAGGTCTACGCGCGCGGCGCCAGGCCCGCGCTGGACCGCGTCTCCCTGGACGTCGAGCGGGGCGAGTTCCTCTTCCTCGTCGGTGCGTCGGGGTCCGGCAAGTCCACCTTCCTGCGGCTCGTGCTGCGCGAGGAGCGGGCGTCCGCCGGGCGGGTCTTCGTCGCCGGCAAGGAGCTCGGCACGCTGTCGTCGTGGCGCGTGCCGCACCTGCGCCGCCAGATCGGCGCGGTGTTCCAGGACTTCCGCCTGCTGCCCAACAAGACCGTGTTCGAGAACGTCGCGTTCGCGCTCCAGGTCATCGGCAAGCCGCGGCACCACATCCTCACGACCGTCCCCGACGTGCTCGAGATGGTCGGCCTCGCCGGCAAGGAGAAGCGCCGCCCGCACGAGCTGTCGGGCGGTGAGCAGCAGCGCGTCGCGATCGCGCGCGCGTTCGTCAACCGGCCCAGCATCCTGCTCTGCGACGAGCCCACGGGGAACCTCGACCCGACGACCTCCCTGGGGATCATGCGCCTGCTCGACCGCATCAACCGGACCGGCACGACCGTCGTCATGGCGACGCACGACGACGAGATCGTCGACCAGATGCGCAAGCGCGTCATCGAGCTCTCGACCGGCCAGATGGTGCGCGACCAGTCGCGCGGCGTCTACGGCTCGGACCGCTGAGGGGGGCGACGTGCGACTGCAGTTCATCCTCTCCGAGATCGGCCAGGGTCTTCGCCGCAACCTGTCGATGACGGTGTCCGTCGTCCTCGTCACCTTCGTCTCGCTCACGTTCGTCGGCTCCGCGGCGCTGCTGCAGCTGCAGATCGGCAAGATGAAGGACGACTGGTACGACAAGGTCGAGGTCTCCGTCTTCCTGTGCCCGCAGAACTCGTCCGAGCCGACGTGCGCCGGGGGAGAGGTCAGCGACGAGCAGCGCGCCGACATCCGCGCCGCGCTCGACTCCCCGGAGATCGGGCCGTTCGTCGAGCACGTGTACGAGGAGACGAAGGAGCAGGCGTTCGCCTCGTTCCAGGAGCAGTTCGCCGACCAGTTCTGGGCGTCGGCCGCGACGGTCGACGACATGAACTCGTCCTACCGGATCAAGCTGACCGACCCGCAGAAGTACGAGGTCGTCGCCGACGTCGTGTCCGGCCGGCCGGGCGTCGAGGAGGTCCAGGACCAGCGCCGGCTGTTCGACAAGCTGTTCCTCGTCCTCAACCGGGCGACGCTGCTGGCCGGTGGCCTCGCCGCGGTCATGCTGCTCGCCGCGGTCCTGCTCATCACGACGACCATCCGGCTGTCGGCGCTGAGCCGCCGCCGCGAGACGGGGATCATGAAGCTCGTCGGCGCGTCCACGATCTTCATCCAGCTGCCGTTCATGCTCGAGGGGGCCATCGCCGCGACCGTCGGCGCGCTGCTCGCCGTGGGCGGCCTGTGGCTGGGGGTCGAGTACCTCGTCACGGACTGGCTCGGGGCGTCCGTCGGGTGGATCCCGTACGTCTCGACCGCCGACGTCCTCACGGTCGCGCCCGCGCTGGTCGCCGTCGCGATCCTGCTCGCGGCGATCTCGTCGCTCGTGACCCTCAGCCGCTACACGAAGGTGTGACCGTGGCCCGACGACTGCGCCTGCCCGCCCTGCTGGCCGCCGGCTGCCTGCTGCTCGGGATCGCCGTCGCCGCCCCCGCCGCGGCCGACGAGATCGACGACCGCCGCAAGGCCGCCGAGCAGAAGGCCGCCGCGAACGAGAAGGCGCAGTCCGACGCCGAGGCCGCGATGGAGGGCCTCGACCTGAACCTGCAGGCGACGGCCGCGCGGCTGCTCGACCTGCAGTCCCAGATCCCCGCGGCGCAGTCGAAGCTCGACGAGGCGAAGGCCGCGCTCGAGAAGGCGCAGCGCGAGGCCGCGATCATCGCCGCCCGCCTCGTCGACGCGCAGGAGCAGCAGGTCACGCTGTCCGCGACGATCCAGCAGGACACCGAGCAGGCCGCGAAGATGCGCGCCGCGATCGGCCAGATGGCCCGCGAGGCGTACCGGGGCGGCGGCGAGGTGTCGGGCGTCAGCGTGATCCTCGACGCCGAGTCCACCGAGGACTTCGTGCAGAAGTACGGCCTGGTGTCGACCGCGCTGCGCACCCAGGCGCAGGTGCTCGACGCGCTCAAGGCCGCCGAGGCCAGCAACCGCAACGCGCAGGCCCGGCTCGACGCCGTCGAGGACCGCATCGGCGAGCTCAAGGCCGAGGCGGACCAGAAGGTCGTCGAGGCGGACGCGGCTCGCGTCGCCGCCACCGAGGCCAAGCAGGCCCTCGACGCGCTGGTCGCCGAGCAGCAGACGCAGCAGGCGTCGCTCGAGTCGCAGAAGGCGACCCTCGCCGCGTCGCTCGCCGCGATGGACGCCGAGGCGAAGGCCATCGAGAACGAGCTGCAGGCCGCGATCGCCGCCCAGCGCGCGCGCGACGCCGCCGCCGGCAAGCCCGCACCCGCGCCCGGCCCGATCGGCAACGCGCTGTTCGGCAACCCGACCAGCACCAACCCGATGTACGTGACGTCCGAGTACGGCATGCGCCTGCACCCGACCCTCGGGTACGTCCGCCTGCACGCCGGCATCGACCTGCGCACCTACTGCAACACCAAGCTCTACGCGGGCCGTGCCGGCACCGTCACGTGGGCCAAGTCCCGGTACGGGTTCGGCAACCAGGTGATGATCGACAGCGGGTTCGTCAACGGCAACGCGGTGTCCGCGTCCTACAACCACATGACGTCGTTCGCGGTGTCGACCGGGCAGCAGGTCGAGCGCGGCCAGCTCATCGGGTACGCCGGCAACACCGGAACCTCCGCGGCCTGCCACCTGCACTTCGAGGTGTACGTCAACGGCGCCACGACCAACCCGCGGCCCCTGCTCGGGATGTGACGGGCTCGGCGCCCGGTCGGTCCCCCGAGGGGCGTCGGGGTGCGCCGGTGGCGTAATGGACGTGGCCGTCGCAGGGGCGCCAGGTAGGCTGCTGCGGCACTGCTGAGCACCGGGAACCGCCCTGTGCGCGAGGGACGGAGGCCGGGACGTGGCCAAGGAGACAGGGCGCAAGCTCGTGGCCGCGAACCGCAAGGCCCGGCACGACTACGTCATCGAGGACGTGTTCGAGGCCGGCGTCGTCCTCACCGGCACCGAGGTCAAGGCGCTGCGTGCGGGCCGCGCGTCGCTCGTCGACGGGTGGTGCGAGATCGAGGGCAGCGAGGCCTACCTGCACGGCGTCCACATCCCCGAGTACTCGCAGGGCACCTGGACCAACCACGCCCCGCGCCGCAAGCGCAAGCTCCTGCTGCACCGCGAGGAGATCGACCGCCTCGAGGCGAAGACGCGGGAGAAGGGCCAGACGATCGTGCCCCTCGCGCTGTACTTCCTCGACGGGCGCGCCAAGGTCGAGATCGCCCTCGCACGGGGCAAGAAGGACTGGGACAAGCGCCAGGCTCTGCGGGAGCGGCAGGACAACATGGAGGCCCAGCGGGCCATGCGGGACCTGCGCGACCGCTGAGGGTCGTCCCGCGGCCCTGCGGGCACGTGCCGCGTCCCGCAGCGGATGCGGGGCGCCCCCGGCGGGGGGACGCTGGTGCGGACCGGCCGTCGAGCGCCCCCTCGACCAGCGCCGCTCCCGCCACCGGCCGCCGACACTCGCCACGTCGGCGCGTGCCGTGGCGGGGGTGAGCGCGACCCGCCCGCCCGCACCACGACTCGCCGTGCGTGCGGCCGTGCCGACCGCGACGATCGGGACATGACCAGCGACGCCGCCGCAGCGCAGCCGCAGGACGACGCGGGGCCGGCAGGACGTGCAGTGCCCGCGCGCGGTCCCGCACCGGGGACCACGGCACGGCGCACCTGGTGGCGGGTCGCCGACTACGTGTACGCCGGGTGGCACCAGGTGCGCGGCGTCGTGGCGCCCGGCGACCCGGACCGGTACCGCGACCCGCCCGTCCCGCGCGCGCCCGACGTCGTCCTCGTGCCCGGCGTGATGGAGCCGTGGCCCTTCCTGCAGCCGCTCGCGGACCACCTCTTCGCCGCGGGCCACGCGGTGCACGTCGTGCCCGGCCTCGGCTACCACGTGCAGGACCTCCCCGAGGCGGTGCGGGTCGTCGCCGAGCTGCTCGCCGAACGGGACCTGCGGGACGTCGTCGTCGTCGCGCACAGCAAGGGCGGGCTCGTCGGCAAGCTGCTGCTGTCGCACCCGGACGCCGGCCCGCGCGTCCGCGGCGTGGTCGCCGTCGCGACCCCGTTCGCCGGGTCACGGCTCGCGCGGCTGCTGCCGCTGCGGTCCCTGCGGATCTTCCGGCCCGACCACCCCGACATCGTGGGGCTCGGGCGCGTCGTCGACGTGGACGACCGCATCGTGTCCGTCTTCTCCCGCTGGGACCCGCACGTCCCCGAGGGCAGCGTGCTCGCGGGGGCGGGGAACGTCGAGCTCGACACCCCGGGCCACTTCCGCGTCCTTGCCGACCCGCGGCTGCCCGACGTCGTGCTCGACGCGGTCCGCCGGCTGCGCTGACGGCTCGCGGGGGACGGGTCAGCGAGGGCCGAAGATCTCCGCGAGGTCGAACGTCACGGGCTGCTCGAGCTGCTCGTAGGTGCACGACCGCGGGTCACGGTCCTCGCGCCAGCGCCGGAACTGGGCCGTGTGCCGGAAGCGGTCGCCCTCCATGTGGTCGTACGCGACCTCGACGACGAGCTCCGGGCGCAACGGCACGAACGACAGGTCCTTCGTCGCGTTCCACCGGCTCACCGCGCCCGGCAGCCGGTTGCCCGCGTGCGCCTCGGCCTCCGCCCAGCGGCCCCACGGGTGGTCGGCCAGGTCGACGTCCCGGTACGGCGCGAGGTCGTCGAGCAGGGTCTTGCGACGGGCCATCGCGAAGGACGCGCTGACGCCCACGTGCTGCAGGTCGCCGTCCGCGTCGTACAGGCCGAGCAGCAGCGACCCCACGACGTCGCCGGACTTGTGCCAGCGGAACCCCGCGACGACGCAGTCCGCGGTCCGCTCGTGCTTGATCTTGAACATCGCCCGCTTGTCCGGCTGGTAGGTGCCGTCGAGCGGCTTCGCGACGACCCCGTCGAGCCCCGCGCCCTCGAACCGCGTGAACCAGTCCTGCGCCTCGGCGAGGTCGCCCGTCGCCGGCGTGACGAACACCGGGTCGCGCGCGTCCGCGAGGGCCTCGACGAGGGCCGCGCGGCGCTCCCGGAACGGCCGCTGCGTGAGGTCGTCGTCGCCCAGCGCCAGCAGGTCGAACGCCACGAAGCTCGCCGGGGTCGTGCCGCTCAGCAGTTTCACGCGGCTCGCCGCGGGGTGGATGCGCTGCTGCAGCGCGTCGAAGTCCAGCCGGTCGCCCGACACGACGACGATCTCCCCGTCGAGCACGCACCGCTCGGGGGTGTTCGCCTTGATCGCCTCGACGACCTCCGGGAAGTAGCGCGTCATCGGCTTCTCGTTGCGGCTGCCGAGCTCCACCTCGTCGCCGTCGCGGAACACGATCGTGCGGAACCCGTCCCACTTGGGCTCGACGTGCCCGACGTCGGGGATCGTCGGGACGGACTTCGCGAGCATCGGCGCGACGGGCGGCATCACGGGCAGGCGCATGAGCCCATCCTGCTCGAACCCACCCACGGCCACCTGCGGAGCGGCTCCGCTGTTCACAGGTGGCGCACGGGTCGGGTCCAGTGGCCGTCCGGGATCGGCGCGTTGTGTGGTCCTCGACGACGAGACCAGGCGCGAGCCGAGGAGAAGCACGATGGACGAGAACACCCCCACCCCCGCGACCGGCGCCGACGAGCCGCAGCGCGCGACGCCCCCGGCGCACGCCGCGCCCGAGGCGGCGACGCCGGGCGCCGCGGCCTACCCGCCCGGTGCGAGCTTCGGCCCGTTCCGGTCCGAGGCCGACGCCGCGGCACCGCCGGTCGCGAAGGCCCCGAAGCGCCCCCTGACCGTGCGGCGCGGGGC
>NZ_BIMR01000096.1 GCF_004306155.1 Cellulomonas biazotea
GCGAGCGCGCACCCCGCGGACACGAGGACGAACGCGACCGCGCTCACGGTGTAGACCCGCAGCGTCCCGAACCGCCGCGCGAGGAAGGACGTGGCGGCGAGCGAGAGCCCCAGGGCCATCAGGTAGCCGCTGACCACCCACTGCACCTCGTGCAGGCCCGCCCCCAGGTCGTCGGCGATGACGGGCACCGCCACGTTCACGACGCTCGAGTCGAGCATGCTGAGGACCGGTCCGACCAGGAGTCCGAACCGCGCGACCGCGCCGAGGGAGACCCGCTCCGCCCCGACCTCGACGTCGACCCCGGTCACCGCCCGCCGCCGTCGCGGGCGACGACCTCGACGAGCTCGGCCACGAACGCGCGGTTGCGGGCGAGCTGGTCCAGCAGGTGGTGCATCGACCGGGCGCGCCAGCCGTCGGGGTCCCGGCCCTGGGCGAGGAGCTCGGTCGCCTGCGCCATCTGCTCCTCGAGCGCGGCGTCGCGCGCCGACAGGACCCCGAGCCGTTCGTCGGTGGTCATCTCGGCGAAGAACCCGACGCGCAGCAGGAAGTCCTCGTCCCGGCCCGCCTGGTCGGGGGTCATCGTGGTGACGAGCTCGTGGAAGAGCTCGTGCCCCGCGGCGGTGAGGGCGTAGGTGTTCCGGGCGGGCCGCCCGTGGGCGGTCTCGACCTGCTTGGTCACCGCGCCGCGCTCCTCGAAGCGCCGCAGCAGGGGGTACAGGGAGTTGTTGCTCAGCGGACGCAGCGTGGGCCGCTGGACGCGTCGCTTGAGCTCGTACCCGTGCACCGGACCGTGGCGCAGGACCCCGAGGACCAGGATGTCGATCACTCGTCCACACTGACATAGGTGGTGGTGACCTAGCCAGGTCGTAGGTCTCTTGGCAAGCACGGACGAGGGCCGCACGTCCAGGCCGTCGGGACGGACCGCGCCACGCCGCGGACGCCCGCATCGGGACCTGGCGCCGTCCGCCCGGCGCGTCGGTCGTCGGGCCGCGGCACGCCGTGGCCGATGCTGGGACGTGCCCCACAGCCACCTGTCGACGGACACGCCCCTCGACGACCCGCCGCCGACCGCGACCGCCGTCGCCGCACGGCGCGCGACGGCGGCCCGGGCCCGGCTGGTGCTCGCCTCGACGCTCGTGCCGGTGCTGCTGCTGACGCTCGTCGGGGCGTGGTGGCTGTGGCCCGACGCCGACGCCCGCCCGCCCGTGATCGACACCGCGGGCCCTGGCATGTCGTACACCGCGGGCGAGGTCGTCGACGTCAGGCCCGACGCGACCGGCATGGACCAGGCGTCGGTCCGGCTCGACGACGGTGACGTCGTCGACGTGCACGTGCCGCCCGAGTACGTCCCGGAGGTCGCGGTCGGCGACCGGCTGCGGGTCGCGGCGCTGACGACGCCCGACGTCGGGACCGACCTCACGCAGCCCGCGCCGGCTGACCCCGTGATGACGACGACGTACCTGTTCGCCGACTTCGAGCGCGGCCCGCCGATGCTGCTGCTCGCGGCCGTGTTCGCGGGGCTGGTCGTGCTCGTGGCGCGCTGGCGCGGCCTCGCGGCGCTCGTCGGGCTCGGGGCGGGGCTGCTGGTCGTCGGGACGTTCACGCTGCCCGCGCTGCTGCAGGGGCGTCCCGCGGTCGCGGTCGCGCTCGTGACCAGCGTCGTCATCATGTACGCGGTCCTGTACCTGGCCCACGGCGTCTCGGTCAGGACGTCGACGGCGCTCGCCGGGACGCTCGTCGGCCTCGTCGCGACGGCGGCGATCGCGGCGTGGGCGGGCGGCGAGGCGCACCTCACAGGCCTGTCGGGCGAGTACGCGCTGGACCTGATGGCGGCGGCACCCGAGGTCCGGCTGCGGTCCGTGCTGCTGTGCGGCATGGTGCTCGCCGGGCTGGGCGTGCTCAACGACGTGACGATCACGCAGGCGTCCGCGGTGTGGGAGCTGCACGCGGCACGTCCGGGCAGCACGTGGCGCGACCTCGTCGGGCAGGGCATGCGGATCGGCCGGGACCACATCGCGTCGACCGTCTACACGATCGTCTTCGCGTACGTCGGCGCGGCCCTGCCGCTGGTGCTGCTCGTGAGCCTCACCGACCGCGGCCTGCTGGGCGTGCTGACCAGCGGCGAGGTCGCCGAGGAGGCCGTCCGGACGCTCGTCGGCTCGATCGGGCTGGTCCTGGCGATCCCCGTGACGACGGCCCTCGCGGCGCTGCTCGTCCGGCTGAGCGCCGCACCCACGACCGCGGCCGCACCCGTCGACGGGACCGCGCCCGAACCCGCGACCGACGGCAGAATGCCCGCGTGAGCGTCGAGACCACCACCCGCCCGCGCCCGACGGGCACGTCCCGCACGGGCGTCGTCCTCGTCGCGCTCGTCGTGCTCGCG
This sequence comes from Cellulomonas biazotea, assembly GCF_004306155.1. GTDB lineage: Bacteria > Actinomycetota > Actinomycetes > Actinomycetales > Cellulomonadaceae > Cellulomonas > Cellulomonas biazotea. Next base: position 2,384 of record NZ_BIMR01000096.1, read on the forward strand.
ACGCTCGCCGCGGTCCTCGGCACGGCCCTCACGTGGCCCGGCGAGGACACCCGCCCGGACACCGGGTTCGTGGACGTCGAGGTCGAGCGGGTGCCCGCGCAGGTCGTCGGCTCCCGGTGGGACACGTGCGACGGCACGGTCGAGGACATGGAGCCCGACGGGTCGGTCCCGACCACGGTCCGCTGCCTGCACGTGAGCGCGGAGGTCACCTCGGGCTCGGCGGCGGGCACCACGGTCGAGGTCATCGCGACGTCCGGGCTGACCCGCGCCGACGTCCCGCCGGGCACGTCGGTCGTCCTGGAGCACTACCCCGCCGACGACACCGGCGACGAGGTCTGGGCGTGGGGCGACTTCCGCCGCGGCGTCCCGCTCACGGCGTTCGCGCTCGCGTTCGCGCTGGTCACCGTCCTCGTCGCGGGCATGCGCGGGCTGCGGGCGCTGGTCGGCCTCGCGATCGCGTTCCTCGTCCTGGCCGTGCACCTCGTGCCCGCGCTCGTGCAGGGTCAGCCCGCGCTGGTGGCGACGCTGTCCGCGGCGACGCTCGTCGTGGTCGTCGTGCTGTACCTCGCGCACGGGTTCTCGCTGCGCACGACGACCGCGCTGCTCGGCACCCTGGGCGGCCTGCTGCTCGTCACGGTCCTCGGTGTGGTCGGCGCGCGCGTCGCGCACCTGCACCCCGGGTCGACCGAGGACACCTACCAGCTCGCGCGGCTGCTCGGCGACGACGGGGTCCGGATCCTGCAGGGCGTCTTCCTCAGCGGCGTCGTGCTCGCGGGCATCGGCGTGCTCAACGACGTGACGATCACGCAGGCGTCCGCGGTGTTCGAGCTGCGCGCGGCCGACCCCGCCGCGTCGTGGCGGTCGCTGTTCGGGCGCGGCATGCGGATCGGGCGCGACCACATCGCGTCGACCGTCTACACGATCGCGTTCGCGTACGCCGGGGCGTCGCTGCCCGTCCTGCTGCTGCTCGAGCTCTACGAGCAGCCGCTCGGGATGACGCTCACGTCAGGCGCGTTCGCGGAGCAGGTCGTCAGCACCCTCGCCGGGTCGATCGGCCTGGTCCTGGCGATCCCGCTGACGACCGCGGTCGCCGCCGTGTCCGCGGTGCGCCTCGCCCCGGGGCGCGTGTCGGGCGGCGGGCACCGGCACTGACGCCGCCCGTGATCACCCGCGTCACCTGCTGACATAGCGCGCGATTGAGCGCAAACTGGACAGGACGACGCCACAGGTGCGCAGGGGGCGACGACCATGACGACGACGCAGTCCCTGGCCGGGTCCACCCGATCGGTGGCCCGCGAGGCCCGCCTGCTCCTGCGCTCGCTGGAGGAGGACCCGGTCCCCGACCCGCAGCTCGTGGAGCGGCTCGAGGCCGCCGCCGCGGCGCGGACCGAGCAGGCCACCGGAGCCGAGCGCGGGTTCGACGCGACGGGCGACGCAGGCCCGCGGGCGCCCGCCGAGCCCGTGACCGTCGACGACGCCCTCGCCGAGGTCCTCGCCGACCTGTCCGTCGGGCAGGCCCTGCTCGCCGCCGGGGCAGCCGTCGGGGCGGAGGGCGCACCGCGCGACACGGCCCCGCTGCACGACGCCGTCGGCGCGCTCGACGACGTGGCGACCGTCCTCGACACCGCCGACGCGCCCGCCGCGCGGGGGTTCGCCGCGTCCGAGCCGTCCGCCGACGTCGGCGCGGCGACCGACCGGCTGCGCCGCGAGCTCGACACGACCCTCGACGCCGTGACCGCCTCGGCCGCGTCCGTCATGTCCGACGCCGTGACGAAGGCCCTCGAACGGGCCCCCGGCGGGGTCGACGACCTCATCAAGAACATCGGCGGCAAGACCCGGCTCGGCGAGTACGCGCACCGGTTCGTCAAGCTCGGCGCGCAGATCGTCGAGAAGGCGCTCGCCGCGCTCGCGCGCCTCATCCCGGCGTCGTTCCTCGCGTCGGCGCGCGACGACGTGCGGGGGCTCGTGCACCGGCTGCAGGACGGCGAGGCGGCACCGGCCGTCGTCGGGTGGGTCATCGCCGTCGACCCCGTCCGCGAGGCCGCCGCAGGGCTCGCACCCGAGGCCGCGC
>NZ_BIMR01000097.1 GCF_004306155.1 Cellulomonas biazotea
CGCCGGGCCCCCCCGCGACGGGTTGGCGGCTACTTCGTCGCGCCCGAGGTGAAGCCGTTGTAGATGTACCGCTGCAGGAACAGGAACAGCACGAGGATCGGGATGATCGTGAGGATCACGCCGGCCGAGATGACCTCCCACTGCGAGCCGTACGGGCCCTTGAACGCGAACAGCGCGGTCGAGATGGGCCGGGTCGACGGGTCGTTGAGATAGAGGAACGGCAGGAAGAACTCGTTGTAGATGCCGATGCCCTTGATGATGACGACCGTCGCGATCGCGGGCTTGAGGTTGGGCAGGATGATCTGGAAGAAGATCCGCAGGTGCCCCGCGCCCTCGATCATGGCGGCCTCGTCGAGCGACTTCGGGATGCTGCGCATGAACTGCACGAAGATGTAGATCGAGACGATGTCCGTCCCCATGAACAGCAGGATCAGCGCCCACCGCGAGCCGTACAGGCCTAGGCCGTTGATGATCTGGAATGTCGCGACCTGCGTCGTGACGCCCGGGACGAGCGTGGCCAGCAGGAACAGCGCGAGGACCACCGAGCGGCCGCGGAACCGGAACCGGTCGAGCGCGTACGCCGTCGCCGCGCCGATGAGGATCGTCCCCGCGATGGCCGCGACGAAGATGAGCACGGTGTTGAAGAACGCCAGCCCCATGCCGCCGCGCGTGAACGCCGTCGCGTAGTTCTCGAAGTTGAACCAGTCCTGCGGGAGCGACAGCGGCCCGGTCGAGAGGAACTCCTGGTTCGTCTTGAACGACCCGAACAGGATGAGCCCGAGCGGCAGCAGCGTGAAGACCGAGGCGATGACGAGCGTGACGTACTTCGCGGTCGTGGTGAGCGCCTTCACGTGAGGTCCACCTCCTCCTCCGGGATGAGCTTCCGCTGGAGCCACGTGACCAGCAGGACGAACACGAGCAGGACGACGGCCATCGCCGAGGCGAGCCCGACCATGTTGCGCTGGAAGGCCATCCAGACGGTGCGGATGACGAACGTCTCGGTGCCGTTGGAGCCGCCGGTCATGACGAACGGGATCTCGAAGACCGACAGCGAGCCGGAGATGCCGAGGATGAAGGCGAGCCCGACGATCGGGCGGATCGACGGCAGGATGATGTGCCAGAACTCGTGCCAGCGGTTCGCGCCGTCGAGCGACGCGGCCTCGTAGATGTCCGAGTTGATCGACTGGATCGCGCCCAGGAACATCACGAACGTCAGGCCGGTGTAGCGCCAGACCGACACCGCGGCGAGCGCGTAGTTGGCGACCTCCGGGTCGCCCGTCCACTGCCGGACGAGGCTCTCGAGCCCGGTGTTCATCAGGACGGTGTCGAGGCCGCCGCCCGGCTTGAGGAAGTTGAGGAAGATCAGGCCGATCGCGACGCCGTTGATGAGGTACGGGAAGAACAGGATGCCCTTCCACATGTTCTTGAACCGCACCTTGAACGACAGGATCGTCGCGAAGTACAGCGCGAGCGCCATCTGGACGAACGAGCCGACGACGTAGAACAGCGAGACGTAGAAGACCCGCAGGTTGTCGGGGTCGGTGAACACCTCGACGTAGTTCTCGGTGCCGACGAAGTTCTTGGTCTTGTCGAGCCCGTCCCAGTCGGTCACCGAGTACCAGAACATGTTGAGGACGGGCGTGTACGTCAGGAGCAGGAGCAGCCCGACGGGGACGAGCAGGAACAGGTAGGGCGTGAGCCGGCGGTACCACGCGGAGCCACGGCCCACCCCACCCGGAGACTTCCGGGTGGGGCGGGCCGCGTCGGACTCAGACGTGGCCGCGACGGCGGGGCCGGACAGGCCCGTGGGTGCGGTCGTCATGGTGGGGGACCTCAGGCGCCGGCGTCGGCGCGTCCCTCGGCCCACTTGGCGTTCAGGTCGTCGAAGATCTGCGCCTTGGTGCGGGCACCGGAGCGGGCGTCGTCGATGATCTGCTGGCGGTACTTCGGGTCGGTCGTGACGATGCCCGACGCGGTGTCGATGTCCGCGAACAGCGACTCCTTGCCCTCGGGTGCCGGGTTCATCGTGATGAGCTCGACCTCGGCCATGAAGCCCTCGAGGGCCGCGGGAACGGGGCCGTCGATGAGCGGGGAGAGGCCGACCTGCGCCTCGGAGAAGCCGGACTCGTGGTTGAACCAGTCGATCCACGCGCGGGCGGTGGACTTGTTCTTCGAGTTCACGTTGATCGCGAGGTTGTAGTCGCCGCCGGCCACCGTGTGGAACTTGCCGTCGACCTGCGCGGGCGTCGGCATGTACGCGATGTCCGCCGGGTCGGCGCCCGCGGCCTCGGCGGCCGCGGCCATCTGCGGGATGGCCCACGAGCCGAGCACCATCGCGGAGATGTCGCCCACGCCGATGAGGCGCTTGCTGCCCTCCCAGTCGGTCGTGGTCGGGTCGGCCTCGGTGAGGCCGTTCGCGACGACGTCGTAGATCGTGCCGTCGATGACGCCCGTGTCGGTCTCGTCGGTCCACGGGGTGTCGGACTGCGTCATCTCGTTGACGTAGTCGGGGTTCGCGGTGACGGCCCCGCGCCAGCCCTCCCACTGCGACAGCGCCCAGGAGTCCTTGTAGTTCGTGTAGAGCGGGGCGACCGCGATGCCGTTGTCCTTGACGGCCTGCAGGTCGTCGAGGAACTCCTGCGGGGTGGTCGGGAAGTCGGTGATCCCGGCCTCCTCCCACACGCGCTTGTTGTAGACGATGCCCTGGACGTTGCCGACGACGGGGATGCCGTAGGACTTGCCCTCGAAGGACTTGTCGTTGAGCCAGCGGTACTCCTTCTCCATCTCGGCCTGGTCGCCGAGCGGCTCGAAGAAGTCGGGGAGCTGGTCGGGGGTGACCGAGCCGGGGATGGCGAGGACGTCGCCGTAGTCGTCGGTGTTCATGCGGGTCTTGACAGTGCCCTCGTAGTCGGTCACGCCCTCGACCTTGACGTCGGTGACCTCGGGGTACTTGGCCTTGAACTGCTCGACGTACTCGTCGAACGTGCCGTCCTCCACGAGGTCGGTGCGCCAGGTCAGGACGGTGAGCGACCCGGAGGGGGTGCCGTCGTCGTTGGCCTCGTCGTCGCCGCCCCCGCCGCCCGAGCAGGCGGCCGTGAGGGCGAGGACCGAGCTGGCGGCAACGACCGCCACGAGGCGCGTGCGTCGCTTCTGAGGGAACATCCTTGATCCTCTCGTCGTGCCGGCACCTCCGCGTGCCGACCGGTGTGGAGGGGCTTCGTCACCATCGGGGTCATTGCGAACCCTGCTCCGCGTGGCATTCTTAGGCAAGTGAACAAAGTTAGTCAACGTGCGTGTCGCGGCTGGGGCTCTCCGTGCCCGGATCGTTATCGTGAGCGCGCGGGGGACACGCGAGGGAGGACGGTGCCGTGAGCAGCCTGCGACCAGGCCTCGGAGCGGCGCACGCCAGCAGCCGGGCCGCGATCCTCGACCTCATCCGCGCAGCCGGGACGATCAGCCGCGTCGAGCTCACCCGGGCCACCGGGTTCACCGCCGCGACCATCTCGACCGTCGTGCGGCGCCTCATCGACGACGGGCTCGTCGTCGAGGTCGGCCGCGCCGAGTCGACCGGCGGCAAGCCGCGCATGCTGCTCGAGCTCGACCCGTACGCGCGGTTCGCCGTCGGCGTGCACCTCGACCACGCCGGCATCACCTACGTCATCGCCAACCTCGGCGGCGCGATCGTCGCCCGCTGGCGGCGCCCCGGCGCCGGGTCCGACGACCCCCGCGAGGTCGTCGCGCGCATCGCCGCGGAGATCCGCGCCACCGTCGCGCGCGTCGGCGTCGACCCGGCGCGCGTCCTGGGCCTCGGCGTCGTCTCGCCCGGGCCGATCACCGTCTCGACCGGCATGACCCTCACGCCGCCCGTCATGCAGGCGTGGACGGAGTTCCCGCTCGCCGCCGCGCTCGAGGACGCCACCGGCCTGCCCGTCCTGCTCGACAACGACGCGACCGCCGCCGCCATCGGCGAGTACTGGTCCGGCGGCATCGACGCGTCCGCGTTCGCCGCGCTCTACATGGGCACCGGCATCGGTGCGGGGATCATCGTCGACGGCACCGTCTTCCGGGGCGCGAGCTCCAACGCGGGCGAGGTCGGGCACATCTGCGTCGACCTCGACGGCCCCGAGTGCTGGTGCGGGAGCCTCGGCTGCGTCGAGGCCCTCGCCGGCCCCGGCGCCGTCGTCGCCGCGGCGCGTGCCGAGGGCATCGAGCTCCCCGGCCGCGGCGTCTCCGAGGACTTCGCGACGCTCGCCCGGGCCGCGAGCCGCGGCGAGGAGGCGCCCCTGCGCGTCCTGCAGCGGTCCGCACGGTACGTCGGGGTGGCCGCGCAGACGCTCGCCAACGTGCTCGACCTCGAGCTCGTCGTCCTCACCGGGCCCGCGTTCGCGATCGCCGGGTCGCTCTACGTGCCCGAGGTCGAGGCGCGGCTCGCGCGGTCGTTCTTCGCCCGCGGGAACCACACGGTGCGCGTCGTCATCTCCTCCAACGCCCCCGAGGCCGCCGCCGTCGGTGCGGCCGCGCTCGTGCTGCAGAGCGAGCTCACACCCCGGCAGGCCGGGATGCGGATGACGCTCGACCGGGTGGCGGAGGTGCCGACGACCGTGTGACGCCGCGGTCCGGTCGCGGCGCGCACCGCCGACCGCGTCGGGGTGCTGCGCCAGCGCGTCAGCCCGCCAGGCGCTCCAGGCCGGCCAGGGGGATGGGCAGCCACGTCGGCCGGTTGCGGGACTCGTAGACGGCCTCGTACAGCGTCTTGTCGAGCTCGAGCGCGCGCAGCAGCACCGCACGGCCCTCGGCGTCCACGACCCGGGCGACCGCCGCCGACGCGTAGCCGTCGAGCAGCGCCGCACGCGCCGCGTCCGTCCACGCCTGCGCGGCCGGGCCCGTGAGCCCGCCCACGGCCGCCGCGTAGTCGAGCGAGCGCAGCATGCCGGCGACGTCGCGCAGCGCGAGGTCCGGACGGGTCCGTGCCGCCAGCGGCGCGAGAGGCTCGCCCTCGAAGTCCGTGACGAACCAGCGCGACCCCGAGCGCAGCACCTGGCCGAGGTGCAGGTCGCCGTGCACGCGCTGCCGCGGCGGCGCGACGGGCAGCGCCCGGACCTGCGCGACGACCGCGTCGACCCCCGGGCCGAAGCGGGCGAGCTGAGGCACCGCCGAGACGGCCCAGGCGAACCGTCCCGCGACCGCCGCCGCGACCTCCGCGGGGCCGTCCTGCGGCGCCGTCGCGGTGTCCGTGCCGAACGCCCGCACGAGGTCGGCGTGCACACCGGCGACCACCGCGCCGAGCTCGCGCGCCAGGTCGTCGAACGGCTCGCCGCGCCGGGCCACGTCGCAGGCGAGCTCGAACCCGTCCTGGGCCTGCGGCACGAACGCGCTCATCGCGCCCAGGTAGCCCTGGACCGGGGACCCGCTCGCGTCGGGCCAGGTCGCCTCGAGCCAGGCCAGCGGCGCGGGCACGTCCGACGAGCCGACGTCCACCAGGTGCCGCGGGACGTCGACGTCGGGGTTCTCGCCCGGCGCGAGCGCGCGCAGCACCTTGAGGATCGCGACCGGTGCGGGGGCCTGCGGCGCTGCGCGCAGCACGACGGACGTGTTCGACTGCTCGCCCGACGCCGCGCGCGACGTCGCCGGGTCCACCACGGCGCCCGGGCCGTCGGCCGCCGCGAGCCACGCCGCGACGAAGGACGGGTGAGCCGCGCCGTCGAGCACCGCGCGCCCGTCGACGGTGCCGACGACGTCGGTGGCGGTGGACTCGACGGTGTCGGCGGAACCGGCGGTGCCCGTGGCGGGCTCCACGCCCAGCACGAGCGGGACCTGCAGGAGCGCGTCGATCGACCCCGACCGCGCCCGCACGAGCAGCACGCGGACGTCCTGAGCGAGCGCGAGCGACCCCACGAGGGTCAGCTCCGCCTGCGTGCCCTTCGCCGGGAACCACCGGCGGCCGGGCAGCCAGTCGCGGGCCGCGTCGAGCAGCGCCGCGTCGAGGGCGTCGGGCGGGGTCGCGGCGAGCGTCATCGCGCCCCCGGCCCGGCGGCCGCCGCCCCGTCCGGAGGCGTGAGCTCGAGCCAGTAGAAGTCCCGCGAGCCCAGCGTGAACAGCGCCGTCCCGTCCTCGCGCACCGCGGGGAACGCGGCGCCGCCGAACACGTCCCGCATCGACCAGCCGACGTGACCGGCGAGCGTCGCCGTCGCCGACCGGGCCGTCGCCGCCATGTTCGCGACGACCAGCAGGGTCTGCTCGGGCGTCACCCGCAGGAACGTCAGCACCGAGTCGTTGTCCGACGGCACGACCTGGAAGTCGCCCTTGCCGAGCGACGGGTAGCGGCGGCGGACCGTGAGCATGCCGCGCACCCAGTGCAGCAGCGACGTCGGCTGCGCGAGCTGCGCCTCGACGTTCGTGTGGCTGTAGTGGTGCACGAGCGACTGCACGAGCGGCAGGTAGAGCTTGCCGGGGTCGGCCGTCGAGAAGCCCGCGTTGCGGTCCGGCGTCCACTGCATCGGTGTGCGCACCGCGTCACGGTCCGGCAGCCAGATGTTGTCGCCCATGCCGATCTCGTCGCCGTAGTACAGGCACGGGCTGCCCGGCAGCGACAGCAGCAGCGCGTGCGCGAGCTCGATCTCCTTGCGGGAGTTGTCGAGCAGCGGCGCGAGACGGCGGCGGATGCCGACGTTGGCGCGCATGCGCGAGTCCGGCGCGTACCAGCCGTACATCGACGCGCGCTCCTCGGTCGAGACCATCTCGAGCGTCAGCTCGTCGTGGTTGCGCAGGAACGTCGACCACTGCGCGCCCTTCGGGATGGGCGGCGTGTCCGCGAGGATGTCCGTGATCGGCGTCGCCCGCTGGTCGCGCAGCGAGTAGTAGATGCGCGGCATCACGGGGAAGTGGAAGCACATGTGGCACTCCGGCTCCTCCTCGGTGCCGAAGTAGTGCACGACGTCCTCGGGCCACTGGTTCGCCTCGGCGAGCATGATCCGGCCGGGGAACTCCTCGTCGATCATGCGCCGCACGTCCCGCAGGAACGCGTGCGTCTCCGGGAGGTTCTCGCAGTTCGTGCCCTCGGACTCGAACAGGTACGGCACCGCGTCCAGACGGAACCCGTCGACGCCGATCCGCAGCCAGAACCGGGCGACGTCCATCATCGCCTCGACGACCCGCGGGTTCTCGAAGTTGAGGTCCGGCTGGTGGCTGAAGAACCGGTGCCAGAAGTACTGCCGGCGCACGGGGTCGAAGGTCCAGTTCGACGTCTCGGTGTCGACGAAGATGATGCGCGCGTCCTGGTAGCGCGTGTTGTCGTCGCTCCACACGTAGAAGTCGCCGTACGGGCCCTCCGGGTCCGAGCGGGACGCCTGGAACCACGGGTGCTGGTCGCTCGTGTGGTTCATCACCAGGTCGATGACGAGCCGCATCCCGCGGGCGTGCGCCTCGGAGATGAGGTCCTGGAAGTCCGCGACCGTGCCGTACTGCGACGCGATGGCCGTGTAGTCGGCGACGTCGTACCCGCCGTCGCGCAGCGGGCTCGGGAAGAACGGCGGCAGCCACAGGCAGTCGATGCCCAGCCACTGCAGGTAGTCCAGCCGGTCGATGAGGCCGCGCAGGTCGCCGCTGCCCTGCCCGGACGCGTCCGAGAAGCAGCGCAGCATGACCTCGTAGAACACGGCCGTGCGGTACCAGTCCGGGTCGTCGCTCAGGCCCGGGCGGGCCTCGCCGGCGGCCGGGACCGTCGGCTGCCGGCGCTGCGGGAGGGCCGAGAGCATGATCTGGCCGGTCGTGGGCGCGGGCTCGCGCAGGCGGACGTCGGGCATCGGCGGCAGCGACGACGTCACGCCTCCTCCAGGTGGATCACGTGCGCGGCACGGGTCGCCGGGTCGAGCCGCACCCACGGCGTCGCGCCCCACTCCCACGTCTCGTCGGTCAGCAGGTCGTGCGCGCGCAGCGGGCGGTCGGCGGGCAGGCCGAGCGCCGCGAGGTCGAGCGTCACGACGCCCTCGCGGGCGTTCCACGTGTCGAGGTTGACGATCACCACGACGGTGTCCGCACGGCCCGTGGGGGAGTGCGCCGCGTCGAGGTGCCGCGAGTAGGCGACGAGCGCGTCGTCCGTCGTCGGGTGCACCGTGAGGTTGCGCAGCTGCTGCAGCGCGGGGTGCGCGCGGCGGACCTGGTTGAGGTTGCCGAGCAGCAGCGCGATCCCGAGGTCGTCGGCGGCCGCCCAGTCGCGCGGCTTGAGCTCGTACTTCTCGTTGTCGATCTGCTCGTCGACCCCGGGACGCGGCACGTCCTCGACGAGCTCGTAGCCCGAGTAGATGCCCCACGTCGGCGAGCCCGTGGCCGCGAGCACCGCGCGGACCGCGAACCCACGGCCGCCCGTCGCCTGCAGGTACGGCGGCAGGATGTCGTGCGTCGTCGGCCAGAAGCTCGGCCGCATCCAGGAGCCCTGCTCGCCCGAGACCTCCGCGAGGTACTCCTCGATCTCGTCCTTCGTGTTGCGCCACGTGAAGTACGTGTACGACTGGTGGAAGCCGATCTTCGCGAGCGTCTGCATCATCGCGGGGCGCGTGAACGCCTCCGACAGGAAGATCACCTCCGGGTGCGCCGCGCGCACGTCCGCCAGGATCCACGCCCAGAAGTCGAGGGGCTTGGTGTGCGGGTTGTCGACGCGGAACAGCGTCACGCCGTGGTCGATCCACACCTGCAGCACGCGCCGGACCTCGGCGTAGATGCCTGCCGGGTCGTTGTCGAAGTTCAGCGGGTAGATGTCCTGGTACTTCTTCGGCGGGTTCTCCGCGTAGGCGATCGAGCCGTCGGCGCGCGTCGTGAACCACTCCGGGTGCTCCTTCACCCACGGGTGGTCGGGCGAGCACTGCAGGGCGACGTCGAGCGCGACCTCGAGGCCCAGCCCGCGCGCGGACTCGACGAACGCGTCGAAGTCGTCGAACGTGCCGAGGCTCGGCTCGATCGCGTCGTGCCCGCCCGCCTCCGAGCCGATCGCGTACGGCGAGCCGGGGTCGCCCGGCTGCGCGTCGAGCGAGTTGTTGCGGCCCTTGCGGTACGTCGAGCCGATCGGGTGGATCGGCGTCAGGTAGACGACGTCGAAGCCCATGCCCGCGATGCGCGGCAGGTCCGTCGCCGCCGTGCGCAGCGTGCCGGAGCGCCACTCGCCCGTCTGTGGGTCCTGCACCGCGCCGTGCGAGCGCGGGAAGATCTCGTACCAGGCGCCCGCGAGCGTGAGCGGGCGGTCGACGACCAGCGGGTACGCGCGCGACGACGACACGAGCTCACGCAGCGGGTGTGCCGCGAGCGTCGCGCGGACCGCCGGCGCCAGGCCCGCCGCGAGCCGCTCGGCCGGGGTTCGGGTCGTGTCGCGCAGCGCGCCGACCGCCTCGTGCAGGACGGCCGCGCCCTCCGCGGGGAGCGCGTCGGGACCGGCCGCGGTGGCGGAGCCCGCCCGCGCGGCCGCGCGCTCCAGGAGCAGGCCGCCCTCGGTGAGCATGAGCTCGACGTCGATGCCCGCGGCGACCTTGATCGTCGCGTCGTGCGCCCACGTCGCGAACGGGTCCGACCAGCCCTCGACGCGGAACGACCACTCGCCCGTGCGGTCGGGGACGAGGCGCGCCTCGAACCGGTCGAGGCCGGGGGCGATGTCGACCATCGGCGCACGGGAGTGCTCGACGCCGTCGGGGTCGACGAGGACGGCCGTCGCGGCGACCGCGTCGTGGCCCTCGCGGAAGACCGTCGCGCGGACCGGGACCGCCTCGCCGACGACCGCCTTCGCGGGAAAGCGGCCCTCCTCGGCGACGGGGGAGACGTCGACGACCGGGATACGGCCGATCGTGGGACCGGCCGAGGACAGGGTTGCGGCGGGAGCCGGGACGGGCGTCGGTGCGGGCGCGGCGGCGGCCGGCGCGTGCAGGGTGGTCGCGCTTGCCGCCTCCAGCGGGCCGGCCGGGCCGGGCTCCGGGACCGGGACGGTCGACGAGGGTCCGGCGGGTGC
>NZ_BIMR01000098.1 GCF_004306155.1 Cellulomonas biazotea
GCGCCCCCGACGCACGTCAAGTCCTGGGTGCGACGCGTCGATCAGTGACACATGCCGCTGTTCCGCCGTACCCCGAGGTCCACGGACGGGTCCGTCGTCCCCACGCCGCACGGACCGGCCGGTGCCGAGCAGGTCGACGTCCCGCCCACCGGTGCGCTCGAGCCGCTCAACGCGGCCGAGCTCGTGTGGACGGCCCAGCAACGCGGGCTCGTCGAGGAGCTGTGCGACGGCTCCGCGGACCCGCAGGCCGTCGGCGACCTGTTCGACCGCGTGCAGGCGACGTGGCTCGCGACCGAGGACCGTCCCGACCCCGAGCCGCTCGTCAACGCGTTCGGCGTCGCGCTCGGCGACCTGCTCGTGCAGCGCGTGCCCGGGCTGTCGTGGGCGTCGTACCGCGACGAGGCCGGGCCCGAGCTGGTGCTCGCCCACCCGACGCACGACCTCGTGCTCTTCCCGATCGGGGCCGTGCGCCGCGAGTGGGGCTCGGCGCCCGAGCGCTGGCTCGTCGTGCAGGTGCACCGCACCGCGGGGACCGCGCTGGCGGTCCTGTCGGGCGGCGAGCCCGAGGCCTGACGCGCGAGCACCCGCGCAGCGGGACGGCGGTGGACGCGCGGCAGCCCCGCGGGTCGGCGTCGGGCCTGCGACGGGCGAACGTCGGCCGGCGGCGGGTCAGAACAGCGTGTCGACGACGACCGCCGGTCCGGCTGCACCCGGTGCGTCCGGCGCGAGGTCGAGCACCTGTGTCGTGGCGACCTGAGCGCGCCGGGCCCGCGCGGGTCGGCCCGCGGTCGCCACGACGGGCACGGACGCGGGTGCTGACGCGGGTGCTGACGCGAGTGCCGACGCGACGGGCTCGGCCGCCTCGCCGGCCCAGAGCCCGGGGGCGGTCGGCAGGCCGTCGCGCGCCTCGCGCGCGGCGATCCCGGCGAGCTCGTCGGCCCGCTCGTTGAACACGTCGCCCCGGTGCCCGCGGACCCAGGCGAACGCGACGGGACCGGAGCGCGCGGCGATGGCCCGGTCGATGGCCTGCACGAGCGCGAGGTTCTGCACGGGCCCGCCGCTCGCGGTGCGCCACCCCTTGCGCTTCCAGCCGTGCACCCACTCCGACGAGCACTTGATGGCGTACTGCGAGTCGGCCTCGATGCGCAGCGGCTCGTCGCCGGGGTGCGCGAGGACCGCCTCCAGGACGGCCCGGAGCTCCGCGACCTGATTGGTGCCGGAGGCGGACCCGCCGCTCGCGTGGGTGCCGTCGTGGTTCGCCCACGCCCAGCCGATCGCCCCGCCGGGGTTGCGCAGGCAGGAGCCGTCCGTGCTGACCGTGATCACGAGCGTCGATTGTGCCGTGCGACGGCGCCCGTTCGGGCGACGGGCTCATCTTCGCGGCCCGGCGCGCCGATGCGAGGCGTATGACGACGATCGACGACGTCGACCTCTTCGGCGACGCATTCGCTGGCTTCCGCTCGGTCGGCGTGGCGCGGCACCGGCACCGGGGCTGGCTGTCCGCGCTCGCGCTGCTCGTGGCCGCGGGCATGGTCGCGTTCGCGTTCGTGTGGGCGCGCGGTGACGGTGCGGCCGCTGCTCCCGAGCGCGTCGACGCGCACACGCTGCTGGCGGTGCTGGCGGGCGAGCAGGTGCACGCCGACGTCGTCGCGTCGTCCGACCTGGAGGGCCTGGGTGTCCGCTCGGCGTCGACGCGGTTCCTCGTCGAGACGCCGACGGGTGCGCACTACGCGGCGGTCGGGACGACCGGCGACCTGTGCCTGCTGACGGTCCCGTCGGGCGCCCTGCCGTCGGTCGCGTGCGTCGCGGCGGTCGAGGACGCGAACGTCGCCGCGCAGGGGGTGTGGGTGTCCGCAGACGGCGGACCCGCCCCGGCAGCCGACGAGGGCTGGCGCGAGGCGGGTCCGAACCTGTGGGTGCGGGACTGAGCGGACCGCTCGGTCCCGGTCCCGCGGCGTCGACGCCCGGGCTCACTCCCCGGGGAGGCGGAGCCGGGCCCCGAGGGCGACGGCGGCGACCACCGCGGCTGCGGCGGCGAGCACGACGTCCTTGAGGACGTACTGCGCGGTGAGCGTGGGCCCGCCCGCGGGGAACAGCTCGTCGAAGAAGAGCACGAGCGGCGACATGATGCCGACGAGCGCCCCGGCGAGCAGGACGAGCCCGGTCTTGAGGAACCGGCCCGTGACGAGCGTCAGGCCGATGACGGTCTCGAGGACGGCCGTGAGCAGCAGCGCCGCCTCGGGGCCGACGAGCCCGAACGTGAGCTCGCCGATGGTGCGCTGCGCGAGCTCGGCGGCGGGGCTGACGCCGGGGAAGAACTTGAGGACGCCGAACCCGAGGAACACCAGGCCGAGGGCGACCCGCAGGGCCGTGACCGAGTGCCGGGTGAGCACGTGGGCCAGGCGGTCGACGGCCGTGTCCGCGAGCGCCCGGGTGCGGGCGGTGCGGGTGGGACGGCGCGTCGTGCGGGGGGCGTCGGCGAGGGTGTTGTCGGGGACGGGCTGGGTGGTGCCGGCCGCGCGGCGCGCGGACGGCGTCAGGGTCGAGGACATGGTGGTGCCTTTCGGGGCGGGCCCACGTCGGGCCGTCGGGGTGCCGGCGGTCTCCGGCGGATCCGTGGCTACCGGTCGGTAACTACGGATCAGCAGGAGGGGTCCTCCCGATGTCTGATACGCCCGGTTTCAGCGATCACCCGGACGGGTGACCAGGACGTCGCGCGCCTCCGTGTCGCCGCTCCACGCGTCGCGACCGGCCCCGCGAAGCGACGTCGCAGGTCAGTCCGCCGACGCCAGCGCGTCCACCACCCGCTTCACGCTCGACGCCAGACCCCACCGCTCCGCGAGCGCGACCAGCCGCTCCGGGTCCGCCGCGACCCGCGGCAGGGCGTCGTCGACGTCGCCCACCGGGGCGTCGTCGGCC
>NZ_BIMR01000099.1 GCF_004306155.1 Cellulomonas biazotea
CGCCCGCAGCGCGCCCAGCGCGTTGCCCCGCGCGGCGAACCTCCGTGACGCGCGGCGGGCGACGACGACCGCCGCGGCCGGGTCGGCGGGCAGGAGTGCGTCCGTGAGCGCGAGCTCCGCCTCCGCCTGCGCCTGCCGCAGCCGGCGCGCGCCGAGCACCCGCGCGACGCCGGTGAGCAGGCGGACGGCCTCCGTCGTCTCCCCCGCCGCGCGCAGCACCGCGGCACGGTCGAGGTCGCAGACGGCCACGGCGACGGGCGACAGGGTCACGAGGACCGTGCGGGCGTCCTCCATCGCCTGGAGCGCGTGCACGAGGTCGCCGCGCACGAGGGCCGCGTACCCCGCGTTGTGCCGCGCCTTGGCCCGCTCGACGACCTCGCCGCTGCGCTCCAGCGCGTCGGCGGCCGCGGCGAAGTCCTGCTCGGCCGCGTCCACCTGCCCGCGGTCCAGGTGCGCCAGGCCCCGGTTGAGCAGGACGCGGCCGAGTCGGGCGGGGTCGGCGGCGAGGTGCGGCGTCGCGGCGGTGAGGTGCCGCAGCGCGTCGTCGAGGCGTCCGCTGCGCAGCTCGACGAGACCGATCTGGCTGACGAGGACGGCGCGCGTGTGGTCGCTCAGGCCGGGGTCCGCGAGCGCGGCACGGCAGGCGGCGATCGCGGAGGCCGGGTCGCCCGTCTCCGCCCGCAGGTAGGCGCGGGTCCCCGCGATGCGTGCGGCCAGGTCGGGGTCGCTCGTGCGTCCGGCCGCCGTGGCGAGAGCACGCGCGGCGGCGGCGTGACGTCCCGCGTTGCCGAGGTCGACCGCGCGGTCGAACAGCTCCTGCGCCGTCAGCATGGCCCATTGTCGCGGGTCCTGCCCTGCACGTCACGGGAGGGCGGGGCCTGGGCGCAGCAGCGCGGGTCGTTGCGTGAGGGCACGGCGGGCACGGGCGACGGCGGCCGTGCGGCCCCGCACGCCGTCGTCGTCGCGGAGCCGGCCGAGCAGGCGGTGCGCCACGGTCGCCGCGAGGACGGGCGCGGAGAACGACGTCCCGCTCCAGACGGCGAACCCGCCGGTGAAGTCGTCGGGGTCGACGGACTCGCGCGTGCGCCCGCCGACCCGCACGCGCGCCTCCGGCTCGGCGCTGCCGGAGAAGCCCCGCGGCATCGTGCTGACGACGGCCGCCCCGGGTGCGTAGGTGCTGACCCAGCACCCGGAGTTGCCGAACAGCGCGTCCGTGCCGTTCGGGTTGAGCGCACCGACGGACACCACGGGGACCGCGTCGCGCGCCCGCCGGCCGACGGGGTCGACGTCGCCCGGCGCCATGCGCGCCTGGTCCCAGGGGGCGAACGCGGCCGGGTAGAGCGGCCGCTCCGTCGCGTCGTTCCCCGCGGAGCAGACGACGACCGTGCCTCGTCGGCCCATCGACGCGAGGACCTCGTACATCGTGCGGCCGAACAGCGCGTCGGCGACCGTCTCGCAGTAGTACCCGACGGGCAGCACGAGGACGTCGAGCGGTGCGCCGTCGGCGGCGCCCCGGTAGTAGCGCACGACCAGGCCCGCGACCGCGACGAGCGCCTTCACCAGGTCGCTCTCGAGCACCGCACCCTCCGAGCCGACGACGCGCCACGCCAGGAGGTCGGCGTCCGGCGCGCCCTGGTGCAGCAGGCCCGCGATGAACGTCCCGTGGCCCGCGACGGCGTCGCGCGCCCCGACGAGCCGCTCGTGCTGGTCGGGGACCCGCTCGGGGTCGTCGGTCGGGCCGGTCCGGCCGATCGCGCCGCCCGGCACGGGGAGCGTGTTGACGTGCCCGAGCCACGGGTGCTCGCCGCAGCCGGTGTCCAGGACGCCGACGACCGGCCGCCGGCCGGTGACGACCTCGTGCCGCTGGGGCGTGGGCCCGACGTACGCGACGGGCTGCAGGCCGCCCGTCCCGGGCGCCGCGTACGACAGGACGGCCGACGCCGCGGCGCGCCCGAAGGGGTTCGTCGAGTGGAACGGGTTCGTGGAGTGGAACGGGTTCGTCGAGTGGAACGGGTTGGTGGAGTGGAAGGGGTTCGTCGAGTGGAACGGCCGCGGTGCGAGCCGGGCGCCGATCGTCAGGACGTGGTCGAGGGAGACGCCGCGCAGGACGTCGTCACCGGCGGGCACGCGCGCCCGGGCGGCCTGCAGCAGACGCCACGCGTCGGGCGGTGCGGCGCCGGGCTGCACCGTGAGCTCGAACCGGACCACGCCGGGTGCACCGGTCGCCCACGGAAGGCGCTCCTGGCGCTCGACCAGGTCCTCCGGGTCCTCGTCGAGCACGACCGTGCCGAACGCCTCGTCCTGCGCGAGCCCCCACCCGAGCGCGGCCGCCGCGTCCAGCAGCACCGCGACGGCGGCGTCGACCGGCGCCAGCGTCGAGACCAGCACGTGGTCGGGGGCGTACTGGGTGGGCGCGACCGGCTCGCCCGTCACCGGGTCGGTGCCCGCGCTGAGGAAGCCGACGACAGCCAGGTCACCGGCGACCTGGGGCCACCAGGGCGGTTCGGGGCCGTCCGCGTCGTCCGGGCGGGGCCGCTGGTCGGCGTCGTCGCTGCTCATCGCGGGGTCCTCTCTGTCACAGCTCGAAGGGTGGGCTCACGAGGTGCGGGCGGGTCGCCGCGTCGGCGTGGTCGTCGGTGGGGCCGAGCCGGAGCGTCGTCGTCCCCGCGGGCAGGTCGGCGAGCTCGAAGCGGCCGTCCGCGGTCGCCGTCGTGGACGCCAGCTCCGCCGCCGCCCGGAACGCGCGGACCACGAGCGGCGCGGGCGGCACGACCCACCCGTCCACCCGGCGCCGGTCCTCCGCTTCACTGCTGACACGGACGACCACGGTGACCAGGTCGCCCGAGAAGGTCAGCGTCCGTGGACCGTCGAGGCCGCGGACCCCCGCGAGCCGGTCCGTCGCGTGGACCAGCGACAGCAGCTCCCACTGCCGGTCCAGGTCGCTCGCCGCCATCCGGGCGACGACCGCGTCGACCAGGTCGTCCGGCGGCCGGTCGCGGACCAGCCACATCGCACGGAGCCGGTCGAGCAGGCGCTGGTCGTCCGGGCTCCCCGGGGCGTGCGTCCCGGCGGGGCGGCCGTCGACGTCGTCGTGGCTCATGCCCACCCTCCCTCGGCCTGCAGCGCGGCGCGCAGCTTCGCCAGGCACCGCCCGCGCGTCGGGCCGATGCTCCCGACGGGCATGCCCAGGTCGGCGGCGATGTCCTCGTAGTGGGGCCGCTGCTCGAACGCGAGGATCCGCAGCAGCCGGCGGCAGCGTTCCGGCAGGCGGTCGACGCAGTCCCACAGCCGCTGCTCCTCGTCGTGCGCGACGGCGGCGTCCTCGGGCGTCCCGGCACGGTCGACGACCCGACCGAGGACCTCGTCGCCGTCGGTGACGGGCGGGGTGGCGCGGGCCGTGCGCCACGCCTGCCGCCGGGCCGTCGTCGTGAGCCAGGAGCCGATGGCCTGCGGGTCCGCGACGCTCCCCGCGTGGCGCAGCAGCGCCATCCAGGTGCCCTGCACCGCGTCCTGCGCCGGGGCGGTGCCCAGGCCGTACGCGCGGACGACGTTCCACAGGACCGGCGTCATGACGGCGACGAGGTCCTCCATCGCGCCCGGGGTCCCTGCGCGCCACCGGCGGAACGCGTCGGCGGCGAGGTCCCACACCGAGGGTCCGCCCGCCGCGGTGACGTCGTGCTGCCCGGCGTGCGGAGCTCCCGCCCGCGCCGCGGTCCGTGCAGGTGACGGGTCGTCACCGGACCGGGCGAGGTCGCCCCCTCGCATGCTCAACATCTTCATGGTGCGGCGAGGAGGCACGCAACGGTCCGCCTGATACCGGTCGGCGCGATCCGTCCTCGCACGCCTTTCCGGGGGCGCACGCCCGGCCCCGGGGGCCCGGCGAGGCGGACCGGGTGAAGAGCGGGCCGGACGTATCACCGGCGCGACGGCACGCCTCGTACCACCGTTCGCGGCGCACGACCGTCCGGTGGGCGCCGCCGTCCTCGTCGCTCGCGACGACACCCCGCAGGTCCGCCGCCGGCTCCGCCGGCGAGGGCCGGATCGACCCAGAACCGAGGAGCACCACCATGCGCTCGACCAGCAGGTCCCGGCGCCGACCGGGCCTCCGCCGTACCGTCCTCGCCGTCGCGGCCACCGCCGCCATCAGCGCGGGCACCGTCCTGACGGCCCCCTCCGTGGGCGCCGCCACCTCCGACCCGGCCGACGCCGACACCGGGACCGCCCACGACGAGGCCGCCGTCGTGCAGCTCTACGTCGCGTGGTCGGGCTTCGTCGGGTTCCCCGGCGAGTCGGGCACCGTCTGGAGCGACGAGCTCGAGATCGCCACGGGCTGCAGCGGCTTCTTCGTGTCCGACACCGGCCAGATCGCCACGGCCGGGCACTGCGTCGACCCCGTCGAGGGCCGGCACGCGCTCGTCGACGCGTTCTTCGCCGACCTCGTCGCGACGGGGGTCCTCACCACCGACGAGGCGGTGTCGCTGCTCGACACCGCCTACATGAACTGGCCGGTCGAGGGGCTCGACGCCGGCTCGGAGCCGGAGCGGATCGTCTACGCGATCCAGCCGAAGGCCGTCGACGGGATCGTCATCGAGGACCCGCTGGCCGTCCAGGTCGTCGACTACCGCGCCTTCGACGAGGGCGACGTCGCCCTCCTGAAGGCCGAGGTCACCGGTGCGACGGCACTGCCGGTCGCCGACGCCGACCCGGCCAGCGGCACCGAGGTCACGGCCATCGGCTTCGCAGGTGCGGTCCAGGACGTCACCGACGCCACCCGGGCCCGGGCGAGCTTCAAGTCGGGCACGGTCAGCAGCCAGCAGATCACCGACGAGGGCGTGCCGCGCACGGAGGTCAGCGCGGACCTCACCGCCGGGATGTCGGGCGGGCCCACGCTCGACCCGCTCGGGAACGTCGTCGGGCTCATCTCGTCGGGGACCCTCGACGGGCAGAGCTTCAACTTCATCACCGACGCGTCCGACCTGCGGGAGTGGCTCACGGCCAAGGGCGTCACGCTCCTGCCCGCGCAGGTCCCGCAGGAGGACCCCGCACCGGTGGCGGCGACCGCACCCGTGGCCGGCCAGCGTACGACCGCACCCGCACCCGCCGTGCTCGTGGGCGGTGGCCTCGTCCTCCTGCTCGGCATCGGGGCGGTGACGGCGTTCGCGATCCGGGCCCGTCGCCGCAGCGCACCGGCGGTCCCACCGCCCGTGACGTACCCGGTCCAGCTGCCGGCGGCACCGCCTCGCGTCGACGGCGGGGCCGCAGCCCCGGTCGCCCGGCCCGTCGCGGCGACGCCGGGGGCGCCGTGGCCCGGCGGGACCGTGCTGGTCGCGCCGCCGCCGGTGGCCGAGCCGACGACGGTGTGCCCGACGTGCACCGCCGCGACGACGCCCGGGCAGAAGTTCTGCACCGACTGCGGCACCCCCTTGTGAGAGCCGCGCACCTCGGGACGCCCGCCGCCACCGTGCGGCGGGCGTCCCGCTGCCTGACCTGGCCGAGCGCCGCGACGACGCCGGTCTGAGGTACCTCAGACGCACCTCACCCGGGACCCGTCCCCGGAACCCGTCGACCGACCGATCCGGCACCCACCCCCTCACGAGCATCGTCAGGGTCGTCGGAAGAAGGAACCGCGAGGAGGAGGACACCATGACCGAGCTGTGGGGACCCGCGCTCGACGCCGAGCTCGCCTTCCGTCGCGAGCAGCTGGTGGAGGCGGCGCACCCGCGGGCCGCCACGGCCCGCGCGTCGCACGACCCGCACCGTCCCGCCGCGGCCGACCGCCGCACCGTCCGTCCCGGCCGCAGCCGGGGGGCAGCGGTGCGTGGGTGGCTGCTGCGAGGATCGGGGGCGTGGCACGTGGCCCGATGAGCACACCCTTCGTCGCCCGCGCGGCGCAGGTCTCCGAGCTGTCGGAGGGCCTGCGTCGCGCGGCTGCGGGCGACCCCGCGGCCGTCCTGCTCGCGGCGGACGCCGGCGTCGGCAAGTCCCGGCTGCTGCGGCACGTCGCGGACCTCGCGGCGGCGGGCGGCGCCCGGGTGGTGCTCGCGCACTGCGTCGACCTGGGCGAGATCGGCCTGCCGTACCTGCCGTTCACCGAGGCGCTCGTGCAGCTGCGCGACCTCGACCCGGCCGCCGTGGACGCCGTGGTGCAGCAGCGGCCCGCGCTGCGCCGCCTGCTGCCGGGGGCGTCGGACGACGACGGCCGGACGGACGACGCCGCGAGCCGCCTGCAGCTGTTCGACGGCGTGGTGGAGGCGGTCGCGGCCGTCGGGTCGCCCGAGCACCCGCTGCTGCTCGTGCTGGAGGACCTGCACTGGGCCGACGCGTCGAGCCGCGACGTCCTGCGCTTCGTGGTGTCCCGCCTGCGCGACCAGCACGTGCTGGTCGTCGGCAGCTACCGCACGGACGACCTGCACCGGCGGCACCCGTGGCGGCCGGTCGCCGCCGAGCTGGCGCGCCACCCTCGCGTCCGGCGGATCGACCTGCAGCCCTTCACGGCGGACGAGCTGCGCGAGTTCGCGACGGCGGTCGCAGGGGGACCGCTGCCCGAGTCGACGCTCCGCCTGGTGCAGGACCGGTCCGAGGGCAACGCGTACTTCGCGGAGGAGCTCGTCGAGTCCGGGGCGGACGGCGAGCTGCCGTGGTCGCTCGCGGACGTGCTGCGGGCGCGGCTCGAGGTGCTCGACCCCGAGGTGCAGCAGCTCGCGCGCGTCGCCTCGGCGGCCGGCCGCCGCGTGACCGAGCCGCTGCTGCGTGCCGCGGTGGTCGCCGACGGCAACGTCGCGCTGACGGCGCCCGGGACGGTCGACACGGCGCTGCGGGAGGCCGTCGTGCACCACGTGCTCGTGGTCGACGGCGCGCACATCGCCTTCCGGCACGCGCTGCTCGCGGAGGCCGTCTACGCCGAGCTGCTGCCCGGCGAGCAGGCGCGCCTGCACCGCGCGTACCTGGAGGCGCTGCGCGGCGACGAGACGCTCGGCACCGCGTCGCAGCTCGCGTGGCACGCGCTGCGCGCGCCCGACCTGGCGACCGCGCTCACGGCGTCGCGCGACGCCGCCCGCCAGGCGCACGACCTGCTGGCGCCCGTGGAGGAGCTGCACCACCTCGAGGTCGTGCTGCGGCTGTGGACGGCGGTGCCCGACGCGGCGACGTCGCTCGGGCAGGACCACGTGTCGGTCCTCGACGCCGCCGCGACCGCGGCTGCCCGCACCGGCCAGCTCGACCGCGCCGTCCAGCTCGCGCGCGCGGCGGTCGACGAGGCAGCCGACGACCCCACCCGGCAGGCCGCGCTGCGGACGTGCCTCGCCCGGCACCTCACGGGCGCCGACCGGGGACGTGAGGCGATGGGCGTCTCCCGGCAGGCGCTCGACGTCCTCACCGAGCCGTCCGCGGCGCGTGCGTGGGCGCTCGCGACGTACGCGCGGGCGGCCCTCAACTCCGACGAGGACGACGAGGCCAAGCGGTACGCCACGGAGGCGGCGACCGCCGCACGCGACGCCGGTGCGGTCGACGCGGAGGCCGACGCGGTCACGTCGCTCGCGGTGCTCGTCGTCGACGACGCCGACCGCGCGGCCGGGCTGCTGCGCGACGCGCTCGCCCTCGCCCGGCAGGCCGGGGACCTGTCGACCGAGCTGCGCACCATGTACAACCTGGCGAACAACCGGTACTACGCGGGCGACGTGACGAAGGCCGTCGACGTCGCCGCCGAGGCCGTCGAGCGGGCCCGGTCGTCGGGCATGCTGTGGAGCAGCTACGGCCTGGAGCTCGTCATGTTCGGCCACCTGTTCCGGTTCGTGCAGGGCGACCTGTCCCCCGGGCCCGTCCGCACCGACGTCCCCGAGCCGCTCGCACCGACGGCCCAGCTCATGACGCTGTACGCCGCGGTGGCCCGCGGCGACGACGACGTCGTCGAGCGCGGGCGCGCGC
>NZ_BIMR01000100.1 GCF_004306155.1 Cellulomonas biazotea
GACCGTGGCGGTGCGCGCGACGGCGGTCGCGCCGCCGGTCGTGACGCCCAGGGGCGGCAGCGCGGAGCGGCACGCAGCGAGGGCCGCACGACCCGCTCGGCGGCCGCACCGGGGCAGCGTCGGCGCGGCACGGACCCGGCACGCCGCGTCGCGTTCGACGTCCTGCGCACGGTCGCCGAGGGCGACGCCTACGCCAACCTCGTCCTGCCACCGCTGCTCCGCGAGCGCGGCCTGACGGGCCGGGACGCCGGCTTCGCGACGGAGCTGACCTACGGCACGCTGCGCCTGCGGGGTCGCTACGACGCGGTCGTCGAGCTCGCGGCGGCACGCCCGGCCGCCCGGATCGACGGTCCTGTGCTCGACGTCCTGCGACTCGGCGTGCACCAGGTCCTCGGCATGCGCGTGCCGGCGCACGCGGCGGTCTCGGAGACCGTCGGCCTCGCCCGCGAGGTGACCGGAGCGGGACCGGCCCAGTTCGTCAACGCGGTGCTGCGCGCCGTCGCACGCGAGCCGTGGGACGTCTGGGAGCAGCGCATCGGCGACGCCGCGGACCCGGACGGCAGCGACCCGGTCGCGCGGCTCGCCACCGTCGGCAGCCATCCGGTGTGGGTCGTGCGCGCGCTGCGCGAGGCCCTGGTCGGCAACGACCGCGGCGTGGACGAGATCGCCGCGCTGCTCGACGCCGACAACGCCGCGCCGCTGGTCACGCTCGTCGCCCGCCCCGGCCTCGCGACCGTCGAGGAGCTCGGAGCGACCGCCGACGCCGCCGCGGGACCGCTGTCGCCCACCGCGGTCGTGCTGCCGGGCGGCGACCCCGCGTCGCTTCCCGCGGTGCGCGAGGCACGCGCGGGGGTCCAGGACGACGGCAGCCAGCTCGTGGCGCTCGCGCTCGGGGCGGCACCGCTCGACGGCCCCGACGAGCGGTGGCTCGACCTGTGCGCAGGGCCGGGCGGCAAGGCCGCGCTGCTCGCGGCGCTCGCCTCGTCGCGGGGCGCCCGACTCGTCGCGAACGAGGTGCAGCCGCACCGGGCGCGCCTGGTCCGCCAGTCGCTGCACGCCGTCCCGGCGGACGCGGTCGAGGAGGTCCGGACCGGCGACGGACGCACCGTCGGCACCGACGAGCCCGCGTCGTACGACCGCGTGATGGTCGACGCGCCCTGCACCGGGCTGGGCGCGCTGCGTCGACGGCCCGAGTCGCGGTGGCGGCGGACGCCCGCGGACGTCGCGACGCTCGGCACCCTCCAACGCGAGCTGCTCGGCTCGGCGCTGCGCGCCGTGCGCGTCGGTGGCGTCGTCGCGTACGTGACGTGCTCGCCGCACCTCGCGGAGACGCGGCTCGTCGTCAAGGACGCGCTGCGGGCGGCCGCGAAGTCGGGCGTGGACGTCGAGACGCTCGACGCGGCCGCGGTGGTGCGCGACGTCGCGCGGCGAGACGTGGACCTGCCGGACCGGACGGACGTGCAGCTGTGGCCGCACGTGCACGGCACGGACGCGATGCACCTGACGCTGCTGCGCCGCACGTCCTGACGGCACGCCGGGGACCCTCGGCAGCGGGGCTCGGTCGCGGGCGGCACGGCGCTGGTCGCGTGACTACGCTGGCCGCGTGCCCGCCATGATCAACCCGAGCATCCTGTCCGCCGACTTCGCGAACCTCGAGCGCGACCTCGCGAGGATCGCGGACGCCGACTACGCGCACGTGGACGTCATGGACAACCACTTCGTGCCGAACCTGACGATCGGGCTGCCGGTCGTGCGCCGCCTCGCGCAGGTCTCGCCCGTCCCGCTGGACGTGCACCTGATGATCGCCGACGCGGACCGCTGGGCTCCGGCCTTCGCGGAGGCCGGTGCGGCGTCCGTGACGTTCCACGCCGAGGCGGCGCAGGCGCCGGTGCGGCTCGCGCGCGAGCTCCGCGCGGGGGGTGCGCGCGTCGGTGTCGCGCTGCGTCCGGCGACGCCGGTGGAGCCGTTCCTCGACCTGCTGGCGGAGATCGACATGGTGCTCGTGATGACGGTCGAGCCGGGGTTCGGCGGCCAGTCGTTCATCGAAGGGACGCTGCCGAAGGTGCGGCGGACCCGGGCGGCCATCGAGGCGGCCGGGCTCGACACGTGGGTGCAGGTCGACGGCGGGGTGTCGCGGGACACCGTGGGGCGGATCGCGGCGGCGGGCGCGAACGTCTTCGTCGCGGGCTCCGCGGTGTACGGAGCGGAGGACGTCGCGGCGGAGATCGCGGCGCTGCGCGACCTGGCGGACGCCGCGTCCTGACCTGCGGGTCGGCCACCCGCGGGGTGGTCGGGACCAGCCCCCGGGCGGTGCTGTCCGACGCGTGAGACGCAGGTCGCGCGCCGAGGGCGGGAATGCCCCGTGTGGCATGATCGTTGGCGCAGTGCAGAACACGAACACGTGCTCCGGGGTCGGTGTAATTCCGAGCCGGCGGTGACAGTCCGCGACCCGCACGGTCCTTCGGGACCTGGCGGTTGACCTGGTGGAACTCCAGGACCGACGGTGAAAGTCCGGATGGGAGGAAGTACGTGGCGGGGCGTCGCCGAGCGACGTCCCGTGGCAGGGCGACGGCCGTCGGACGACGGTGTCCTCTGCGCGACCCCGGGGCCTGAGCAGCGCCCGGAGGTGACCCTGTGACGAGCACGCCAGCCCTGAGCACGTCGGGCACGAGCACGCCCGCGGCGGGCACGTCGGCGACGCCCGTCCGCGTGCCGGGGGCGGCCGGGTCCGGTCCGGCGACGCCGTCGGCTGCTGCGGGTGCCGTCCTCCCCGCCGAGCTCGCCGCGCTGCGTCAGGCCCTGCTGCTCGCTCGCCGCGGACCCCGGCACGGACCGAACCCGCGCGTCGGCTGCGTGCTCCTCGACCCGACCGGCGTCGTCCTCGGCGAGGGCTGGCACGCCGGAGCGGGCACCGCGCACGCCGAGGTCGCCGCGCTGCGCGACGCCGCCGCGCACGGCGCCTCGACCCAGGGCGCGACCGCGGTCGTCACGCTCGAGCCGTGCGACCACACCGGGCGCACCGGCCCGTGCACCCAGGCGCTGCTCGACGCCGGCGTGCGGCGCGTCGTCGTGGCCGTCCCGGACCCCAACCCGGTGGCGGCCGGCGGTGCGGACCGGCTGCGCCGCGAGGGCGTCGACGTCGTGACGGGCGTGCTGGCCGAGGAGGGCCGCACGCTGCTCGGCACGTGGCTCACGGCGGTCGAGCGCGGCCGCCCGTTCGTCACGCTCAAGCTCGCGTCGACGCTCGACGGCCGCGTCGCCGCGGCCGACGGGACGAGCCGGTGGATCACCTCGGACGTCGCCCGGCACCACGCCCACGACCTGCGCGCGGAGGTCGACGCCATCGCCGTCGGCACGGGGACGGTCCTCGCGGACGACCCGACGCTCACGGCGCGCAACGCGGCGGGGGAGCCGCACTCGTCGCAGCCGCTCCGTGTCGTCGTGGGGCACCGCGACGTCCCGGCCGGTGCGCGGCTGCACGGCCCGGGCGGCGAGCTCGTGCACGTGCGGACCCACGACCCGGCCGAGGTCCTGCGCGTGCTGGGCGAGCGCGAGGTCCGGCACCTGCTCGTCGAGGGCGGGCCGACCCTCGCGGCGGCGTTCCTGCGTGCGGGGCTCGTCGACGAGGTGCACGCCTACGTCGCACCCGTGCTTCTCGGATCCGGCCCGTCGGCCGTCGGCGACCTCGGCATCGGCACGATCGGCGACGCCGTGCGCCTCACGCCGCGCAGCGTCCTGCCGCTCGGCCCCGACGTCCTCGTCGTCGCCACCCCGGAACCGGCCGGCGACGCGTCCCGCACCACCCCCACGGACCAGGAGGTCTGAATGTTCACCGGCATCGTCGAGGAGATCGGCACGGTCGAGGAGATCGTGCCCGGCACGGACGCGGGCGGGCAGGCTGCCGACGCGCGCGTGCGCATCCGCGGGCCGCTCGTCACGTCCGACGCGCGGCTCGGCGACTCCATCGCGGTGAGCGGCGTCTGCCTGACGGTCACCGACCTGCCCGGCGACGGGACCTTCACCGCGGACGTCATGCCCGAGACGCTGCGCCGGTCGGCGCTCGGCGACCTCGTCGCGGGCGGTGAGGTGAACCTGGAGCGGGCGCTGCCCGTGGGCGGGCGCTACGGCGGGCACGTCGTGCAGGGACACGTCGACGGCGTCGGCACGGTCCTCGGGCGCACGCCCGGACCACGCTGGGACGACGTCGAGATCGGCCTGGAGCCGCAGCTCGCGCGGTACGTCGCCGAGAAGGGTTCGATCAGCGTGTCCGGGGTGTCGCTCACCGTGACGCACGTCGGCGACGACGCGTTCGGGGTGTCGCTCATCCCGACGACGCTCGCCGCGACGACCCTCGGCACGCTCGCGCCCGGTGCGCGGGTCAACCTGGAGGTCGACGTGCTCGCGAAGTACACCGAGCGCCTGCTCGCGACGGCGGGGGTCGGCCGATGACCGACGTGCGGCTGGGGACGGTCGAGGACGCGCTCGACGCGCTGCGTGCCGGTCGGCCGGTGCTGGTCGCGGACTCGCCCGACCGGGAGAACGAGGCCGACGTCATCCTCGCGGCGCAGTCGGCGACGCCCGAGTGGGTCGCGTGGACCATCCGGCACTCGTCGGGCTACCTGTGCGCGCCGATGCCGGCCGCGCGGGCCGACGCGCTCGACCTGCCGCTCATGGTCCCGCACAGCCAGGACCCGCGGCGGACGGCCTACACCGTGACTGTCGACGCGGCGACGGGCGTGACGACGGGGATCTCGGCGTCCGACCGGGCGCGCACCCTGCGGGTGCTGGCCGACCCGGCGTCGGGGCGCGAGGACCTGATCCGCCCCGGGCACGTGCTGCCGCTGCGGGCCGTCCCGGGCGGCGTCCTGCACCGGGCGGGCCACACCGAGGCCGCGGTCGACCTGTGCCGGCTGGCGGGTCTCGAGCCCGTCGGGGCGATCGCCGAGCTCGTCGACGACGACGGCTCGATGACGCGCCTGCCCGCGGCGTCCGAGCTGGCCGAGCGGGAAGGGCTCGTCCTGCTGACGATCGACGCGATCGTGGCGTGGCGGACGGCGCACGACGACGTCGAGCCCGTCGACGCCGCGGTCGTGCCCCTGCTGCGCGACCGTGTGCACGCCACGCACACCGCGTACCTGCCGACGCGGCACGGCGACTTCCGGATCCACGGCTACCGCGACCTGCGTACGGGCGACGAGCACGTCGCACTCGTCCCGACGTCCGGGCTCGCCGCCACTCCCGTCGTGCGCGTCCACTCGGAGTGCCTCACGGGGGACGCGTTCGGGTCGGCCCGGTGCGACTGCGGGCCGCAGCTCGACGCCGCGCTGCAGCTCGCCGCCGAGCAGGGGGGCGCGGTCGTGTACCTGCGCGGGCACGAGGGCCGGGGGATCGGCCTGCTCGCGAAGGTCGCGGCGTACGCGCTGCAGGACGAGGGCCGCGACACCGTCGAGGCGAACCTCGACCTCGGCTGGCCCGCGGACCGCCGCGAGTACGGGGCAGCGGCCGCGATCCTCGCGGACCTCGGCGTCCGGCGCGTCAGCCTGCTGACCAACAACCCCGCGAAGGTCGCGGGCCTGCGGGCGCACGGCATCGACGTCGCGGAGGTCCGCGGCCTGGAGGTCGGCCGGACACCGCAGAACGAGGCGTACCTGCGCACCAAGGCGACGTCGATGGGGCACCTGCTGCACCTGCCCGCCGACGGCCGCCGCGACCCGATCCCCGTGCGTCCCGTCCTCGCGGCCCCCGCGACGCCGGGCGCCGACACCACCGACCACGCGTTCGAGAACCTGGAGGACCTGGCATGAGCGGTGCGGGAGCACCTTCCCTGAGCGTCGACGGCACCGGACTGCGTGTCACCGTCGTCGCCGCGAGCTGGCACACGACCGTCATGGACGGCCTCCTCGACGGTGCCCGCCGGGCGCTCGCGCGGGCGAACGTCACCGACGTGCGCGTCGTGCGCGTGCCCGGCACGTTCGAGCTGCCGGTCGCCGCCGCGGCAGCCGCCCAGCAGGGCGCGGACGCGGTGGTCGCGCTCGGCGTCGTCATCCGCGGCGGCACGCCGCACTTCGAGTACGTGTGCCAGGGCGCGACCCTCGGCCTCACCGACGTCGCGATCCGCACGGGTGTGCCCGTCGGCTTCGGCGTGCTGACGTGCGACGACGAGCAGCAGGCGCTCGACCGGGCGGGCCTCGAGGGCTCGCACGAGGACAAGGGCGCGGAGGCCGCGGAGGCGGCCGTCGCGACGGTCCTGGCGCTGCGAGCGCTCTGAGATGGGTCCGCTCGCCTGGCTGTTCGACGCCACGGTGACGATCGCGGGCCACGACATCCTGTGGCGCGAGATCGTCGGCAACCTCTTCGGCCTCGCGTCGGCCGTGGGCGGCCTGCGCCGGCGCGTCTGGGCGTGGCCCGTCGGGATCGTCGGCAACGTGCTGCTGTTCACCGTGTTCCTCGGCGGGGTCTTCCACACGCCCCAGGCCACGGACCTGTACGGGCAGGCCGGCCGCCAGGTGTTCTTCGTGATCGTGTCCGTGTACGGGTGGGTGCGCTGGCGGCAGTCGCAGCACGCGGCCCAGGCCGCCGGCGGCGCGCCCGACGCGCCCGCCGTCGTGCCCCGGTGGGCCGGGCCGCGCGGCTGGGTGCTCATCGGCACGGTCGCGGTCGTCGGCACGGTCGCGTGCGCGCTCGTCTTCCGCGCACTCGGGTCGTGGGGGCCGTGGGCCGACGCGTGGATCTTCGTCGGCTCGCTGCTCGCGACGTACGGGATGGCGCGCGGCTGGATCGAGTTCTGGCTCATCTGGATCGCGGTCGACGCCGTCGGGGTGCCGCTGCTGCTGTCCGCCGGGTACTACCCGTCGGCCGTCCTCTACCTCGTCTACGCGGGCGTCGTCGTCTACGGCTTCGTCGTGTGGCGGCGGGCCCGCCGGGAGGAGGCGGCACCCGCGGTCGACGCCCAGCAGGCAGCGCATGCCTGATCGGCGGACGGCGGACGACCGTCCCGTGGGACGCGTCTAGGCTTGGCCGACGTGAAGACCTTCGACGCCCTGTTCGCCGAGCTGTCCGAGAAGGCGGCCACCCGCCCCGCGGGCTCCCGCACCGTGACCGAGCTCGACGCCGGCGTCCACTCCATCGGCAAGAAGATCGTCGAGGAGGCCGCCGAGGTCTGGATGGCGGCCGAGCATGAGGGCGACGAGCGCACCGCGGAGGAGATCTCCCAGCTGCTGTACCACCTCCAGGTGCTGATGCTGGCGCGCGGGCTGACGCTCGACGACGTCTACGCCCATCTCTGACGCGCCACCGCGCACGCCCCGCCCCGCCCCCCGTGCCCTGACCCACCGATAGGACCCCCGTGCTGAGGATCGCCGTCCCCAACAAGGGCTCGTTGTCCGAGCCCGCCGCCGAGATGCTCCGCGAGGCCGGCTACCGGCAGCGTCGCGACTCGCGCGAGCTCGTGCTGCCCGACCCGGACAACGACGTCGAGTTCTTCTTCCTGCGTCCGCGCGACATCGCCGTGTACGTCGGAGCCGGGACCGTCGACGTCGGCATCACCGGCCGCGACCTGCTGCTGGACTCGCAGTCCGCGGCGGTCGAGCACCTGCCGCTCGGGTTCGGCGGGTCGACGTTCCGGTGGGCCGCGCCCGTCGGGCTCATGAGCGACGTCAGCCACGTCGCGGGCAAGCGGGTCGCGACGTCGTACCCCGGGCTCGTGTCGACGTACCTCGCGGAGCGGGACGTCGTCCCGGCCGGCATCGTGCGGCTCGACGGCGCGGTGGAGACCGCGACCCGGCTGGGCGTCGCCGACGTCATCGCGGACGTCGTCGAGACGGGCACGACCCTCAAGGCCGCGGGCCTGGAGATCTTCGGCGAGCCGATCCTGCGCTCGGAGGCCGTCCTCGTGCGCCGCTCCGGCGAGGAGGAGCCCGTCGGTCTCGACGTGCTCGCGCGCCGCCTGAAGGGCGTCCTGACGGCCCGCGAGTACGTCCTCATGGACTACGACGTCCCGCTGTCCCTCGTGGAGCAGGCCGTCGCCATCACGCCCGGGCTCGAGTCGCCGACCGTGTCGCCGCTGCACAACCGCGAGTGGGCGGCCGTGCGGGCGATGGTCCGGCGCTCGGAGACCAACCGCGTCATGGACGCCCTCTACGACATCGGTGCGCGCGCGATCCTCGTGACGACGATCCACGCGTCGCGTCTGTGACGCTCGCCATGAGCGGGACGGTCACGGTGTTCCGGCCCCGGTTCGCGCGCGTCGTCACGCTGGCCCTCGCGGTCGCGGTCGTCGTGCTGACCGGCGTCATCATCGCCGTCCTGCCCGGTGCCGGACCGCTCGACCAGGCGGGCTTCGCGCTCGTCGGTCTGCTCATCGCCTGGTTCTGCTGGCGGCAGGCGTCCGTCAGCGCCCGGGCGGACGACGCGGGGCTCGTCGTGCGCAACCTCATGCTGACGCGTCGCCTGGAGTGGGCCGAGGTCGTCGCCGTGCGGTTCGGGCACGGGCGACCGTGGGTGCAGCTCGACCTCGCCGACGGGGACACGCTCGCCGTCATGGGGATCCAGCGCGCCGACGGCGAGCGGGCCGAGGAGGACGCACGCCGGCTCGCGACGCTCGTCGCCGAGCACACCCGGACGCAGCGGGACGACTGACCGCCGGTCCGCCCTCCCCGGGTCGCGGCACGCCGCGCCCGTCCGCGTCAGGCGGTGAGCAGGTCCACCGCGTGGACGCCCGCGACCGCCGCCGCGAGGAACGCCGCGGGGTCGTCGTCCAGCCCGCGTCCCATCGTCGAGAGCCGCACCGGGCTGCCCGCGAGCGCGCTCAGCAGGTCCGCGCCGGCGTTCACGTCGACGAGCCGGTGCAGCCCGTGCGGGGCGCCGAGCGCGGCGACCTGGTGCTGCACGCGGCGGCCGAGGGCGTCGAGGCCGCCGTCGGGATCGGGCTCGAAGACGGGCACGGGGACGTCGGCGGGACGCAGCGCGACGCGCCCGTAGGCGGTGAGGGAGTGGTGCGAGACGCCGAGGTGCCGTTCGCGGGGGTCGGCGCCGCTGACCCGCAGGGAGGCGACGGGACGTCCGCCGAGCACGGCGGCGGCGTTGACGGCCTCGCCCGCGGCGACGCCGGAGAACCCCCAGCGGGTGCCGGTGCCGAGGTTCCCGGGGCCCTGCGCGACGACGACGACGTCGGCGCCGACGACGTGCCGGGCGGCGAGCAGGCCGGTGTGCACGGTGACGGCCTCGTGGTCGCCGCCGAACGCCTGCCCGGTGGTGACGCAGGCGTCGATCCAGCCGGCGTCGCGCAGGCCGGCGACGGCGCGGGAGAACCAGGCGGGCAGGGCGCCGCCGTCGGTCATGACGTAGGCGACGGTCGGTGCGGGGCGTCCGGCGCGGGCCGCGGCGTACCGGAGGCCGGCGACGACCGCGGGCAGCGCCGAGTGCAGGTCGGCGACGACGACGGGCAGGCCGGCGAGGTCGTCGGCGTCGCGCAGGGTCTCGTGGTGGGGCGACTCCTGGTCGTCGACGCCGAGGACCATCGCCTGCAGGGGCGTGTAGCGGGCCTTCACGAGGTGGCCGGGTCCGGGCGGCGGGTCCGCGGGAAGGTCTCCGCCGGGTGCCGCGACGAGGGCGTAGCCGCCCGTGCCGAGGCCGCGGGCGAGCGCCGAGACGTTGAGCAGGACCCGGTCGCCGACGTCGGGCCGGCCGACGAGCGCGGGGTACGCGAGCGCGCGGACGCGATGGGGGAGGACGCCCTCACCGGGGTCGTCGAGGTCGACGGTGAGCTCCTGGGCGCCCGACCAGCTCGTCCCGGTCCCGACGACGACACCCGAACGCCACGTGATCACGGCCCCACGGTACCGGGGCGGCTACCGTGGTCCCCGATGCCCCCCGCGATCCCTCCCGCCGAGCGCCTGCTCAACCTCGTCATCGCCCTCGTCAACACGTCCGGCCGCATGACCAAGGAGCAGGTGCGCACGAGCGTCGCCGGCTACCAGGACGCCCCGTCGGACGACGCCTTCGAGCGGATGTTCGAGCGCGACAAGGACACGCTGCGCGACCTGGGGATCCCGGTGCTCACGGTGACGGACGCGGGTCACGGCGACGACATCGGCTACCGGATCGACGCGGACGCGTACGCGCTGGCGCCGCTCGACCTCACGGCCGCCGAGCTGGGCGTGCTCGCGATGGCGGCCCAGCTGTGGCAGGACCAGTCGCTGCGCTCGGACACGTCGCGCGCGCTGACGAAGCTGCGGGTGGTGGGGGCGGGGCCCGAGTCGGGCGACCTCGTCGCCGGTCTCGCGCCGCGGGTGCGGTCGGGCGGGGGTGCGGTCGGCCCGCTGCTGGACGCGGTGCAGGCGCGGCAGGTCGTGCGGTTCGTGTACCGGGCGGCGAACACGGGCGAGGTGCGCGAGCGGACGGTCGAGCCGTGGAAGCTGCTGGCCCGCCGCGGCGGGTGGCTGCTCGTGGGCCGTGACCGCGAGCGCGGCGCGTCCCGCTCGTACCGGCTGAGCCGGGTGGAGGGGGCGGTGCGGCCGGTCGGCGAGGCGGGGGCGTTCGCGCCGCCGTCGGCCGAGGAGCTCGCGGAGGCGCTGCGCCCGTGGGACGAGCGTCCGGAGCGCGTCGCGACGCTCGCCGTCCTGCCGGAGCGGGCGAGCGCCGCCCGCGCGCGGGCCGTGCCCGCCCCGGCGGACGCTCCCGACCTCGCGGCGGACCCGCACGTCGCGACGCTGCTCGCGCACCGCGACGTCGTGCACGTGCCGTTCCGGCTGGACTGGGAGCTCGCGGAGGAGCTCGTGGGGTACGGCGACGCCGTGGTGGTCCTCGACCCGCCGAGCGTGCGGCACGCGGTCCTGCACCTGCTGCGGACGGCGGCGACGCTCGACGACGCGGCGGGGGCTCCGGCGACCCGCTCGGGAGGTCACGATGGCTGAGCGCGCGAGCGACCGGCTGCTGCGCATGCTCGGGATGATCGCGTACCTGGACCGTCACGAGGGCGTGCCGGTCGAGGAGATCGCGGAGCAGTTCGGCGTGAGCGCGTCGCAGGTCCTCACCGACATCGACACCCTGTGGGTGACGGGGACGCCGGGCTACTTCCCGCACGACCTCATCGACTTCGACGCGGCGTCGTACGAGCAGGGCGTGGTCCGTCTGACGGAGTCGCGCGGCATGACCCGGCCGCTGCGGCTGGGCGCGCGCGAGGCGGTCGCGCTGCTCGCGGCGCTGCGGGCGCTCGACTCGGCCCTGCGGCCCGCCCTGGACCCGGAGCGGGCGCAGGTCCTGTCGTCCGCTCTCGCGAAGCTCACGGCCGCGGCGGGCGACGCGGCGGCCGCGCTGGACGTGCGCCTCGGCCTGGACGCGGCGCCGGACGTCGCGGCGGCCCTGGCGACGGCGCTGCGCGAGGGGCGACGGCTGCACCTGCGGTACGTGGACGCCTCGGACGTGGCGACGCAGCGGGACGTCGACCCGCTGCGCCTGGTCACCGACGACGAGCGCTCCTACCTGCTGGCGTGGTGCCGGCTCGTCGACGGGGAGCGGCTGTTCCGGGTGGACCGGGTCCTCGAGGCGCGCGTGCTGGACCAGCCCGTCGCCGACCACACGGTCGCGCCGGACGCGGGGGAGTTCCAGCCGGGCCCTGACGGTGACCTGGTGACGCTGCACCTGCGCAGCCGGGCGCGGTGGGTCGCGGAGAGCACCCCGGTCGAGGCGGTCCGCAACCACGAGGACGGCTCGTTCGAGGTCGACCTGCGCGTGCTGCGACCGGTGTGGGTGCGGCACCTGGTGCTCCAGGTCGCCGACGACGTCCTCGAGGTCCGGCCGACGCGGGTCGCCGCGGAGGTCGCGGCGTCGGCCCGTGCTGCGCTCGACGCGTACGGGCCGCTGGCCGACGGGGACGGGTGATCGACGGTGCTGTGGTTCACGGTCTGGACGGTGCTGGTGGTCGGCACCCTGGTCGGGGCGCTCTTCCTGGGGCGTCGGCTGTGGCGCTCGAGTGTCGCGCTCGGGCGCGAGCTGGGCATCGCCGCGCAGACGTGGGAGGTCCTGGCCCGACGGCTGGACGAGCTGCGGTCGCTCGCGGAGGACCGGGCGGGCGAGACGCGGCCGACGGTCCTCGCGGACCGCGACGTGCTGCGGGAGCGGCTCGACGACGTGCGCGCCGCGCGGGACGTCCGCCGGTTCGCCCGGGCGGAGCGGCACCGCCGCACGTGGCAGGGCTGGCGCGCGTACTGGCGCTGAGGCCGGCGTCGCCGGGACGTGCGGCGAATCGGACCTGCGGGGTTAGGATTCGCGGGACTTCGGCAATCCGTGATGGAGGGGCAGCCCCGTGATCCGCAACCTGAGCGCCTGGCACATCATCGTCCTGGTGCTGGTCGTCCTGCTCCTGTTCGGGGCGAACCGCCTCCCGGGGCTGGCCAAGAGCGTCGGCCAGTCGATGAAGATCTTCAAGTCCGAGGTCAAGGACCTGCGGGACGACGACAAGGACGGTCCCGCCGACGGCACCGAGACGGCGGCCACGGCGAACGGCACGGTGAACCGCGACCGGCGTCCCGAGGAGCCGACCGAGGGCACCACGCCTCCGAAGGTCTGACCCCGGGTGAGCACCTCCCGCCGCGGTCGCGACGCCGGCGGCCGGATGCCGCTGCGTGCGCACCTGCTCGAGCTGCGCAAGCGCCTCGTCCTGGCGTCCATCGGCATCGTCGCCGGTGCCGTCCTGGCGTGGGTCTTCTACGACCCGGTGTTCGAGGCGATCCAGCGACCCCTGGAGATGGCCGCGACCACGCGTGACGAGCTCGTGACGCTCAACTTCGCGGGCGTCGCGGCGCCGTTCGACATGCGCGTCAAGGTCACGGTGTTCCTCGGCGTGATCCTGTCGAGCCCGTGGTGGCTCTACCAGCTGTGGGCGTTCATCACGCCGGGGCTGACCCGTCGCGAGCGCGGGTACGCGTTCGGGTTCCTCGGGGCCGCGGTGCCGCTGTTCCTCGGCGGTGCGCTGCTCGCCTGGTACGTGCTGCCGCACGCCGTGGGGCTGCTCATCGAGTTCACGCCCGAAGGCGCGTCGAACCTCGTCGACGCACAGACGTACCTCGGGTTCGTCATGCGCGTGATGCTCGTCTTCGGCCTGGCGTTCCTGCTGCCCGTCGTCATGGTCGCGCTGAACTTCGCCGGCCTGGGCACCGCCGCGACGTGGCGCAAGGGCTGGCGCTGGGCCGTCATGGTGGCCTTCACGTTCTCCGCGATCATGACGCCGACGCCCGACGCGATCACGATGATCGCCGTCGCGATCCCCATCTGCCTGCTCTACGCGGGGGCGCTGGTGATCTGCACCGTGCACGACCGGCGCGTCGACCGGCGCCGTGTCGCTGCGGGTCTGCCGCGGCTCGACGGGACGTTCCCCGACGACGCGGACAAGGCGACCGCGTGAGGCACGTCGGCGTCGTGGTCAACCCGACGGCCGGCAAGGGGCGCGGCTCGACCGCCGGGCGACGCGTGCACGAGCTGCTGGTCGCGCGCGGCATGAAGGTCGAGGACCTGTCCGCGCCCACCCTCGCGCAGGCGAGCGACCGGGCCCGTGCGGCCGCGGTGCAGGGGCTGGACGCGCTCGTCGTCGTCGGCGGCGACGGCATGGTCCACCTCGGCGCGAACGTCGTGGCGGGGACGGCGCTGCCGCTCGGCGTCGTCGCGGCGGGCACCGGCAACGACATCGCCCGTGCGCTGGGCCTGCCGCTCGACGACGTGACCGCGGCGGTCGACGTCGTCAAGCGTGGCCTCGACGAGGGCCCGCGGCGCATCGACGCCGTCCGTGTCGGGACGCCCGCGCACTCGGCTCACGAGTGGTTCGTGGGCGTGCTGTCGTGCGGCATCGACGCCGCCGTCAACGCCCGTGCCAACACCATGACGTGGCCGCGCGGGTCCGCCCGCTACGTGCGCGCCCTGGCCGCCGAGCTCACGTCGTTCCGCCCGTACGGGTACCGCGTGACGCTCGACGACCGCACCTGGGAGTCACCGGGGACCCTCGTGGCGATCGCGAACACGCCCTGGTTCGGCGGCGGTCTGCACGTCGCCCCCGACGCCCGCGTCGACGACGGGCTGCTCGACGTCGTCGTCGCCGGGCCCCTGTCCCGGTCCGCGATCACGCGGATCTTCCCGGGGATCTACCGCGGCCGGCACGTCGGGCACCCGGCCGTGACGATCGTGCGGAGCCGCACCGTGCTGGTCGAGCCCCTCACGGCGCTCGGCGCACCCGCACCGGCGGCCTTCGCCGACGGCGAGCGCGTGGGGCCGCTGCCGCTGCGCGTGCAGGTCGACCCCGGGGCGCTGGCCGTCCTCGCCTGACGCCGACGCGCGCGACCGGCTGCGTCCGTCGTCGGGCCGTGCGCGTGCCTAGGGTGTGCCTGTGGTGTCACGCTGGCGTCGTCCGTCCTCCGCCTCCGCTCCGTCGAGCACCGGCTCGACCCGTGCCCCCGCGGCCGAGCCGTCGCCCGCCGAGCGGTACGCGGCGTCGCGCCGTCGCGCCGAGGAGGAGCGCGGCGAGCTCGCGCAGTTCCGCCAGCTCCTCACGTTCCCCCTGGACGAGTTCCAGGCCGACGCGTGCGCCGCGCTCGAACGGGGGAGCGGCGTGCTGGTCGCCGCCCCGACCGGCGCCGGCAAGACGGTCGTCGGCGAGTTCGCCGTGCACCTCGCGCTCGCGTCGGGGCGCAAGGCGTTCTACACCACGCCCATCAAGGCGCTGTCGAACCAGAAGTACGGCGACCTCGTGCGCCGGTACGGACCCGAGCGGGTCGGGCTGCTCACGGGCGACACCACGATCAACGGCGAGGCGCCCGTCGTCGTCATGACGACCGAGGTCCTCCGCAACATGCTCTATGCGGGGTCGCCCACCCTCGCGGGCCTCGGGTACGTGGTCATGGACGAGGTGCACTACCTCGCCGACCGGTTCCGCGGCCCGGTGTGGGAGGAGGTGATCATCCACCTGCCCGACGACGTGCAGCTCGTCTCGCTCTCGGCGACCGTGTCCAACGCCGAGGAGTTCGGCGACTGGCTCGCGACGGTGCGCGGCGACACGGAGATCGTCGTGTCCGAGCACCGGCCCGTCCCGCTCGGGCAGCACGTCCTGGTGCGCGGCGACCTGCTCGAGCTCTACGCGGGCCACGTCGACCCGACCGACCCGGGCGTCGACCCGCCCATCAACCCGGACCTGGTCCACCTGCTGCGCCGCACCGAGCGCACCGACGGGCCGTCCGGTCGTCGGGGTCCGGGCGACCGCGGGTACCGGGGGCGCGGCGGTCACCGTCCGGGCGGCGGGCAGGGCTTCGGCCGGCCGACGCCCCGGTTCGCGGTGGTCGACGCCCTCGACCGGGACGGCTTGCTGCCCGCGATCGTCTTCATCTTCTCCCGTGCCGGGTGCGAGGGGGCCGTGCAGCAGTGCCTCGCCGCCGGCGTGCGCCTCACCGACCCTGCGGAGCAGGCGACGATCCGGCGCGTCGTCGAGGAGCGCTGCGCCGCGGTGCCGCCCGAGGACCTCGACGTCCTCGGGTACTGGGACCTGCTGGAGGCGCTCACACGCGGCGTCGCGGCCCACCACGCGGGCATGCTGCCGCTCTTCAAGGAGACCGTCGAGGACCTGTTCTCCCGCGGTCTCGTCAAGGTCGTGTTCGCGACCGAGACGCTCGCCCTCGGCATCAACATGCCTGCGCGCTCCGTGGTGCTGGAGAAGCTCGTCAAGTGGGACGGGTCCAACCACGTCGACGTCACGCCCGGCGAGTACACCCAGCTCACCGGCCGGGCCGGGCGGCGAGGGATCGACACGGAGGGGCATGCGGTCGTCGTCGCGCACCCGGGGCTCGACCCCGTGCAGCTCGCGGGGCTGGCGTCCAAGCGCCTGTACCCGCTCAAGTCGAGCTTCCGCCCCACCTACAACATGGCCGTCAACCTCGTCGCCCAGGTCGGCCGCGACCGTGCACGCGAGGTCCTCGAGACGTCGTTCGCGCAGTTCCAGGCGGACCGCGGCGTCGTCGGGCTCGCCCGCCAGGCGCAGGCGCACACCGAGGCCCTCGACGGGTACGCCGAGGCGATGCGCTGCCACCTCGGCGACTTCGCCGAGTACGCGGCGATCCGGCAGGACATCGCCCGCCTGGAGCGCGAGCAGTCCCGCGCCGCGGCGAGCGCACGCCGGGCCGAGGTCGCCCGCTCGCTCGAAGGCCTGCGCGTGGGCGACGTCCTGGAGATCCCCGTGGGACGGCGCCCCGGGCACGCCGTCGTCGTCGACCCCGGCGGCAGCGGCGGCTTCGACGGCCCCCGCCCGACCGTCGTGACGACCGACCGTCAGGTCCGCAGGCTCACGGTGGCGGACGTCGGGACCGGCGTGCGCACCGTCGGCTACCTGCGCGTCCCGAAGGGATTCAACGTCCGCGTGCCGGCCGCGCGGCGCGAGCTCGCCGCGGCCCTGCGCTCGTCCGTGCAGACCGGCCCGGCCCCCGACGGACGCCCTGGCCGCACGAAGCGGCCCGAGCGGCACACGGCCGCGCAGGACGACGCCGCGGTCGCAGCGCTGCGCCGCCGGCTGCGGGCGCACCCCTGCCACGCGTGCCCCGACCGTGAGGAGCACGCCCGCTGGGCGGAGCGCTGGCACCGGCTGCGCGGCGAGCACGACGCGCTCGTGCGGCGCATCGAGGGGCGGACCGGCTCGATCGCCGTGGTGTTCGACCGGATCTGCGACGTGCTGGAACGCCTGGGTTACCTGGAGCGGTCCGACGGGGCTCTCCAGGTCACCCCCGACGGCCGGTGGCTGCGCCGCCTGTACGCGGAGAACGACCTGCTCCTCGCCGAGTGCCTGCGACGGGGCACGTGGGACGAGCTCGACGTGCCCGGCCTCGCCGCGGCGGTGTCGACGCTCGTCTACCGGTCCCGCCGCGAGGACCAGGGGGAGCCGCACGTGCCGGGCGGACCCGCCGGGCGGCTCGGCGTCGCCCTGGACGGGACCGTGCGGGCGTGGTCGGAGCTCGAGGACCTCGAGTCCGAGCACCGCCTGGAGTCGACCGTCCCGCTCGACCTGGGGCTCGTCGAGGCCGTGCACCGGTGGGCCGCGGGCCGCAGCCTGGACGCGGTCCTGCGGGGCGGGGACCTGTCGGCGGGCGACTTCGTGCGGTGGTGCAAGCAGGTCATCGACGTCCTCGACCAGGTGTCCGGCGCGGCCCCGCACGAGCGCACGCGGACCACGGCCGCCCGGGCCGTGGACGCCCTGCGGCGCGGGGTCGTGGCGTACTCGTCGGTGTGATCCCGGTCGGTCGTCCACGTCACGGAGCCGTTCGCCCGGTTTCGCCCGATCTCGGCAGGGTGCGCCGCGCTGACCTGCCCTATCGTGAGCGGATGTGAGAGCGACCCTCTACCGCAACGGTGTCATCCACTCCTCGGCCGACCCGTTCGCACAGGCCCTGCTCGTCGACGACGGCGTCGTGGCGTGGCTCGGGGACGACGACACGGCCGACGGGCTCGCCGCCCGCGCCGACGAGGTCGTCGACCTGGACGGGGCTCTCGTGGCCCCCGCGTTCGTCGACGCGCACGTGCACGTCCTGGAGACGGCCCTCGCGCTGGAGAGCGTGCACCTCGCGGCGGACGCCGGGGTGCGGTCCCTCGCCGACGCCCTCGACGCCGTGGCGCGCGCTGCTCGTGAGCGCCCCGTCGAGCAGCAGGACGCGCCCCTGCTCGGGTTCGGGTGGGACGAGCTCGCGTGGCCGGAGCGCCGGCCGCCGACCCGGCACGAGCTCGACGCCGCGGCCGGTGGCGCGCCGGTGTACCTCGCCCGGGTCGACGTGCACTCGGCCGTGGTCTCGACCGCCCTGGCCCGTTCCGCCGGCCTGGAGGACCTGCCGGGCTGGAGCGACGACGGCCGCGTGGAGCGCGAGGCCCACCACGCCGCCAGGGAGGCCGCGCGGCGCGTGTCGGACGAGCGCCGGACGTCCCTGTACCGCCGGGCGCTGACGCATGCGGCGTCGCAGGGCGTCGCGTCCGTCCACGAGCAGAGCGCGCCCTTCATCGACACCCGTGCGGGGCTCGTCGAGCTCCTTGGCACGACCGCGGACCCGGCCAGCGGTCTGCCGCTGGTCGTCGGGTACCGCGGCGAACGGTGCGTCACGGTCGACGACGCGCGGGCGCTCCTCGAAGCCGTGCCGGGTCTCACCGGCATCGGCGGCGACCTCAACGTCGACGGCTCCCTGGGGTCGCACACCGCTGCCCTGCGGGCCCCCTACGCGGATGCCGACGGTTCCGGTGTGCTGTACCTGTCGGCCGAGGAGATCTGCAACCACGTCACCGCGGTCACGCGCGCCGGGCTGCAGGGCGGCTTCCACGTGATCGGCGACCGCGCGATGGACGAGGTCGTCCTGGGGCTGCGGGCCGCCGCCGACGTCGAGGGCGTCGAGGCGATCGGGCGTGCCGGGCACCGGCTCGAGCACGCCGAGATGGTCGACGCACCGACGCTCGCGTCGCTCATCCTGCTGGGCGTGCGCCTGAGCGTGCAGCCCGCGTTCGACGCCGCGTGGGGTGGCGACGGCGGCATGTACGCGCAGCGGCTGGGCGCGGGCCGTGCCGCGGCGCTCAACCCGCTGGCCGACCTCGCCGGCGCCGGCGTCCCGCTCGCGTTCGGTTCCGACTCGCCCGTGACCCCGGTGAGCCCGTGGGCGGGCGTGCGGGCCGCGGTGCTGCACCAGGCGCCCGAGCAGCGGATCTCGGCGCGGGCGGCCTTCCGGGCGTCGACGCGCGGCGGCTGGCGGCTCGCGGGTCTCGACCACACGGGCGCGGGGGAGCTGCGCGTGGGTGCGCCCGCGCACCTGGCGGTGTGGCGGGCCGACCACCTCGTCGTGCAGGCGCCCGACGGGCGGCTGGCGTCGTGGAGCACCGACGCGCGCTCGGGCACGCCCCTGCTGCCGTACCTCGGCCCTGACGCTCCGGAGCCGCAGTGCCTGCGGACCGTCCGCGACGGCGTCGTGCTCTTCGACGCGCTCGGCTGAGGCCCTCCGCCGCCTGCGACCCGCGACTCGCGGAGCCCGCTTTCCCGACGGGGTCGCGAGGTCGCGGCCCGTCCGCGTCGACCCGAGCGGGTGATTCTTGCGGGGCGCGCTGACACGCGTCGTGCTGGACAGATGTCCGATTCCTGCGACACGCCACGCGACACGCCGGGCTGGGGGAGACCACGCCTTCGGGGTGGTCGCGGATGACCTGCGCAGAGAACCCCCACCTGCACCGACGCCACCTTGACACCTCGGCTGATCTCGGTAGGTTCACGAGGGTATTCGTGGCTGCACGAGATCGGTTCCACCCCGACGCAGGCGTCGGGACGGGCACGGGTCGCAGCCCCGTCATCGAACGGGGGGCACGAATTCTCTGGGTTCCGACCGGGCCCGCGTGTTCAACAGACAACGGTCGCGCCGCTCGGCGCCGACCGGTACGAAGGACACGCGGGCCGGTCGGTCGGACACCCCTCACCAGCACCTCGACGGACCCGGCGCACAGCGGGCTGTCGTACTCTTGCGCGGTGCTCGCCCGTGAACCGTCCCGCTGGTGGGCCCTCGCGCTGGCCGTCGCGAGCGGGCTGGTCACGCGCGTCGCGTTCCCCGGCCCCGCGGTGTGGGGAGCGGCCTTCGTCGGCGTCGCCCTGCTGTACCTCGCGATGCGCCGCGACAGCGCCCGCTGGAACGCCCTCGTCGGGTTCGTCTGGGGGCTGGCGTTCTTCGCCCCGCTGATCACCTGGGCCGACGAGGCCGTCGGGCTCGTCCCGTGGCTCGCGCTCAGCGTGCTCGAGGCGTCGTACATGGCGCTCTTCGGCGCCGCCTGGTCCTGGGCGCGCCGGGGAGAGGCCGTCTGGCGCAACGGCGGCCTGCAGGTCGCCGTCTTCACGATCCTGTGGGTCGCGATCGAGGACCTGCGCTCGACCTGGCCGTTCGGTGGCTTCCCCTGGGGCCGCCTCGCGTTCTCGCAGGCGGACTCGCCGCTCGTCGCCTACGCCTCCTGGGCCGGAACGCCGCTCGTCTCCGCGGCCGTCGTCGTCGTCGGGGTGCTGCTCGCCCGGGCCGTGATCAGCGCCGGCCGCGTCGTCGTGGGACGCACCGTGGGTGCCGTGGCGGTGGCGGCCGCCGTCCTCGTCGGCGCCCTGCTCATCCCGCTCGACACCGCCGCCGAGAGCGGCACCCTGCGCGTCGGCGCCGTCCAGGGCAACGTGCCCGGCACCGGCCTCGACGCGTTCGGCCAGCGCGAGGCCGTGCTCCGCAACCACGTCGACGGAACGATCGCGCTGCTCGACCAGGTCGAGCCCGGCGAGCTCGACCTCGTGCTGTGGCCCGAGAACGGGACCGACATCGACCCGCAGGTCGACGAGGGCGCCGCCGCGCTCATCGACTCCGCCGCGCAGGCCGTCGACGCCCCGATGCTGGTCGGCACCGTCGAGTACCCGCCGTCGGGCGGCCGCTACAACACCGCGGTCCTCTGGGAGCCCGGCACCGGTGTCGTCGCCACCTACACCAAGCAGCACCCCGCACCGTTCGCCGAGTACATCCCCATGCGGTCGTTCGTGCGGCACTTCTCGTCCGCCGTCGACCTCGTGACGCGCGACATGATCCCGGGCGACCGCCCCGGCTACGTGCCGCTCGAGTCCGAGCGCCTCGCCCGCACCGTGGGCATCGGTGACGTCATCTGCTTCGAGGTCGCCTAGGATTCGCTCGTCCGGGACGCGGTCAGGTCCGGGGGAGAGGTGCTCGTCGTCCAGACGAACAACGCCTCCTTCGGCATGAGTGACGAGTCGACCCAGCAGCTGGCGATGGCGCGGCTGCGGGCCGTCGAGCACGGCCGTGCGACGGTGCAGATCTCGAC
The DNA here is from genome assembly GCF_004306155.1 of Cellulomonas biazotea. Lineage (GTDB taxonomy): Bacteria > Actinomycetota > Actinomycetes > Actinomycetales > Cellulomonadaceae > Cellulomonas > Cellulomonas biazotea. The sequence continues at coordinate 20,842 of NZ_BIMR01000100.1, forward strand.
CGTCGGCGTGAGCGCGGTGATCGAGCCCAACGGGGTCGTGAGCCAGCAGACCGGGTTGTTCACCGCCGAGCAGATGGTCGCCGGCCTGCCCCTGCGCACCACCTGGACACCGGCGACGCGGCTGGGCCCCTGGCCCGGGCTCGTCGTCGACGCCCTCGCGGTGTGCGTGGTCCTCGCCGGTGCCGCCGGCGCGCGACGCGTGCCCCGCACCGACCGAACGGAGAGCGCGGCATGAACCTCAGCGACGCCCGGGTCCTCGTGGTGATCCCGACGTACGACGAGCGCGAGAACATCCCGATCGCCCTCGAGCGGCTCCGCGAGCACGCTCCCACGGTGGACGTGCTCGTGGTCGACGACGGGTCTCCCGACGGCACGGGCGAGCTCGCCGAGAAGATCGCCGCCGACGAGGCCGCCGCACCCGACCCCACGCGCTCGCTCGCGGTGCTGCACCGCAGCGGCAAGCTCGGGCTCGGCACCGCCTACGTCGCCGGCTTCGGCTGGGCGCTCGCACGCGACTACGACGTCGTCGTCGAGATGGACGCCGACGGGTCGCACCGCGCGCAGGACCTGCCGCGGCTGCTCGCCGCCGTCGCCGACGCGGACCTGGTCCTCGGCAGCCGGTGGGTGCCGGGCGGGAGCGTCGTCAACTGGCCGCTGCACCGCCGCCTGCTGTCCGTCGGGGGCAACACCTACACGCGGATCGTGCTGGGCATCCCGTTGCGCGACGCGACCGGAGGCTTCCGTGCCTACCGCGCCGACCTGCTGCGGTCGCTCCCGCTCGCCGAGGTGGCGTCGCAGGGGTACTGCTTCCAGGTCGACATGGCCTGGCGGGCGGTCCGTGCGGGCGCGCGTGTCGTCGAGGTGCCGATCACGTTCGTCGAGCGCGAGATCGGGCGCTCGAAGATGAGCCGGGCGATCGTCGCCGAGGCGCTGCTCAACGTCACCGGGTGGGGGATGCGCGAACGCTCCCGCCGGCTGGCGGGAGCGTTCGGGCTGTCACGCCGCGCCGCGGCCCGCTGAGGGGCCGGGCAGCGGTCGACGGGTCAGGCGCTGCGGCGGAGCTTGCCCGCGCGCAGCAGGCCGAGGCGCTCGTCGAGCAGCTCCTCGAGCTCGCCGATGGTGCGGCGCTCGAGCAGCATGTCCCAGTGCGTACGGGCGGGCTTGCCCGCCTTCGCCTCCGGCTTCGAGGCGTCACGCAGGAGCGCCTCCGCGCCACAACGGCACTCCCACACCACCGGGACCTCGGCCTCGACCGAGAACGGCAGGATGATGGTGTGCCCGTTGGGGCAGTCGTAGTGCGCCTGGAGGCGGGGGGCGAAGTCGACGCCCTCGTCCGTCTCCATGCTGTGGGACCCGATGCGCATGCCGCGCAGGGACCGGTTTGCCATCAGGGGACCTCCGTGCCGGGTTCCGGCCGTCGAGTGAGAACTTCCACCGATGTTCAACGGCGGTCGACCCCCCAGTGTTCCACGCAGGCGTGAAGGTCTGGTGAACGGGCGCCGGGAAGGGGTGGACGAACCGGGCAGACCCGCGGGGGACGGCCCCGCCGGAACGGGCGAGGGCTGACGTAGGGTGCTGCGGGTGACGACGACGGCGCCCCCGGCGCAGACCATGTCCTACCGGCGGCTCGGCACCAGCGGGTTGACCGTGTCCGTCGCCGGCCTCGGCTGCAACACCTTCGGGGCCACGTTGCCGCCCGAGGGCGTGGCCGGCCTCGTGTCCGCGGCGCTGGACGAGGGCGTCACGTTCTTCGACACCGCCGACGTGTACGGCGGCACCCCGGGCCAGAGCGAGGAGCTCCTCGGCGCCGCCCTCGCCGGACGACGCGACGACGTCGTCGTCGCGACCAAGTTCGGCATGGACGTCGCGGGCCTCAACGGCACGGACTGGGGTGCAAGGGGGTCCCGCCGGTACGTGCGGCGCGCCGTCGAGGGGTCGCTTCGCCGCCTCGGCACCGACCGCATCGACCTCTACCAGATGCACGCGCCCGACCCGCTGACGCCGATCGGCGAGACCCTCGCGGCGCTCGACGAGCTCGTGCACGAGGGCAAGGTCCTGTACGTCGGCTCGTCGAACTTCGCGGCCTGGCAGGTCGTCGACGCCGACTGGGTCGCGCGCACGACGCACGTGGCCCCGTTCGTCTCGGCGCAGAACCGGTACAACCTGCTGGACCGCTCGGCCGAGGCCGACCTGGTCCCCGCACTGGACCGCGTCGGTGGCGGGCTGATCCCGTACGTCCCGCTCGCGTCCGGCCTGCTGACCGGCAAGTACCGCCGGGGTGAGGGCGCACCCGAAGGCTCGCGCCTCACGCGCATGCCGCAGCGGCTCGAGAGTGCCGACTTCGACCGGATCGAGGCGCTCGACGCCCTCGCGGGCTCGTGGGGCGTCGACCTGCCAACCCTCGCCCTCGGGGGTCTCGCGGCGCAGCCCGCCGTGACCAGCGTGATCGCCGGGGCGCGCACGCCCGACCAGCTCCGGGCGAACGTCCGCAGCATCCTGTGGGAGCCGACCCTCGAGCAGCTCGCCACGATTGACGAGGCGGCGCCCGGAGCCGCCTGAGCAACGCCCGGGCCGCGGGGAGCGGCGTGGGCCGAGGGGCCCGGTGAGGGTCGCGGCGGGTGAGGGACGCGGCCCTCACCACTCGATGACGCGAGCCCTGCTCGCACCGATCGCGGCCATCGCCCGGACGCGCACGCCGTGCTCGTCGGCCGCGTCCCGCAGCGCCGGCGCCCACGACGTCTCGAACGCGCCGCGGTCGCCGCCCGCCGCGCGGACCAGCCCGACGACCACCGCCCCGCCGGGCGCCTCGCGGTCGAGCACTGACGCGAGCACGTGCATGACGTGCGCGGCGACGCCGGGGGACGCCGTCATCGGCACGTCCGCCAGCGGCAGCACGCTCGGCAGGCAGCGGTCGTGCGCGTCGAGCAGCACGAACCAGAGCGCCGGGGGACCGGCACGCTCGGGGCCGACCAGGCGCAGCAGCAGCCCCAGGAGGTCGTCGGGGTCCTGCAGCGCGTGCCGGGGGAGACGGGGCAGGTCGTCGTCGGGTCCGTGCCCGTCGACGACCCACGGCACGTCGGCCCAGTCGTCACCGTCCGACGTGCCGCCGTCCGGGTCGTCGTCCCAGCCCAGGTCGTCGTGGTGCGGGTTGATCCTCATCGCCGCAGCGTGGCGTCACGCCCCGGTGCGAGGGCTCACGGCGTCCGCGCGCCGTGGACGGGCCACGCCGCCGTGCGGCCTGTGGACGGCTCGTCAGGTGACGGACGCCCGCACCACTCGGCTCGTCAGGCGGCGAACGCGCGCAGCGCCTCGACCACCAGCGCGTGGTCGTCGGCCTGGGCGAGCCCGGACACCGTGACCACGCCGACCACGCCGACGCCGTGCACCCGCACCGGGAACGCCCCGCCGTGCGCGGCGTACTGCTGCAACGGGAGCTCGTGCTGCTCCCCGAAGGTGGTGCCGCGGGCCCGCGCCCGCAGCCCCAGCAGGAACGACGACGCGCCGAACCGCTCGACGACACGCACCTTGCGCTCGACCCACGAGTCGTTGTCGGGCGAGGTGCCCTCGCGCGCCGCGTGGAAGAGCTGCTGGCCGCCGCGACGGATGTCGACCGTCACCGGCAGGTCGCGCTCGGCCGCCATCTCCATGAGCAGGCAGCCGAGCTGCCACGCGTCGTCGTACGTGAACGAGCGGAGCACGAGCTCGCGCTCCTGCTGCTCCACCTGGGCGATCGTGGCGTCGAGGTCGTCGGTGCTCATGCCCTCATCGTGGCCCACGACGCCGACGCGGCGCGCGTCGCACGCCGGTCGACGTCACCGGGCTGCCGCGGGCGTGCCCCCGGTGACGTCCGGCGCAACGGTCCCGGGGGAGGGGAGTGCCGCGTCGACCTCCCGCAGCACACGTCGTGAGGGCGAGACGAGCACCGCGTCGCGCACGTCGGACGCTGTCGCCTTGACGTAGATGCCCGTCGTCTTGAGGTCCTCGTGGCCGAGCAGCGCCTGGACGGCGGGGGCGGGGACACCCGAGCGGATCAGGCCCTTCGCGAACGTGTGCCGGAACCCGTGCGCCGCCTCGCCCTCCTGCTTGGCGACGCCGGACCGCCGGATCCACCCGTCGACCAGGTGGTTGAGGGCACCGCGCTGCAGCGGGCGGCCCGACGACAGCCGGAGCAGGGGAGCGGCGTGCTCGGGAGGCCCGAAGCGCTCGTCACGCTCCGCGACGTACTCCTGCACGACGCGCAGCGCCTCGGGGGGCACCGGCACGTTCCGCTGGCGGTTCCCCTTGCCGATGACGGTCAGGACGGCCTCGCCGTCGTCCTCGACGCGCACCGAGCGGTCGGTCAGCGAGCACAGCTCGGAGGCGCGCACGCCGGTCGTCGACAGCAGCGCGAACGCCGCCCGGTCGCGCGCGGGCCAGCGCCGCTTGTCGCCGGGCGCGACCTCCCACGCGACCTTCGCGAGCCGCAGGAGCTCGCCGTCGTCCCACCCCGCGGGGAGGCGGACCGGGCGCTCCGGCGCCTCGATCCGCAGCGTGGGGTCGACCGCGAGGTGGCCCTCCATCTGCAGCCAGCGGACGAACAGGCGCAGCGTCCCGACCCGGCGCTGCACGGTCGACGCGGCCTCGCGGGCGCGGATCTGCCGGTAGGCGTTCTTCACGTTGAGCTCGGTGAGGTCGTCGGCCGTGAGGACCGCCAGCGGGTCCTCGTCGTCGTCGCCGAGACGGCCGAGGTCGGAGGCGACCTGGTGCGCCCACGTGACGACGTCCTGGCGGTAGCCGGCACGCGACCCGTCGGTCAGCCCGCGCCTGGTCAGCGTCGCGCGGTCGGTGAGGAACGGCTCGACCACGGTCGAGAGCAGGACGGGCATGGGGGAACCGTAGGCATCCGTCGACCCGTGGGGAGCACGGCACGCCGCAGTTCTGCCAAAGTCGACGCGCGGAGGTCTGGAGGCCCGGCTGCGAGAGAGGGGCGTCGAAGTCGGCGACCCACCGGCGCGAGCATCGTGCGCGTGTGCACCGGCCGAAGCGGCACGCCCCGGGTGGCGCCGGGATGCCCGGGTGCGACGTGGCCGCCAGGCGTACGTCGGCGCGTCAGGAAGTCCTGACGACGCCAGGAGTCGGTCACGGAGAGGACCGCCCGGAGACGTCCTGGCGCGACGGCCGTGACGTGTCGGGAGACGTGCGGCCGCAGGACGAGGCGCGCGGCCGTCCCGGCGCCGAGAGAGTGGCTCTCCACGATTCTGCCAAAGTTCCGGCTATGTTCGAAAACCTGCTGGATGTGGGCGAAGAGGGGCTGAGAGGCGGTTTCGGTCCCGGGTACGTCCCTGACGCCGTCCTCGGCACCGCGTTCCCGTGGACACGCTGCGCCGTGCGCGTGCCGCCCGCACCGTCGTCGCTCGTGAGCCGTACGTGCGCCGGCGCACCGTTGACGGGCGCCGACCGTGCTCGGGCGACAGCCGCGTGCCGATGGACCTGGTGTCCGTGCCGTCGTCGTCGACTGCGAGCCGACGCGGGCACCCTGCCGAGGCGTCGTCTCAGCGGTGCTCTCGTGAGACTCGCCTCGCGACGACGACGACGACGACGACGTGAAGCTCGCCGCCCAGGCGTCGTGCTCAGCGGCCGCACCGCACCGACCGGCACCTCGTCCAGACGCACGTGGCGGCCCCCGCCGGCCCGTGACCCACAGGCACCGCCGAGCGCGTCAACTATGGCAGAAACCTTCTCGCCCACGGCGTCGGTGGATGCCCCCACGGTCGGCGTCACCGCATGCAGCCCGCGCACGGGAGTCGCCTGCGGCTCAGCGCAGGTCGACGTCTCCCACCGGACGGACCCACCGCTCCTCGACCCGCGACGGGTCACGCGGCAGCGGCTGCCTCTCCCCCGTGCGCGTGAACCCGGCACGGACGTACAGGTCCCCCGCGGCGTGGTTGCCGTCGACGATCCACAGCGACACCGTGCGCGCCCCCTCGGCCTCGGCGGCGGCCTGGACGGCGTCGAGCAGCGCCCACCCGACACCCTGGCGCCGCGACTCCGGGGCCACCCAGAGCGACACCACGTGCCGGTCGTCCACCGGCGAGCCGGGCTCGAGGATCATCGTCACGATGCCGCGTGGCACGCGCTCGTCGTCGACGGCGACCCACGTCGGGCCGCCGCGCAGGCGCATCCGCCAGTGCGACTCGCGGAACGACTCCTCGCGCTCGAGCGACGAGCCGAAGACCCCCGGGTCCTCCCGCAGCGCCCGCAGGCGCACGTCACGCACGAGCTCCCAGTCGTCTTCCAGCACCCGGTGGATCAGCACGGCTCAAGGATGCCTCACGCGTCCCCGCTCGGCGCTCAGGCCTCGTCGCGCGCCGCACCATCCGCAGCGCCGGACGCGCCTGCCGCACCGGGCAGGTCGTCGGGCGAGCCTCCGTGGCCCTCGGGGTCGGGGACGGAGCGGGCGACGTCGGCGATCTCCTCCTCGGGGCGAGGCGGGACGGTCTCGTCGAACTCGAGCTCGGGCACCTCGTGCCCCACGGGGAACGTCACGTCTGCCTCCGTCTGGCGATCGGGCGCGCGGTGGCGCCGGTCGGGTTGTCGCACAGGCTACGACCGACGCGCACGTCGCGCCCGCCGGTCAGCCGACGTCGATGCCCTCGCCCGGCCCGAGCGCGACGAGCTCGCCGGCTCCGGCGAGACGAGCGACCAGCGCACGCGCGCTCGCGCGCCCGGCGTCGCTCAGGAGGGCGTCGTGGATCATGACGACCTTCCCCGGTGCGACACCGCGCACCCAGTCGACGACCTCGCCCAGCCGCAGCCACGGCGCGCCGACGGGAGTCAGCAGGACGTCGACCTGGGCGCCCTGCGGGTCGACGTAGGCGTCGCCGGGGTGCAGGACGCCGGCGACGAGGAAGCCCACGTTGGCGACGCGCGGCACGTCGGGGTGGATCACGGCGTGCCACTCCCCCAGCACGCGCACGTCGAACCCGCCCACCTCGAGCTCGTCGCCCCTGCGCACCTCGTGCAGGCGCTCGGTCGGTGCGCCGGCGTCACGCAGCGCGGTCAGGACCCCGGCCGGGGCCCACACGTCCGCCCCGGCGGCGACGGCAGCGGCGACGGGTTCGACCGCGACGTGATCAGGGTGCTCGTGCGTCACGAGGATCGCCGCCACGCCGTCGAGGGCGTGGTCCAGGTCGGAGAAGGTGCCCGGGTCCACGACGAGGGCGTCGTCCCCCCGCTCGAACCGCACGCAGGAGTGCCCCCACCGGACCAGTCGCGTCGTCATCGGGCCAGTGTGCCGCAGTCGTGCGGTGTCGCCACAGGTCAGCGCGTCACCCCCGCGCCGCGGGCGCGTGCCGCGGTCTCCACGGGCAGCGGCGCAAGGCCGCCGAGGCGCCCGCTCCCCCGCTCCGGCGTGCCGGACGCGCGTCCGGTTTCGTGCCGGGCAGCCGGTGCCCGTACCGTGTTGGCCGTGCTGGTGCTCGGGGTGTGCAGTCTCAAGGGTGGCGTGGGCAAGACGTCGGTGACGCTCGGGCTCGCGTCCGCCGCGCTCGAGCTCGGCCTGCGCACGCTCGTCATCGACCTGGACCCCCAGGGCGACGCGACGATGGCGCTCGGGGCGCGCGCGGCAGGTGAAGGCGACGTCGCCGGCGTCCTCGACGCGCCCGGTGCCGAGTCCGTCGCCGCCGCGACGGTGCTGAGCTCGTGGGCCGACGACGGCCTGGACGTCCTCGTGGGCTCCGAGCGGTCGGCGCTGCACGACCGCCTCGACGACAACGACGTCGACCGACTGCGGTTCGCGCTCGCGTGGGTGTCCGGCTACGACCTGGTGCTCGTCGACTGCCCGCCGTCGCTCGGCGGCCTGACCCGCACCGGGCTGACGGCCTGCGACCGTGCGGTCGTCGTCACCGAGCCGGGGCTGTTCTCCGTCATGGCCGTGGGTCGCGCGATGCGCACGATCGACGACCTGCGGCGTGGACCCGCCCCCCAGCTGCAGCCGCTGGGGATCGTCGTGAACCGGGTACGCGCGCGGTCCGTCGAGCAGGCGTTCCGGCTCGAGGAGCTCCGCACGCTGTACGGGCCGCTGGTGCTCGCGCCGTTCGTGCCGGAGCGCGCGGCGCTGCAGCAGGCGCAGGGCGCCGCCCAGCCCGTGCACGCCTGGCCCGGTGCGGCCGCTGCCGAGCTCGCGAGCACGTTCGAGGCGTTGGCCGAGCGGGCGTTGCGCGCACCGCGTCGCTGACGTCGACCGCCCCCTCCGGCGTCGCACGCACCGTGAAGGTGCGGACGGAACACGCGCCGCGCCTGATGCGTGCGATGCGCCGGGGCCCAGCGTCGAGGCCGGGCCGTCGTCAGCCGGCGGAACGGGCCTGACGACGCAGAGCGAGCTCGTCGTGCGGCTCGTGGGCCATCACGGTCGTGCCCTCGTCCTCGGCGCGCTCGGTGGGCAGCTCGGCCAGCGACCCCTCGACCTCGCGCCAGACCCGGCCCACGGCGATCCCGAAGACGCCCTGGCCGCCCTGCACCAGGTCGATGACCTCGTCGGCGGACGTGCACTCGTAGACGCTGGCACCGTCCGACATGAGCGTGATCTGCGCGAGGTCGTCGACGCCGCGCTCGCGCAGGTGGCTGACGGCCGTGCGGATCTGCTGCAGCGAGACTCCGGTGTCGAGCAGACGCTTGACGACCTTGAGCACCAGGATGTCGCGGAAGCTGTAGAGCCGCTGCGTGCCCGAGCCGGTGGCGGGGCGCACGGAGGGCTCGACGAGGCCCGTGCGGGCCCAGTAGTCGAGCTGGCGGTACGTGATGCCGGCCGCGCGGCAGGCGGTCGGGCCGCGGTACCCGGAGTACGTGTCGAGGTCGGGGAGGTCGTCGTCGAACAGCAGACCCTGTGCGCGCTGCGGCACCGGTGTGGCGTGCTCGGCGCTCTCGTTGCTGCTCACGGGTCCTCCACTCGCTGCGCCGTGCGGCGCGCTCTTCCCTGACTTCCTGCAACGCTAGGCCTGCGACCACCCCGATGCAACGACGCCCGCTCCGGGCGTGTCGCGCTCGGCGAGTCTCACCTTCGACCTGAGGTCGAAGGTTGCTGCTGGTGGCGCGGTCTCACGGGCCGCGCCCGGGCTCGTCGGGGTCCTCGCCCGTCCCGAAGTCGTCGGGTGTGACGACGTCGAGAAAACGCCGGAACCGCTCCAGGTCCTGCTCGGTGGCCGTCGTGCGGACCTCGACGCCCGCCACCGCGACCACCTCCGCCGCGCACATCACGGGACAGCCGAAGCGCAGCGCGAGCGCGATCGCGTCCGACGCGCGCGAGTCGACGCGCGGCCCCGTCTGCAGGACGAGCTCCGCGTGGAAGACGCCGTCCTCCAGACGGGTGATCTCGACGCGCGTGAGGCCCGACCCCGTGGCGACCAGGACGTCCCGCAGCAGGTCGTGCGTCATCGGCCGTGGCGGGACGATGCCCGCCTGCGCGGACGCGATCGCGCTGGCCTCGGCGGCCCCGATGAGGATCGGCACGAGCAGCTCGGAGTCGGGGTCGAGCAGGAGCACGACGATCTCGTCGTCGGCCAGGTGCTGCCGCACGCCGACGACCTCGACCTGAACGAGCTCGACGTCCTCCCCCACCCGACCAACGTACGACGCCCGGACCGATCTGGCGCGGCTCAGTCGGCGTGTGGCTGGGACGTCCTGCGTCAGGGGGCGAGCTCGGCGACGGCGGCCCGGACGAGCGCCGTGTGCATCTGCGTGCACAGCTCCCCGACCTCGGCCGCGACCGTCCCCGCGCGTGCCGCCGCCGACGCTCCTCGGCGACCGCGCCACGGTGCCGCGACCTGCTCGACGAGGTCCGCCTGGCGGTCAGCGGCGGTGCGGAACTGGCGCAGATGACGCGCGTCGATGCCGTGCTCCGCCAGCGCGGCGGCCGCGACGACCACGTCCCGCGCCCACGGGTCGAACGACGAGCGTCCGTGCGGCCGCAGGACGCCGGCGGCGACGAGCTCCTCGACGAACGCCACCTCGACCTCGGCCTGGGCGGCGAGCGACTCGACCGTCCAGCGGACCTCACCCGACTGGACGACGCCGTCGCGCGTGGCGAGACGCGCCCGGGGCGCGGCCTCTTCCTCCTCGCCGGCGTCGAGCGCCGCGAGCCGCTCGCCGATGACCTTGAGCGGCATGTACTTGTCGCGCTGCTGGCGCAGCACGAAGCGCAGCCGCTCGATGTCGGCGGGCGAGTACTGCCGGTAGCCCGCGGGCGTCCGCACGGGCTCGACCAGGCCCTGCTCCTCGAGGAAGCGCAGCTTCGACGTCGTCACGGCCGGGAACTCGATCCGCAGTGCGGCGAGCACGTCGGAGATCCGCATCGAGGCGCGGCGGGAGATCCCCCGCGGCCACGGCTCCGACGCCGCCGGCTCGCGCTGCTCCGCCTGGTGCTCGGCGCGTCGCGCCTGCGCCCCGGTCATGCGCCGCTCCCCTGCGAGATCGGCCCGTGAGGCACGGTCCCGGTCACGCGCGCGGTGCCTCACGGTGCGGGCTCGGGTGGAACGTGAGCCGGTACTTGCCGATCTGGACCTCGTCGCCGGCCCGCAGGACGGCCTGGTCGATGCGCGTCCGGTTGACGTAGGTGCCGTTCAGCGAGCCGATGTCGCGCACCGCGAACTGCTGCCCGTCGCGCACGAACTCGACGTGCTTGCGCGACACCGTGACGTCGTCGAGGAAGATGTCGGCCTCGGTCGACCGGCCCGCGACCGTCCGGTCGGCGTCCAGCAGGAAGCGCGCGCCGGCGCTCGGCCCGCGCTGCATGACCAGCAGGGCCGACGTCGGCGGGAGCGCGTTCACCGCGACGACCTCGTCGGGCGTCAGCCCCACGGGTGCGGCCGCCTCGATCTCGACGGGCTCGAGCGCCCCGAACGACATCGTGGTGTCGGGGCCGTACCCGCGACCCGCCTGCGGTTCGGGGACCCCGGGGGCCTGCTCGTTGCCGCTCATTCCGCCTCCCGGAGCCGTACCGTTCGTCCTGACCACCGCCGCCTTCGGGGGGTCACGCACACCCTATGCGGACGTGCGCCATCGGTGCAGCACCACCCCCCGGGCGCGCCCTCAGCCGGACTCCGGCGGGACCGGTGTCGCGTGCACCGGGTCTGGCACGACCCGGATGGCCGTGACCTCGACCAGGTCGGCCCGCTCGACGCTGCCGGTGCCGCCGTTGCGCCGCACCTCCGCCAGTGCGCCACCGGGGATCTGCAGGGCCGGGGCGATCGTGTCGGGGTCGCCGATGACGTCCCAGACGTACGGCGCGGTGAGCGTGACCCCGTCGAGCTCCACGGAGCCGGCGGACCCGGTGAACGCGCTGCTCGCCGTGATCCGCTGACCGTTGAGCTGGATGGCCTCCGCCCCGGCGTTGCGGAGCTCCTCGAGCATGTTGACCATCGTGACCGGCTTGATGAGCCCGTCCGGCTCGACGTCGTCGAGCGTCGCCACGACACCCGGCCCCTCCGCGGGCAGCCGCCCGGTGAGGATGCCCTGCGTCTCGGCGTTGCGGCGCAGCGCGTCGAGCGCCGCCTGGCGGGTGTTCGACCCCGACAGCAGCTCGTCGCGCTCGTCCGCCAGGTCGGCGAGCTCGCGCTCCAGCGCGTCGCCGCGGGTCGTCGCCTCGTCGAGGATGCGCACGAGGTCCGCCTGCCGCATGCCCGTGAGCGTCGAGTCGCTCGTCTGCCGGATCTGCACGGCGAGCGCGAAGCCGAGCAGCGCGCACAGGACACCGGCGAGCACCTGCGCCCGCGTCACGCGGGGCTTGAGCGCCCGGCCGAGCACGACCCAGCCGCTCGGCCCCGGCGTGCCGACGACCGGGGTCCCGGCGGTCGGCGGGCCGACGACGGGGGTGGCGGCGCTCGGCGGGCCGACGACCGGGGTGCCGGCGGTCGTCGGCCCGCCCCGCTCACCTGCGTCGAGGATCCCCGGGGCTGCGAGGAGCGCGGCGGCCGCGTGCGGGTCGACATCCGGTCCACCCACCTCGTCGACGCCGTCGTCGGACGCGAGGGCGGCGTCGCTGTCGTCGGCGTCGCGACGAGGGTCCGCGCCGTCCGCTCCGACGTGGGCCGCTGCCCACGAGGACTCCGGCGTTCGGGCCGGGTCAGGTGTCACCCGTTCCCGCGCGAGGAGCTGCTCGTCGTCGTGCTCCTGGGCGACCGCCGAGGACGACGCGAGCCAGGCGGCCTCGTCGAGGGCGTGCTCGGCACCGACGGGCTCCGCGTCAGCGATCTCGTCGGGCGTGGCAGCGACCTGGGCGACGGTGGTCCGCGCGAAGGGCTCCGTCGCGTCGGCGTCACGGTCGTCGATGCTGTCGGCAAGGGCCGCGGAGGCCTCGTCGTCGCCCGCAGCGCCGGCGCCGACCTCGTCCTCGCCCGCGTCGCCGGCGCCGACCTCGTCGTCGCCCGCAGCGCGGTCCACGTCCGCGTCGCCGACCGCGGTTCCGTCCAGGTCGGCGTCGACGTCGCCGCCCGCGTCCACGTCCGGCGTACCTGCCGTGCCGTCGGTGGTCGCGTCCAGGTCGACAGCCCCGGGCCCACCGTCGTCCGCCGGGTCCCCTGGGACGGCCGGCGTCACGACGTCGGGCCGTGTCGCCGCGTCGCCCGGCGCCGGTGTGGCGTCGGACGCGTCGTCGGGACGGTCGCTCATGCCTTGAAGAGGTGCCGGCGGATCGAGGCGGCGTTGGAGAAGATGCGGATGCCGAGCACGACGACGACGGCGGTCGAGAGCTGCGTGCCGACGCCGAGCTGGTCGCCGAGGAACACGATGAGCGCGGCGACGACGACGTTCGAGAGGAACGACGTGAGGAAGACGCGGTCGTCGAAGATGCCGTCGAGCATCGCCCGGAGGCCACCGAAGAGGGCGTCGAGCGCCGCGACGACGGCGATCGGCAGGTACGGCTGCAGCTCGACGGGCACGGTCGGCTGCAGGACGAGGCCCACGACGACTCCCACGACCAGCCCGATGACTGCGATCACGTGCCATCCCTCCCCGAACGACGTGCCGACCCTGCCATACCCGCGGCGTCCGTCGCACCCTCCTCGACCGCGGCGGACTCGTCGTCCGCCGGTCCCTCGGTCGGGCTGGGCGTCAGGAGGCTCGACTCCTCGGGCACGGTCGCGCTGCGCAGCGTGACCTGCCCGGCGCCGCCGAGCTCGAGCTCGGGCTGGGACGACCAGGTCACCCCGATGTCGTAGCTGCTGCGGAGCGTCGCGAGCAGCTGCCCGGCGGGGCTGCGCGCGAGCTCGGTCTGCATCGCGACGGCGTCGCCGATCGCCTCGACGGTGTACGGGCTGACGAGCGGGACGAAGTCGACCCACACGGCGGAGCCGGCGCTGCGGATCGCGGACGTCGCGATGAGGCGCTCGCCGTTGATCGCGACGGCCTCGGCGCCGACGGCCCAGAGTCCGTTGACGAGCACCTGCAGGTCGCCGTCCTGCACGCGCGACAAGGGGTCCTCCTCCTCGGCGGGGTCGGTCTGCGCGTCGGTGAGGACGATCCGCAGGCCAGGGCCGGTCACCGGGACGAGCCCTGCGGCGACCTGCCCGGCGGCGATCTCCTGGGCGAGCGCGGGGTCGGCGTCGCCGAGCGCGTCGGCCTGGAGCGCGCGGATGTCGTCGTTGAGCGTGTCGATCTCGCGCTCGAGGTCGTCGGCCTCGGAGGTGCGCTGCTCGATCTGGCGCTCGAGGAGGTTGCGGGCGGCGGTGACGGCGGTGGGCGGCGTGCGCAGCGAGAGCGCCGCGGTGACGGTCCCGGCGCCGAGCGCGACGGCGACGACGACGAGCCCGACGGTGCCGCGGCGCGTGCGGGGCGGCTGGGTGCCCGCCCGGACCCGTTCGGCGGCGGCCGCGTACCCGGGGTCGAGGGGACGCCGGTAGACCTCGTTGAGCAGCGTCATCGAGACGTCCGGCGCGGGGCGCGGGACGGCGTCGCCGTGCCGGGCGGTCACGCGGTCGCCGTCCGGTCACGCAGGAGGCCGCGGGCCTGCACGAGGTAGAGCGCGCCCGCGAACCAGTACAGCCCGACACCCCACAGGGCGCAGGCCCACCCGACGACGAACGCGACCGAGCCGAGCGGGTCGGCCCACTGGCCGAGCAGGAGCAGCGGGAACGCGTAGAGCAGCGCGAACGTGCCGGCCTTGCCGGCCAGGTGCACGGGCGGCGGTCCCCAGCCGGCGCGCGCGAGGCGCACGAGCAGCCCGGCGAGCAGGACGTCGCGGGCCACGAGGACGGCCAGCAGCCACCACGGGACGGCTCCGCGCCACACGAGACCGATGAGCGTGACGAGGATGAACAGCCGGTCGGCCGCGGGGTCGAGGAGCTGCCCCAGCCGGGAGACCTGGTGCAGCCGGCGCGCGAGGACGCCGTCCAGCCAGTCGCTCGCGCCGGAGACGGCGAGCACGACGACGGCCCAGCCGTCGTGACCGGTCGCGATGAGCCACCCGAAGACGGGGACGAGGAGGAGCCGGACGAAGCTCACGAGGTTGGGCACCGTCAGCACGCGGGGTGTGACGACGTCGTTCTGACTCACTGCCTCCCCCGTCGTTCTTGGTGCTTGCGGCGACGATCCTACGGCGCGGACCCGCCCGAGCCGGCCGAACACGGCGGAGACGGGACGCACACGTCCTCACCTGCGGCTCCGCGCCGAGTCCCCTGCGCCGCGCCGCGGGGCGTGCGACGCTTCCCCCGTGACCCACCGCAACGATCCCGACGTCGTCCGCCGCCTGCTGACCACGCCCGGCCGCTGGGCCGTCGTCGGCCTGTCCACCAACACGTCGCGCGCCGCGTACGGGGTCGCGCGGTTCGTGCAGGACGCCGGTCACGAGATCGTGCCCGTGCACCCGTCGGCACCCACGGTGCACGGCGCCGCGGGCTACGCGTCGCTCGCCGAGGTGCCGGGTGCCGTCGACGTCGTGGACGTGTTCGTCAACAGCGACCTGGCGGGCGCGGTCGTCGACGAGGCGGTGGCGATCGGCGCGAAGGCCGTGTGGCTCCAGCTGGGCGTGGTCGACGAGGCCGCCGCGAAGCGGGCCGCCGACGCGGGGCTCGACGTCGTGATGGACACCTGCCCGGTCATCGAGGCGCGGCGGCTCGGGCTGGACTGAGCGGCCGCCCCGGGGCCTGTGCCGGAACTCACGCGCACGTCACCCCCGCGATCGGCCCGTCCACCCGTAGACTGGTCGGCGATTGTTGGAGTTCGTCGCGCGTCCCCCGTCGAGAGCCGCACCAGGTGCGTGCTCGTGTCGAGAAGGTCTGGGCACCGTCCATGGTGCCGTCGGGTGTTCGGGGCAGCAGCGACCCGCCGTCGCCGTCCTGGCGCACGGTTCAGGGCTCCGCGCTACCCGAACGGTGACCATGAGCTCCCTCGTGCCCCCTGCCCCCACGTCCCCGGACGCCTCCCCCACCTTCGACGGCCTCGGTCTGCCGGCGAGCCTCGAGCGCGCCGTCGCCGACCTCGGCTTCGTCACCCCCTCCGCGATCCAGGCCCAGGCGATCCCCGCGCTGCTCGCAGGCCGCGACATCGTCGGTGTCGCGCAGACCGGCACCGGTAAGACGGCCGCGTTCGGCCTGCCCCTGCTCGCCGCGGTCGACCCCGAGATCGCGGCCGTCCAGGCCGTCGTCCTCACCCCGACGCGCGAGCTCGCGATGCAGGTCGCCGACGCGATCGCGTCGTTCGCGACCCACCTGCCGCGTCTCGGTGTCGTCGCCGTCTACGGCGGCTCGCCGTTCCTCCCGCAGCAGCGAGCCCTGGCTCGCGGCGCGCAGGTCGTCGTCGGCACCCCCGGCCGCGTCCTCGACCACCTGGACCGGCGCACGCTCGTCATGGACCAGGTCCGCTACCTCGTGCTCGACGAGGCCGACGAGATGCTGCGCATGGGCTTCGCCGAGGACGTGGACCGCGTCCTGTCCGCCGCGCCCGAGAAGCGGCAGGTCGCCCTGTTCTCCGCGACGATGCCGCCGCCGATCCGCCGCGTCGCCGAGCAGCACCTCAACGCGCCCGTCGAGATCACCGTGGCCCGGCAGTCGTCGACCGTCACGACGGTCCGCCAGACGTACGCCGTCGTCCCGCACCGGCACAAGATCGGCGCGCTCGCCCGCGTGCTCGCCGTGACCGAGGCCGACGCGTCGATCGTGTTCGTGCGGACCCGCGGTGCGGCCGAGGAGGTCGGCAGCGCGCTCGTCGAGCGCGGCATCTCCGCGGCGCACATCTCCGGGGACGTCGCCCAGTCGGACCGCGAGAAGATCGTCGAGCGCCTGCGCTCGGGTGCGCTGGACGTGCTCGTCGCGACCGACGTCGCCGCGCGTGGCCTCGACGTGGACCGCATCGGCCTGGTCGTGAACTTCGACGTCCCGCGCGAGGCCGAGACCTACGTGCACCGCATCGGCCGCACCGGCCGTGCCGGTCGCGAGGGCGAGGCGCTCGCGTTCGTGACCCCGTCCGAGCAGTCCCGTCTGCGCACCATCGAGCGCACCACGCGGGCGACCCTCGAGCAGGTCACGATCCCCAGCCCCGCGGAGGTCAGCGCGCACCGCGTCGCGAGCCTGCTCGGCCGCGCGGCCGAGCGTGCGACCCTCGGTCGCCTCGACGTGTACCGCGAGGCCGTCGCCGCGCACCTCGCCGCGCACCCCGGTACGGACCCGGTCGACCTCGTGGCCGTCGTGGCGGCGCTCGCGGTCGGCGACGAGGGCCCCGCGGCCCGGACCGGCGACGACCTGGACGACGCCCTCGAGCGCGCCCACCTCGCTCCCGGCCGCCCCGAGCGGTCGGCGGCGGGCGACGACCGGCCCCCGCGCGAGCGTCGTCGCAACGACACGCACATCGCCGGTGGTCCCCCGCGCTGGCGCGTGGCGGTCGGGCACCGTGACGGCGTGCAGCCCGGTGCCCTCGTGGGGGCGCTCACGGGTGAGGGCGGCCTGACGGGCAAGGACGTCGGCAAGATCGACATCTTCGGCAGCTTCTCGCTCGTCGACATCCCCGGCGGCCTGTCCGCCGAGGCTGTCGACCGGCTCGCCCGGGCCCGCGTCGCGGGTCGTCCGCTGCGCATCCGCGTCGACTCCGGCCCTCGTCCGGGCCACGGCGCCTCGCGGCCGTCGCACGGCCCGCACCGCGGTCGCCCCTGACCGCACCTCGGGCCCCGCGCCCGCACACGCACCGGCCCGTGGCGACCTCGTGTCGCCGCGGGCCGTCGTGCATGCGGCCGTCGTGCACCCGGCCGTCGTGCACCCGGACCGTCGTGCGTCCGAACCTCAGTCCGTCAGCGCAGCACCTGGCCGGGACGCGCCTCGTGCCACGCCGTGGAGCCGCCGCGCAGCAGCGCGATGTCGACCTCCCGCAGCACGTCCGACACGTCGCGGAAGCCCCGGATGCTGCCGAGCGCACCGACCCGGATGCGCGTCCCGAGCTCGTTGCGGAGCTGGTCGAGCAGCTGCCCCACCCGCCCCGGCACGCCGCCCGGGCCGACGTCGTCGAGCAGCACCGCGAAGTCGTCCTCGGCGATCCGGGCCGGGGTGTCCCCCTCGCGCAGCGGCCGCCGCAGCCGCCGGACGAGCTCGCGGTGCAGGTCGAGCTGCACGTCCCCGTCGCCGTCGTGCCGGCCCTGCGTCGGGATCGCCTGGTCGTCACCGACCCGCACGAGCACGACCGCGCAGTCGTACGACGGCGAGCGTCGCGTCCGCAGCAGCGCCGACGCGAGCCGGTCGAGGAACAGCAGCCGGTTGACGAGGCCTGTCTCCGGGTCGTGCAGCGCGTCACGCTGCAGCGCGAGCTCCGCCTCCTTGCGCTCCGTGACGTCGACCAGGGCACCGACGAGCCGCGCGGGGCAGCCCGCGTCGTCGAGCACCGTGACGGCGCGGCACAGCATCCAGCGGTAGTCGCCCGACGACGTGCGGACGCGGTGCTCGAGCTCCAGGGGCGTCCCGGCGCCTGCGAGCTGCGACGCGATCGCCGCCGACAGGTCGTCGCGGTCGGCGGGGTGGACGCGCTCGAGCCACTCGGCCGGGGAGTCGCCGATGACGTCGTCGTCGTAGCCGAGCGTCTGCTTCCACCGTGGCGAGTAGTAGACCGTCCCGGCGGACACGTCCCAGTCCCACGTGCCGTCGTGCGCCGCCATCGACGCGAGCGCGTACCGCTCCTCGCTCGCGCGCACGGTGTCGGCGAGCGAGCGCTCGCGGGCGGCGGCCTGCTCGAGGGCCCGGCGCTGCTCGCGCAGGGACGCGAGGAGCCGCTCCTGGTCGAGCGCGACGGCGAGCAGCGCGGCCCAGTGGTTGAACCGGTCGCGGGCGCTCGTCGCGCGCGTCTCGGCCGCACCGTCGATCGCGAGCAGCCCCCAGTCGCTGCCGCCGAACGTCACGGGGATCACGAACGTCAGCTCGTTGGCGCCCACGGTGCCGGCGCGGGTGAGCGCGGTGGGCGGGAACTGGCTCGCCGTCGTCCGCATCCCGACGAGCCGCGACAGCGTGCCCGACGTGTCGTGGACACCCACGACCTCCATCTCCCGGTCGCCCGGGCCGCGGTCGCCGCCGAGCCACAGCCCGAGGCACGCGTGCCCCCGCACGCCACGCGGCAGCCACCCCAGCGCCCGCGGGCTCGCGCCGTCGCCGCGCAGCAGGTCCATGTCGACCTCGTACTGGTCGACGATCGTCCGCTCGAGCTGGCCGGACCGGGCGAGCATCGCGCGCGTGCAGCCCTTGGTGAGGGCCAGGAGCACCTCGGTGACGGCCCGGCGGACGCTCGCCTCGTGGTCCGCACCGGGGAGCGCTTCCACCGCGGCGACCTCGATCGCGCGCAGACAGGCGACGAGCTGCTCCAGCGCCTCGGGGTGCGGCTGCATCGCCGCGGTGAGGTCCGCGAGCCGCGCGAGGGCAGGCGGTGCGGGCACCACGCCGCGCTCGGCGGCGGCCTCGAGCGGCTCGACCACGGCGTGCCACCACGTGTCCCGCGGGGCGCTCCCGG
This sequence comes from Cellulomonas biazotea, assembly GCF_004306155.1. Lineage (GTDB taxonomy): Bacteria > Actinomycetota > Actinomycetes > Actinomycetales > Cellulomonadaceae > Cellulomonas > Cellulomonas biazotea. The sequence continues at coordinate 39,787 of NZ_BIMR01000100.1, forward strand.
CCCGGCGGCCGATGCCCGCGCCGACCGGCCCGACGAACGCCGTCTCGGCCAGGGCACGCAGCACCTGGTGCCCGCCCGCGACGCCGCGTCCCGCGAGGTCGAGCGGTCCCGCCGAGCCCACCTCGGTGCACCCGCACGACTCGCGGAGCACGAGCGTCGAAGGCGCGCGGTACTCGCCCCCGGGGACGTCCTCCCCGCGCATGCGGGCCAGCAGCAGCGAGACGGCGGTCTCCCCCACGCGGTCGTAGTGCGCGTCGACCGTCGACAGGCGCGGCGTCACGCGGGCGCCCGAGTCGGCGTGGTCGAACCCGATGACAGCCTGGTCGCGGGGCAGGACGAGCCCGGCGGCGCGCAGGGCGCGCTGGAAGCCGATGGCGTTGCGGTCGGTCGCGGCCACGACGGCCGTGGTGGGCCGTCCGAGGGCGAGCATCCGCGCGGCGGCGTCGGCGCCGCCCTGCTCGTGGTTGTCCGTCGCGTCGTACCACCACGTCTCGGCGGGCTCGATGCCGTGGTCGGCGAGCGTCGCGCGGTAGGCGGCGAAACGCTCGCGCATGTCGCGCTGCGTGAGGCAGCCGACGAAGCCGATCTGCGTGTGCCCGTGCTCGACGAGGTGGTCGACGGCGGCCCGCAGACCCCCGGTGTTGTCGGGCACCACGACGGGGTCGTCGAGGCTCGTCGGCTCCTCGCTGACGAGCACGAGCGGCACGCCCCACTGCTGCACGGCGGCGAGCCGGTCGGCCCGCAGCGCCTTGCCGACGACGACGAGACCGTCGACCGCACCGAGCGCCACGGGGGCGTCGAGGATCGACTCGTCGGGGTAGCGCTCGCGGTCCAGGCCCGCCGGATACGTCTGGACGGCCACCACCCGGTGGCCCGCCGCACGGGCCGCGCGGGCGACTCCCGCGATGAGTGCACCGAAGTAGAAACCCCCGACGACCGGCGAGAGCACCCCGATCGTGCGCCGCGCTGTGGGCGACACCGGACCTCGCCGGACGGTTCCCATGGCCACTCCCGTCTACGTCGTCGGAGCCGAGATGGTGCAATTGTGCCGCATCGGGCGACACACTAGGTGATCGTGGTCACACCTGCATATGACTCGTCCACCGCCGGGAGCACTCCGTCGTCCCCGACCCCTGGGCCAGTGCCGCCTGCGTCCCCGACGACCCGCCGCCCGACGATCACCGACGTCGCGCGCGCGGCCGGGGTCTCGATCGCCGTCGTGTCGTACGCCCTGAACGGCCGGCCCGGTGTCTCGGCCGCGACCCGTGAGCGGGTGCTGCGCGTGGCTGACGAGTTCGGCTGGCGACCCAGCGCGGCGGCCCGGTCGATGCGCACCGGCCCACGCGCGGTCGGTCTGGTGGTGGACCGCTCGGCGGCCGGTCCGGCGGCGCACGCCACGGGCGTGCTCGAGTTCGTCACCGCGCTGCAGGAGGTCCTCGCGACGCGCAACCTCGCGCTCGTGCTGCAGATCGTCGACGGCCCGGAGGCCGCGGTCGCCCTCTACGGCGAGTGGTGGGCGGAGCGGCGCTTCGACGTCATGGTCGTGACAGACGTGCTCGTCGAGGACGCGCGCATCGACGCGCTGCGCCGGCTGCGGGCCCCGGCGGTCGTCGTGGGCGGCTCGCCCGACGACCACGACCTCGCGGGTGTGCGGGTCGACGAGGCGGACGCGTTCTCCCGGGTCGCGCGGTACCTGCTGGAGCTCGGGCACCGGAACGTGGCGGCGGTGACGGCCCCCGCCGGGCTGGCACGGACGCGCGCGCGGGTCGCGGCGCTGGGGCGGGTCCTCGACCCGGCGGGCGGGCACCTGGTGCACGAGGCGACCGCGGGTACGGCCGAGGAGGCCGCCGTGGCGACGCGGCGGCTGCTGACGTCGGGCCGGCCGCCGACGGCGATCGTCTACGACTCGGACCAGATGGCCATCGCGGCGCTCGACGTCGCGCGCCGCACGGGCATCGCGGTGCCGTGGGACCTGTCGGTCGTGGCGGGGTCGGACTCGGCGCTGTGCCGGCTCGCGACGCCGTCGGTGACGACCCTCCCCTCGGCGCAGCACGACCTCGGCGTCGCCGCGGGCGAGGCGGTGCTCGCGGTGATCGACGGCGACCCGCGGGCACGGCGCGAGCTCCAGGTGGGCGGTCTAGCGGTGCGGGGCAGCACGGGGCCGCGCAGCCGGTGACCTGGGCGTCCGTCCGACGGGCGTCCGATCGGTCACGAATCGGTAACGCGCAGGGCTTAAACGATTTGCCCCATCCCGTCCCGCCGGGCCGCCATGTTGAGGTAGCCGCCAGTCGCCGTGGACTCCCCCCGGGCGACTCGCGCCCGGCCGGGACGGTCCGCCCGGGTGTGCCGAACGACACCCGGAGGACCACGTGTCCACACACCGCAAGCCAGCAGGGGTGAGGCGGCGCCTGCGCGCCGTCGCGACCGCTGCGACGGCGACGGCACTCGCCGTCGTCCCACTCACGAGCCTCGCGACGGGCGCGAGCGCCGCGCCCACGCACGTCGACAACCCCTACGCCGGCGCGGTGCAGTACGTGAACCCCACGTGGGCCGCCTCGGTGAACGCCGCCGCCGGCCGCCAGAGCGCGGACCCGACCCTCGCCGCGAAGATGCGGACGGTCGCGGGCCAGCCGACGGCCGTGTGGATGGACCGGATCAGCGCCATCACCGGCAACGCGGACGGCAACGGCCTGAAGTTCCACCTCGACAACGCCGTCACGCAGCAGAAGGCCGCGGGCAAGCCGCTCGTCTTCAACCTCGTCATCTACGACCTGCCGGGCCGCGACTGCTACGCGCTCGCGTCGAACGGCGAGCTCCCGGCGACCGACGCGGGCCTCGCGCGGTACAAGACCGAGTACATCGACCCGATCGCGGACCTGCTCGACAACCCGGAGTACGAGAACATCCGGATCGCCGCGACCATCGAGCCCGACTCGCTGCCGAACCTGGTCACCAACATGAGCCAGCCGGAGTGCCAGCAGTCGGCGCCGTACTACCGCCAGGGCGTCAAGTACGCGCTCGACAAGCTGCACGCCATCCCGAACGTCTACAACTACATCGACATCGGCCACTCGGGCTGGCTCGGCTGGGACAGCAACGCCGGTCCCGCCGCCACGCTCTTCGCCGAGGTCGCCAAGTCGACGACCGCGGGCTTCGCGTCGATCGACGGGTTCGTCTCCGACGTCGCCAACACGACGCCGCTCGAGGAGCCGTACCTGCCCGACTCGTCGCTGACGATCAACAACAACCCGATCCGGTCGTCGAAGTTCTACGAGTGGAACTTCGACTTCGACGAGGTCGACTTCGCGGCGCACATGCACCGCCTCCTCGTCGCCGCAGGCTTCCCGTCGACGCTCGGCATGCTCGTCGACACCTCGCGCAACGGCTGGGGCGGCCCGAACCGGCCCACCGCCGTCTCGACGAGCACCGACATCAACACCTACGTCGACCAGTCCCGCGTCGACCGTCGCGTCCACCGTGGCGCGTGGTGCAACCCGCTCGGTGCCGGCATCGGCCGGTTCCCGGAGGCCTCGCCGTCCGGCTACGCCGCGTCGTACATCGACGCCTTCGTCTGGATCAAGCCCCCGGGTGAGTCCGACGGTGCGTCGACCGACATCCCGAACGACCAGGGCAAGCGGTTCGACCGCATGTGCGACCCGACCTTCGTGTCGCCCAAGCTGAGCAACCAGCTCACCGGTGCCACCCCGAACGCGCCGCTCGCCGGCCAGTGGTTCGAGGAGCAGTTCGTCACGCTCGTGAAGAACGCCTACCCCGTCATCGGCGGCACGACGCCGGTCGAGGACACCCAGGCGCCGTCGGTCCCGTCCGGCCTCACCGCCGGCACGACCACGTCGACCTCGGTCCCGCTGACGTGGACCGCGTCGACCGACAACGTCGCCGTCACCGGCTACGACGTCTACCGCGGCACGACGCTGGTCGCGACCGCCACCTCGACGAGCTACACGGTCACGGGCCTGTCGCCCGCGACGGCGTACTCGTTCACCGTCCGCGCCAAGGACGCGGCGGGCAACGTCTCGGCGGCCTCCACGGCGGTCTCCGCGACCACGCAGTCCGGCACGGTCACGGACACGACGGCGCCGTCGGTGCCGACTGGCCTGACGGCCGGCACGACGACGACCACGACGGTCCCGCTGTCGTGGAACGCGTCGACCGACAACACCGGCGGGTCCGGCGTGGCCGGCTACGAGGTGCTGCGCGGCTCGACGGTCGTCGCCACGACCACGTCGACGAGCTACACGGTGACGGGCCTGACGGCCGGCACGGCGTACTCGTTCTCCGTGCGGGCCAAGGACGTCGCGGGCAACACGTCCGCCGCGTCGGCAGCCGTCTCGGCCACGACCAAGACGGACACCGTGGTCGACACCACGGCGCCGTCGGTCCCGACGGGTCTCGCCGCGGGCTCCGCGACGACCTCGTCGATCCCGCTGTCGTGGAACGCCTCGACGGACAACGCCGGCGGGTCCGGCGTGGCCGGCTACGAGGTCTACCGCGGCACGACTCTGCTGGCGACCGTGACCACGACCTCGTACACGGCGACGGGCCTCACGGCCGGCACGACGTACGCGTTCACGGTCAAGGCCAAGGACGTCGCGGGCAACATCTCCGCGGCCACCGCGGCGCTGTCCGCCTCGACGCTGCCCAGCAACCCGACGGGCGGCTGCACCGTGAAGTACACGGCCAGCTCGTGGAACACCGGCTTCACCGGCTCGGTCAAGGTCACGAACAACGGCACCAGCGCGCTCAACGGCTGGACGCTCGGCTTCTCGTTCGCGAACGGCCAGCAGGTGACGCAGGGCTGGAGCGCCGAGTGGTCGCAGAGCGGTGCCGCGGTGACGGCCAAGAACGCCGCGTGGAACGGGACGCTCGCTGCGGGCGGCTCGGTCGACGTCGGCTTCAACGGCTCGCACACGGGCACGAACAACGCGCCGACGGCCTTCACGCTCAACGGCGTGGCGTGCACGGTCGCGTGACCTGAGGTGCCCACGGCACCGACCGCATGACAGGGCGGGGGTCCTCCGGATGTCCCGGAGGACCCCCGCTCCCGTCTGTCCGGCCCACCAC